>DATLPS010000026.1:0-11116 GCA_035535575.1 Candidatus Limnocylindria bacterium
CGCGCTGATTGCGATCGCCGCGCCCTGGCTGCTGATGTTCGCACTACTCGGTCAGATGCATGAGCGTTACCTGATGTGGGGTGCGGTTGTCAGTGCCGTGGCGCTTGGAGTCAGCGTCAGACTGAGCATCATTCATTTCGTTATCTCGATCGCCAGCACGGCCATGATCGTGCACGTGATGCTGATCGACAAAAAGCTCCAGGCGACGCTCCCAGCCATCGACGTGCTTAAGCAGCTTCGTCCGTACGGCTCTATTGTGGTTTTGGGCTGCGTGGTTGTTTACCTGTGGGACACACTTTCAACACGCATTCCGATTTTCGAACATCGAGAGGTGAGATCGGGCGCGACTCCTTCTCTCTCGCTCGGACCAGAACCGGAGGAAGCTTGAGCTGTCGCGCTGCCGGTTGCGAGTAACTCCTTGCTTGGCTAGCTCATTCGGCTTCGCACAAAAACGAAGTTTAGCACCAGCACGATCGCGAGAACGTAAGTCAGCCAACTGATTTCGCGGGGCCGCCCGCTGAACGCCTTGATGATCGCATAGCTGATGAATCCAAGCAGCGAGACCGTCAGCAATTGAATACGACAGCGGAATGCCAATGATGATCGATCGTCACACTAGATACATGAGGATCGGGCTATTGTCGGGCCAGCCGGCGGAATAAAAATGCCCCCAGCACGATAAAGAGAATATTCGGCAGCCAGACAAGCAGCTCCGGATGCGCCTGCGGGTTTCCGCGCAACGTATCGCCAATGATGACGAACAGAAAATAGGTGGTGGCAACAATCAAACCCATGGCGAAACCAATCGAAGTCTCCCGGCGATGCGCCGTGACGCCGAGCGGCACCCCGATTATTGCGAACGCCACACACGCAAACGGAAACGAAAAGCGCTTATTGATTTCGGTGCGACTGGCGCTGCGCTCCCGCTTGTTCTCACTTTTTAACTGCTCGAGCAATTGCTCGATCGACAATGCGGAACGGCTTGGCCGTTTTTTCTGTTTCTCGTAAAGCTCGTCGAGACTGATAGGCAGGGTGCCTTCGAGCATGTTAATTCCGTCCCGAATCTTTCGCAGATCGAGCGGGTTCTTTTGATCGCGTTCCTGATAACGCGCCTGATAGAGATGCATGAGAATCTGTTTGTTCACCAAATCCGCTTCGAGCATTCCGGTGCGCGCGTAAGTCACCTTCACCGGCAACGAATTCTGGTTCAGCTCGAACACGGTAATGTTCTCCAGCTTGTTGCCCTCTTTTTTTCCGACGTAAATCTTGCGCCCGGGAAATTGGTCAATGACCTGATCGCTTCCGAAAAGCGCCATCGGATTTCGCGTGGCCAGGTCGAAAATGGTGCTGCGCAACTTTTCCTGCGCGGCCGGCGCAGCCTCCACGTTGAGCCAGAGACAAATCACCGTTGAAACAAGCGCGACCCCAGCCAGTGGAATACAAATTCGAGAAATACTCACGCCATTGGATCGCAGCGCGATCAATTCATTGTCCGCGGAGAGCCGCCCAAACACGAGCAGGATCGCCGTCAACAATCCCCATGGAATTGTGAAGATCAGTGAGAACGGCAAAATATACGCGATGAAGGTGATCAGGTATTCCATCGGCACGTCATGATTCACCAGCAGCGGAAGAAGTTTCCGAAAAATATTTCCGACGACGAGCACCAGGCTCAGCACGGCGATGGCGAACAAAACGTTCACGATCAGCTCGCGGCTAATAAATCGATCGATCAGCTTCATTTTCCGCTGCAGACGTTAGCACAAACTGGTGATCCCGCGCTGGCGGCTGCTGGTAGAGGACGGGCGTGCGCTACCAAAGCGTCGAAAATTTGCTAAGCTCAACGCACGATGAGCAGCAGCACATACGACGTCGCGATCATCGGAGGCGGACCGGCGGGCAGTACTGCTGCGGCGCTACTCGCTCGAGCCGGATGGCGCGTGATCGTTTTCGAGCGCGAAAAATTTCCACGCTTTCACATCGGGGAATCCCTGCTGCCATTCAGCATGAAAGCGTTTACCCGCCTCGGGCTGAACGAAAAATTTTCGCGCGCCGGATTCATGAAAAAGTTTGGTGGCGAAATCCTCGGCGCGTGCTCGGAACCTGGAACCAAGTTTTACTTCAAGGATGGATTCCGTTCGCAGACTGATCACGCTTATCAGGTCACACGCGGTGATTTCGATAAGGTTCTGTTGGATCATGCTGCCGAATGCGGCGCGGAAGTCCACGAACAGACTTCGGTTGATCAAGTCCAGTTCTCGAAGGACGAGGTCGAGCTGGCGGTCAGAAGCAACGGCTCGTCTCATCCAATTCGGGCGCGTTACCTCATTGACGCCAGCGGTCGCACCTCGGTCTTAGGCAGACAATTCAAAATCAAAAAGACTTACGAGCATCTTCAAAAGCTATCGATCTTTGCGCATTACGACGGCGTCTGGCGCGCAGAGGGAATCGACGGCACGCTGACAGTTTTGCTGCGTGCGATTGATCGGTGGTTCTGGTTGATCCCACTCACCGCCGAGCGTACCAGCGTCGGAGTGGTTCTCGACAGCGAAACTTTTCGCAAGTCAAAACTGAGCGCCGAAGATTTTCTCGAACAGGCATTGGCCGAACAGCCAATCATCGCCAAACGCATGACAAACGCCCGGCGCGTGTCGCAAGTTTATCTGGAAGCAGATTTCTCGTATCGGAGCGGCCGGTTACACGGCGAACGTTGGTTGCTTGCAGGCGATGCGGCCGGGTTCATCGATCCGATCTTTAGCAGCGGCGTCTTTCTCGCGGTATTCAGCGGCGAACGCTGCGCAGATGTTCTGAACGAAGTGCTCGAGCGTCCACGGAACACGAAACGGCTGTTCGCCCGTTACGAGCGGTCGGTGAACCGCGCGATGGATGTTTATCTTCGTTTTGTCAATGCTTGGTACACAAAGGAATTCATCGAAGTCTTCCTGGCGCCGCGCAATGTGCTCGGGCTTGCGCCAGCCGTGAACGCAGTGCTCGGTGGAAATGTCGGCAACAGTTTTCCAATCCGCTGGCGGATGTGGGTCTTTTATTTTCTGGTTTGGCTGCAACGCCATCATCCGATTGCGCCCAGGCTCACGCTCGTGCCAAAGAAAGAAGAAGCGTCGGCGGCTGCTGAAACAGCGAGGGCGATGTGATGAGTTAGGCACGGCGATTATTTGCAAGCGCAGAAGCTGTGCTTTTCGCCTCTCCCTTGAACAAGGGAGAGGGTAGGGTGAGGGTTCGGCGCGCTGTGAGTAACCCGGAACTGCCAATCCCCTCACCTCAGTCGTCTCCCCTTTTGCAAAGGGGCGAGGCGGATCAGCTGGCGCCTAGCGGCCATGCTACTCGTCTGGCTTCTAATGGCTGCCCCATTGGGTTAGAATTTCTTTTCGCTCTGGCGATTACCTCGTTATGCGTAACAAGTTGCGCAACTATTTCATCTCATGAATTTTCTCAGCCAACGGCAGATTGGCAGACCAAGACCGGCCAGTTGATGTATCGAACCCCAACAACAATGCTGATTGGCGAGGCGCTCGTCCGCTTTTCCAGAACTGGCGACTTCCAATTGATTGTTTCGAAAGGACCAGGAATAACGTTATTGTCTCTGCGACAAGATTCGAGCTTTGCTGAAGTCCAAGGCGCATTTGCACGGCAGGGCTGGTCTGGTCCCGTAGAGAAAGCGCCGCCAGAGCTGCGCGGCTGGCTCGCGTTGCGTGATCAATTTATTCACGCGCGAGATCAGAAAACGCTGCGGTACATCAACGGCAACGAGACGTTCTTATTCCGGTTTTGATTCTCGTTCTCCGCTAAGGACAGCCCCGAAAGCCTTCGGGGCTACAACATCGCTGGCTGTAGTGTGCGCTGTCCTCAGCGCATCTTTAGAGAACCAGTAACTCGTCTGCCCGCGCCCGGTTCGCCGAGCCACCAGCAACATTGGCATGTTCGTGCTGAATCGTGTTGAATGCTGGCTTGCTCATGCGCATCAGCAATTTCATCGCCAGGACGATTACGCACCAACGCGTGTTGGTTTGGTTCGGCGTGGCGGTGGTCACGATCGCTTGCATTTCGATTCTCATCACATCGTTGCGACTTGATTCCGAAGTCTTCAACGTCTTGCCCGGCAAATTTTCATCGGTGCAAGGCCTTAAAATCTATGATCGCGATTTCGAGCAAACGCGGGAGCTAACGTTCGCGCTTCGGTGCGATCCAAATGATGTCGATAAACTGGAGGAGTTCGCGCCGATGTTTGCCGAACGTTTGCGGCAGCAACCCTGGTGCGCGCGTGTGCTTGCAGGCTCGCCCATGGTCACGCCCGAAGGCATTCGCGATCTTCAATCAATGGCGGTGCCGCTCCTTCTCAACCTGGAACCGCGCGTGTTCGACCAGACGATGTTGATTCTGCAACCGCAGAAAATTCGCGATCGTCTTCATCGCTTGCACCAACAGATCGAAGCAGGCTCGCCGCGGCCGGAGTTCGAGCTTTCGTTCGATCCGCTCGGCCTGATTGCGCCGGCCCTAAAGCCTTTTGCGGAAAGCACGATAATCGAACAGGAGCAGCCGCTCACGTCGCCAGATCGCACGATGCGAATTTTTCTGGTTGTGAGCAACCAAACATCCGTCAGCGCGTTTGAATGCCAACGCTTGATGCGCCGTGTAAACGAGTTTCGTAAGACCGCAGCGAAGGGATGGAATGGCGGCCCGCTGCGAGTTCTCATCACTGGGCGGCCAGCCTTTGTATCAGAAATTTCATTGAGCATGCGCTACGACGTGGTCGCGACGTTACTCGGCTCAGTGGTACTGGTGGGCGCGATTTTCTTCGCAGGTTTTCCCCGAATGCTTTCCGCACTCACGGGCATCGCATTTTGCCTTCTCCTTTCTTGTTTAATTGCACTCACAGCCGGCCAGCTCCTGTTTGGACGACTCAGCATGGTCAGCGTCGGCTTCTGCGCGATTCTCGTCGGACTCGGCGTCGATTTCGCAATTCTCACCATCGGACGCTATGACCAAGCGCGTGCCGACGGAGAAACGCATCAGCAAGCCATTGCCACCTCTGTGTCAAAACTTGGACGCGCGGTTTTCTTCGGCGCGCTCACGACGGCGGTTGGCTTCCTCGCGCTGGTGCTGAGTGGTGCCATGAGTTTTTCGCAACTCGGTATGCTAATTGCGATTGGTATTTTCGTGGCGGGTCTGTTCATGTGCTCGATTTTGTTCCTGTTCGTTCGCGAGCGACAGGCGGTAGTCCGTCGTGACTGGCTCTTCGACATCGTCAGAAAATATGTGCGCTGGACTGTGCGCAAACCCGCACCCATGCTGATTTCGTCGGGCGCGGTTTTGTTGCTGCTGACCGCGATTGGCTTTTCGCCGATTCCCCCGCTCCACTTTCAAGCGAGCACACGTTCACTGCAGCCAAAAAACATTGGTGCGAGTCGCGCCCTTGAGGAAATCATGCACAAAATGACCGTCCATTGGGAACCGGTTTTGGCGATTGTCCGCGGAGCGACTCCGCAGGAACTGCACGATTACTGGCAAAAAATTTCCGCGCGTTTGCGGCAACTCCAGGCAACCGGAAAAATCAAAAGCTTCTCTACGCCCGCGGCGCTTTGCGTTTCACCAGACTGGATGCAGGCAAATCGAGAGCGCCTGAGCACGATTAATTTTCAAGCGACGCGCGAAACACTGGAGCAAACACTGGATTCCGAAGGATTCAGCCGCGATTCATTCACGCCGGCGTTCACGTTGCTCGACGATCTGCAGCATCTTACCGATCCAAAAGTGCCCCTGCCAGACTGGCGGACGAAATTGCCGCAATCATCGAGCTGGTGGTTTTTAGTAGACCGCTACTTCGGGCGAGACCCCTTACTGACAACTGGATTTGTTACAACAAATCAGCCGGTCGCAACGCACACGCAAAGCAAAGAGCTGGGACGCGATCTGGCGGTGCCTGGTGTGCAGATGATTATTTCGGGCTGGAGTTATGCGCTCGCCGATCTCCAGCCATGGTCGCACCATCAACTTCTCATCATCAGCGCGCTTATGGCCATATTTGACGTATCATTGCTGGCGCTTTTGTACCGTGATTTTAGGTTATGGCTGATCCAGGTCATCACACTCGCATTCGGCATCGGAGCAATGGTCGCATCGATGAAACTGCTGCACATTGATCTCAATCTGCTGAATGTGCTCTCGTTCCGCCTCGTACTCGCGATCGGCGTTGACTATGGGATATACGTCGTGCTGGTCTGGCAAAAGACGCGCGAAATCGAGCACGATGTTGCCGGTGTGTTAAAGCCGGTCGTACTTGCAGGATTAACAGCGGTGAGCGGTTTCGGTTCGCTCGCCCTTGCGCGAAATCCAGCGCTGACCGGCCTTGGCATTGCATGCGCGATTGGGATTTTCTGGAGTCTCATCGCAACAATCTTTTTCACGCTGCCCGCAATGGCAGCGGCTAAACCGAAAATATAACCAGGGCGATCGTGCAGACTGCGCGGGTAGGTCGTGCAGTTTTCGTTCGATGAAACACCTGCTAAACTACTGAGAAAATGCGCCTGCAGGGCTTGCTATGTCTGAACGCGATTTGCTCGGCGTTTCCCGTTGCACTTTTGGCGAGCGCCGCTGTGGAGGGACATGTGGACCTCCCGAAGTCGCATTCGGCTCCGGTTCAGGCGAAGCGCTACGAGATCGTCACCAAAGGCGGAGTTCTGTCCACCCAGCCGCCGCTGGCGGTGGTCTATCTCGACGGTGCTTTCCCGCCTTCAAGTTTGTCGCCAGCGAAACAGGTGGCACAAAAAGATTTGACGTTCGTTCCTTTGCTCCTGCCGGTGCGGGTGGGGACCAAGGTGGAATTTCCAAATCTCGATGACACTTATCACAATATTTTTTCCTACTCGCCTGCCAAACGATTTGATCTTGGGCGTTATCGACCGGATGAGCGACCGATCCCGACGCAAGTCTTCGACAAGCCAGGCCTCGTCATACTTCGGTGTGACATTCACGAACACATGCGGGGGCTGATTCTCGTTTTGAATACGCCGTATTTTGTGATGACAGATACGAGTGGACACTTCCGATTAGATGGCGTGCCTGCAGGTCACTACACACTCAAGGCGTGGATCGATAGCAGGACTACGCGAGAAAAGCCTGTGGAGTTGAAGAGTGGGGAAACGCTCCACGTTGATTTTCAATGAGCTCCGCGGCTAAGGCACGGGACAAAGAGGCGGCGAGTTTTCGCACCCGGTTGTTCACTGCCATGATGATCGTCATAGCAACGCTGACCGCCCTTGGTTTTTATCTGGCACAGCGCAAGGTCACAGCGGATGCGAAACGAAATTTGCAGCAAATTTTTCAGACCGAACTTTCTTCGCTGCACCAACTCGAAGAGCTTCGCCACGCTGCGCTGGCGGACCGCTGCAATGTGCTCGCGGCCAAGCCGCGGATTCACGCGGCCATCGAGGACAATGCAATCGATTTGTTGTATCCGAGCGCCAAGGATGAGCTGCGCGATTTAATGGAAGGGGAGGAACTGCTTCCTGAGCAACGAGCACAATGGCTTCCTGCGAAATTTTATCGCTTCCTCGACAGCACAGGCGCGGTCATCAAGCCGCTGAACCCTTACGATGTTGGGGAGCTGGACGCGACGACGGAAGCGCTACTCGCCCTGAACAAATTGCCGGACACGCAGCAAATCGGCTACATCCAGGAAAATACCCAAAGCGGCGGCGAAACCATCGATGAAGTAATAGCTGTGCCGATTTTCTCGACCGACACCGGCGATGTGATTTCTGCGCTCGTGATCGGGTTCAAACCACTTGAGCTCGAAGATAAACACAGCGGAATGAAGAGCGGAATCTGGGTGAACGGCCAGCTGCATCTGCGGGCGCTTCCCGGATCCACCGAAGCATCGCTGAATGACAAATTAGCAGGTGAGCTCGTCAATTCTGACCTTGGCGAAAACTATTTTCGCGTGGAGGTTGGTGGTGCACCACAGCTCTTATTTTATAAGCGGCTCAACCCGGCTTCGCTCTTTCCGCCTGCTTATGAAGTTTGCGTTTATCCGCTCAGCCATTCACTGGCACAGTTGCATCGCCTCCGCTGGCAAATTGGTGGGGCCGGCGCGTTGCTTTTGTTAGGCGGTTTCGTCGCAAGCCATCTGGTCGCGCTGCGGCTATCGGCCCCGGTAAAAAAACTGGCGCTGGATTCGAAAGAGGATCGCGCACAACGAAAACGCGCCGAAGCCGCCCTCGCTTCGACTACTGAAGAACTGGAGAGATCCACAAGATATTCTGCCGACGCCTCCCATCAGCTGAAAAGCCCGGTCACCGTTTTTCGACTCGGTTTGGAATCCTTGCTAGCGCGTGAAGGTTTCAAGCCGGAGGTTTACGAACAGATCTCCGCTCTGCTTCATCAGACGCATCGTTTGACGGGCGTGATCGACGATTTGCTTCTATTGTCACGCATGGATGCTGGCCATCTTCAAATCGCCTCGACACCGGTAGATCTCAGCAAGGTGGTTGACGAGTGGCTGGACGATCTTGGCGCGCTTCCAGATTCGCCGGATGTAAAAATCGAGAAGCAATTCCCATCCGGTCTGTTTGTGGCCGGCGAAAAACGCTACACCTCACTCATTGTGCAAAATCTCCTGGAGAACGCGCGTAAGTACAATCGTCCGGGTGGCCGAATCCGGGTCAGCGGACACGGCAACAGCCACAACGTTATGCTGACTATCGGGAATACGGGCCGCACAATTCCGCCCGGTGAAAATATTTTCGAGCGGTTTCATCACAGCTCGACTCCCTCGGCGGCCTCTGGTCACGGGATCGGGTTGAATTTGGCGCGCGAGCTGGCCCGGCTGCATGGCGGCGATTTGCGTTTGGTGCGTTCGGAAAATGATTGGACTGAATTTGAAGTGCGCTTTCCTGCTGTGAACGGTGTTAATGCAGTTGCATGAAGTTGCGCGCGCTCAGTCTGTGCGTTTTTGCCTGCACAGCGTGCGCTTTTGATGTTGATGATTTTCTCGACCGGCTGGACACGGGGCTGACCGTTTCCGCATTTCAAGACAATCTGCGCGCCCGATTGAGCGGCACACTCGATTTGGAGATCTATCACTTCGAACAACCCGCGCCCGGTCTCATTAACAGCACCATCGATACTCTGTTCAACCCGCGTTTAACGCTCTTCCTCGACGCACAAATCGGATCGCAGGTTTATTTCTTTGCACAATCGCGGCTCGATCGCGGTTTTGACCCAAGCGATGAGGGCGCTCAGATTCGTCTCGATGAATATGCATTGCGTGTCACGCCGTGGGAAGATGGCCGCTTGACGGTGCAAATTGGAAAGTTCGCCACTGTCGTGGGCAATTGGGTTCCGCGGCATCTCTCCTGGGAGAATCCATTCATCAACGCGCCGTTGGTTTATGAAAATGTCACGGCCATTGAGGATAAATACGCCGCCTTTTCACCGTTGGAGTTCCTCTACCTTCCCTACTACTATGGGAAGTACGCGTTTAATCCGGTAATCTGGGGACCTAGTTACGCGAGCGGCATTTCTGTCTCCGGTCAACTTGGCAAATTTGATTACGCCGTTGAAATGAAGAATGCGTCGCTCTCGTCGCGCCCGGAATCGTGGTATGTCACCGAGAATGGTTTCGAGAATCCGACTTTCAGCGGGCGCTTCGGGTTCCGCCCTAACGAGGCGTGGAACTTTGGATTGTCAGCGAGCGAAGGCCCGTACTTTCGGCGCGAAGCCGAACCGACGCTGCCGCCGGGACGTGACATCGATGATTATCGCGAATTTGTTCTCGGGCAGGACGTCAGTTTTGCCTGGCGCCATCTGCAACTTTGGGCCGAGTTCTACGAAGCCCGCTTCGAAGTGCCTCGAGTGGGAAATGCAGACACATTCGCTTATTACATCGAAGCGAAATACAAATTTACCCCGCAGCTATTCGGAGCGATTCGCTGGAATCAGCAACTCTTCAGTACGATCAGCGATGGCTACGGCCATAACGTTAACTGGAGTCCAGACCTCGGCAGGATCGACATCGCTGCAGCCTATCGTTTCACACCACACATGCAGTTAAAATTGCAGTATGGTTTTCAGCATGAAACGAGTAGTCCTGGCGATGACAATCATTTGTTCGCTGCACAGTTTACCATCCGTTTCTAATCCATGCGTGTCCTGATCGTCGAAGATGAAGTCGCTGTGGCGCGGCAAATCGCTTCTGCGTTGACCGAGGCTGGCCACGATCCGAAAGCAGTTCACGATGGCGAAACTGCCTTGAAAGAAGTGAGAAAGACGTCTTTCGACCTCATTGTGCTCGATATCCGTCTTCCTGGAATCGATGGCTTCCAAGTGTTGCAACGCCTCCGCACGCAACACCTCGCAAGCCGTGTATTGCTGCTCACCGCGCGCGGCACTGTGGATGATCGAGTCACTGGGTTGCAGCTTGGAGCTGATGATTATTTGCCAAAGCCGTTTGCAATGCAGGAACTGCTGGCGCGCGTGCGCGCGCTCGGGCGTCGTTATCCCGAGGAACCGATAATGTCTTTGCGCGTTGGCGATCTCACCCTCGATCTGGCTACCCACAACGTTCACCGTGGCGCGCAACGCATCGATCTTTCTCCGCGTGAGTCGATGTTGCTCAAGGTCCTGATGCGGGAGCCGGGCCGCGTCTTCACGCGCACAGAGCTTTGCGAACGCGTGTGGGAGCATTCGCATGAGTACGATACGAAGCTGGTCGAAGTCTTCATCGGCCGGCTCCGAAAAAAGATTGGTGATCCGCCGCTGATTCACACCATGCGGCACGTCGGATATACAATCGCTTCGCGCGACCGTCTTTAAGACACCACGCTGGTCTGTTAGCTACACAACGCTCCGGACAAAGTAACAATCGCGTTACTTTTGGGATGCGGTGCCGGGCAATGATCGCTGCGATTCTCCATACGAGAAAACACAATCATTAAATCTATGAAAACAACCTCCGCTTACACAAAATTCGGGCTGCTCTTGGTAGCAGCAGCAATGTTCACGGCCGCGTCTGCGCGCGCGGACACCTATTCGTGGACAAACTTCCAATCTGACATCGCCGGCGTAGCTCAACACGTCGATCCAAATCTTGTCAATCCAT
>DATLPS010000027.1:0-4131 GCA_035535575.1 Candidatus Limnocylindria bacterium
TCCACCACTCCCCCAACGGCTCCGGCGTGGCAGTTTGGGAAATACCCACGATGATTCCCGCGGTATTCTTCACGTTCCATGTGACACTGCTGTTTAGTCCGCCGAGTGTGCCGAGATCCGAGAGCAAACTGTTTCGCCACAGCGTAGCGTGCCTGTTCCTATCGGGCTGTCTGGAATAGCCTGCCACCCAGCTTTGGTCATTGATGCTGTTTCCGCCGCTACTCGTGCCGCCGAAATCGGGGAGGGTCGATACCTGATATTGCGGTCTCGCCTTTGTTGCTTCCGGCCTCTGTGCCTGCACGGGCGCCAGAGTCGCTGCGCAGCAGACAGCGATCAGAACAGTGACAAGAATTCGGCTGGGGCTTTTGATTGTGAATTGTGTTATCATATTTGTGTCCTTTGTTGATTTTTCATGACGACACTTTAGGGACGGGCCGTGAATCACCACCAGAGCCACTTCGCAGATTTGGTACGGACCATTTCACTTTTAAAGCTTCTACCAGCAGAGATAATCACTGGTTCTTCGCGCCGGTTCAGAATGGCGGAACGATTGACGTGCGGCTCGTCAGAGACCGCCTGGCTGGAGATAGCGAATGCCCGAAATTAGTTAATTCAATTTTGAGTTAATCGCCGCCGCGAGCTTGCTAAGACCTTCGCGAATCTGCGCACGCGACCATGCCGCGAAGCCGAAGGTAAGCGCGGCCTCTGGCTCGGCTTTCATAAAGCAGGACGACAACGGCGACGGCCTCATACCGATCTCGCCGCAAACTCGCGTAATCGCGGGTAAATCTTCCTTCCGGCGTAGCCAGGCGACGAAATGCAACCCCGCTTCTGGCACTTCCAGGATAAAGTACTTGCCTAACAAATTATTGAATTGTTCGATAAAAAATTCTCTTCGATCTGAATACAGTTTCCGCATCCGCTTGATGTGACTCAGGAAAAATCCCTCGGTCAGGAATCGAGCCAGCGTCGCCTGATCGATCGCGGGAGAATGTTGGTCCATCACAGCCCGAATCTTGATCATCGGTTCGACTAATTGCTCCGGCGCCAGGATATAACCCAGCCGCAAGGAGGGATAGAGGACCTTGCTCATTGTGCCTGCGTAGATAACACGACCGGCGTTATCAAGCCCTTGTAAACAAGGGAGCGGGGGACCGGTATAACGAAATTCCGAGTTATGATCGTCCTCAAAAATGTAAGCGTCGCACGTGCGCGCAAAATCGATGAGAGCCGTTCTTCGCGAGAGACTCATCGTCATGCCGAGCGGGAATTGATGAGAAGGAGTGACGTAGATGATTTTCGGCGAGCGCTGTTTCGACGGCCGCGCGATCGTGATCCCCTCCCGATCAACAGGTCTTGGAACGACGGTTGCCCCGGCGAATCCAAACGCGCGGCGAGCCTGGTAAAATCCCGGGTCTTCTATCCAAGCAACCTCTCCTCGATTTACGAGTGCCATCGCGCTGATCATCATTGCTTGCTGCGTTCCGGCTGTGATGATGATTTGGTCTGGATGACACCGGGCACCTCTGTGATCACACAAATAAGTCGCGAGCGCCTTGCGCAAGTCGGGGTCGCCGCGGCTTGAGGCATACTGGAGTAGATGCGCTCCTTTTTTTGCGAGGACTTCTGCTCTAAGTCGTTCCCATATTGCGATCGGAAATTCGTCAAGAGCCGCGACCGCGGGAACAAAGGTGACACCGGGCGGGCCGGCGATTCCAAAATCGAACTGTTTTCCGACCCGGTGATCTGGAATACCTCTTACACGATCAGAAAGACGGGGCGGGCGTTCTACGTGCGGTTCTGCTTTTTCCGTTCGAGCACTCAGAAAAATTTCTGGCAACGGCTCGGCGACGAATGTGCCCGATCCGACCTTCGATTGAAGATAGCCTTCCGAGTGAAGCCTGGAAAAAGCGACATTTACAGTGAATCGCGATACTCCCAGGTCGGCGGCCAGCTCGCGAGAGGAGGGGACTCGGGAAGAGTTATTGTTGAATGTCGCCGAAATCAATTCATCGCGAATCTGGCGGTAAAGTTGTTCATGAAGCGGTTCATCCGCAGCGCGGTCGAGCCGAATCATTTCAAAAGCCATAATCGAATGGCGACGCCGTTTCTCATGAAGATTTGGCGTTGGATGTTCGGCGTTCAGCGTTCGGCGTTTTCTTCCGATCATGAGCAAGAGCATGAGCACGAGCGCGAGTAAGAGCAACTATCCATCCAAAGTGGTCTGGCCATTTCGTTGCAAGTGGACTGTTGACACCTTACCACAAGGCCAGAAGCTTTTGTTGAATGCAAACTCAGACTCCTTGTAGCGACCACATCGAGACGAAAGGCCTGATCTATTTTGCCCGGATGCTGGACAAGATCCGACTAAAAGCCCGAGGTGAATTGCCGCCGGACTACTTTACCGGTGTCGATGAAGATCCGACGATGTTCGACGCGCGTTGCACGAGATTTCTCGGAGTAAATTACGATGACCTAATGGAGCGAACGCTGAAAGGTGGATCAGATGAGGAAATTCTCGAATGGTGCTTCGAGTGCGGCCGCCGACCTAGCGACGAGGAAATCGCCATCTGGAATGCGTTTCTGAGCAAACGTGGCTGGAGAGATGAAGCGAGCGCAGATCTGCAAGCAGCCAAGGGACGATCAGGCTTAGGAGATCGCGAGGACATTCAAACCTGGGTGGACCTGCACGACGCTGAGGAAGGAAGGACACCCCGAGCGCTTTTCTCTCGTTAAGGTTGAAGTATTCGACAGGCGTCGAGCGTAATCTTTTTTGTTCCAACAAAGTTCGCGATCGCGAGGGCGCGATTGCCAGCACGCGAGCAGCTCTCCAGCTCCGTGACATCCGAGCTACCCCAACTTCCTCAATCCGCTTGATCCGCAGTTCTCTTTTCCATTGAACTTGCCACCTGCGTCTCTCAAAGACCAGCATCCAACGGATAATAATGGAGCACATCGTCCCGCCAACCGCCTTGCCCCTTGCCGATGTGCTTAAAGCTGTTCACGACCTCTATGCGATTAATCCATTTGGCCATTTTGTAACCCAGTTGATTTTCCACACGCAACCGCAGTGGCGCTCCGTGAGGAACCGGTAGCGGCCGGCCGTTCATTTCATATGCCAGAATGGTCTGGGGCTGCACGGCGAGTTCCAAGTCGATCACTTCGTAGTAATAGCCGTGACCCGGTCTCTCCCATTTCTCATCCAAAGCGTGGAAAACAAGAAACCGCGCGTTCGGCAGCGGCCGGCATATATCCATAATAGAGGAGACCGGGACGCCCGCCCACTGCGCAAAGTAGCTCCAGCCTTGGATGCAGCAGTGCAACGTGGTTTGTGTCTGGCGCCGCATCTGACACAGATCATTGAGAGAGAGACTTAAATTTTTTCCTACCAAACCGCTTACTTCGAGCCGCCAGTCTGTGAAATTATCTGCTGCCAGTCGCTCATAGACCTCGTTGCGCGGCGGTCTTCCATTAATACGCGCATATGCAGAAATATGTCGATACTCTTGCCGGGAATCCCAATCGTGAAAAAGAAACCGTCGCAAAGGATCAACGCCGAGTTCCAGCAAGCGCTTGGTTTGCGATGGAGAGACTAGCGAATACCACGTTCCCCAAAAATGGAAGGCGATCACGGCAGCGATGGCCAGCAACCCGATGATCGTGGCGACTGCATAAGACGAGACTTCGTCTCCGAGAACAATTTTTGCCATCTCACGCTCGAACCCATGTGCGATTACCAGGCTGATGTGAACGATGATGAAACCGGTAAAGAGGATCAGCCCGATAAAGTGGAGACTGCGCGCCGCTTGCCGGCCGCCTAAGATTCCGGGAAACCGCGGGAACCGCGCCCCCAGCGCCGGCGACATCAAGATTCCGGTAGTAATTTGAAACGGCGACAGAATGAAAATAATGAAACAGTAGGTGAGCTGCTGGATCGCATTGAACGGATTTCCCTCAGGAGGCAGTCGAAAATGGAAGTAGGCCACGACAGCCTGCCACGCGGCTGGGAAGATGGCCCATGACGTTGGCACAAGGCGTCGCCACTGAGGTGTCGCGAAAAGCAGGATGACGTAAATCAAACCAGCCAGCAGCCAGCCGATCACCGCCCAGAAGTGCCAGTGACGACCCAGG
>DATLPS010000028.1:0-17138 GCA_035535575.1 Candidatus Limnocylindria bacterium
AGGAAAAACCGCAGTGAGATGCGCCACAATTCTGAGGATCGCGGGAAAAGAAGTGGAGTCCTTAACATTTACCATTTCTTTAAGCAACTTGCGCCTAGTTCGCGCATGATATGCTAGCCAATTACGGCGAATCCTCTCAACAAGCGACTTCTGCGAGTCCTGCAAAGCACAGAGCCCAAGTGAACTAGCCGACCACTTCCGATTCATGGTCGAGCCCGTTCTGATAAGTAGTGCGACACTGCAGTGCGATATGAAGTTGCGGACCAATTGGTGTTTTCGATCTCGACAAGTCCATCGCGGGAAAAATAGAAACCTATAGGATGCCCTGCAAACTGGAAGTCAGGCGCCAGAACGCCTTCTTTGGCGAATATTGGTATGATTCGTTTTGTCAGATTTTGCCAAACTTCGTTATCCTTAGCTCTTGGATCAATCAGAAATATAGTCTTCGCGAAGGCAGAATGACGGAGAACATTCTCTAGTTCCCAGAGGACGCCTTCTGTGCTGTTAAGCAAGATTACGATGCTGTCCACGGCCAGTATCTTGTCACGCACGTACGTTTGCCAGTTCTCATCCTTTAAATAGTCTCGATACGCGAGTCCGCCGGTCAGTTCCTGGCCTCCACCTGGCCTGCCCACGGCGATTAACGGGAGATATCCATCCGTGACGTCAAAGAGCTCCTCTTCGATGTGCACTGGAAATGGACGAAGGGACAAAACTTTGCTCAACAACGGTAATCGATGCGGCTAGCGATCCAACGGCGCTGGACAACCAAGTCCGGCTCAAGGTGTGTTCTCGTACCTGCGGGACGGTTTATCGGAATTCCATCCGCACCGGTTCGTTGATTTTCATGACGGAAAAACGATTGTAAAACAAACAAAGGAGAACTAAAAGAAGCACATGAGCAGAGTCATTGGAAACATCAAAGGCAGCGATATTGCGGAAGAGGACGATAAGAGCGTGACCTTCACCGCAGGCGCGCAGCTCGACGGAGACGGCGCGAACGGTCAATTCGACGAACCGCCCTGTTATGCACCTGCAAGCTACAATGGCAAGACACTCGATCTTCTCGCGAATGCTGGCCGTCCGGGCAACTGGTTTGGCGTCGTGACGGACACTGGAGAGGAAAACGGGAAGCCCATTGTCCAAGGACCGAATGATCCGTGTCCGGGGGCTTACGTTTCGGCGACCTCGCTCCATCTGCCAGGTAAAGATGGAAAGCCGTTGCCGAAGTCCTCTCCGTTCAAATATGTCGATTCCGCGACGGTGCCCTTCGTGGTGGTGCCGCCGATGATCATCAATGGAGTCGCTGGCGTGGTGATGGGATGCCGCGCCGTGGTGACGAACACTAAAAACAACAAGAGCGTGGAAGCGGTGGTTGCCGACGGCGGCCCCTCCAATAAGCTCGGCGAGATCAGCCTGGCTTGCGCCAAGGCGATCGGAGTCCCCGCGGGTGAGGGTGCGAAGCATCCTGCCAACAGCGGCGGGATTGACGCCCGCTCGCACGTTATTCACTATCGGCTCTTTCCCGGAGTCGCAGCCGTGGTGAACGGTGTGACCTATCCGCTGCAGCACAGTTAGGCCATGAGCATTTTGAGCTTGCTGGCGGCACTTGTCGCCCGGCCCTCGACGCGGGCGATCTTCTGCCTCGCTGTGTGCGGAGTTGCAAGTCTGCCGGCGATAGCAAAGGACGAGGTGACGCCCGGCCTTGTGGGCGTGATCCGCTATCATTTCCGGGAGCGCCTGGAAGGGGTAAAGCCGGGCGGGAAACAGTATTCCGCTCCGGCTTATGAAACTGAGGAACTGCCGCCATCCATTGCTCCTTCGAACGGAGGTCAAGTGCGGGTCATCAAAGGCAAGGTCGCGCACCTGCCGTATAGCTTCGTAATCAACCTGGGCGGGAAGGCCGCTGGGACACTTGAGGTCAAGATCCTGACGGCCGCCGGAAAGCCGCTGCGCGGCTACCCTAAGACGGTCGCCAATGCCTTCGCCCAAGCCGCCGAAACAACAAGCCAGGAATTCGAAATCCCTGTCACGCCGAAGTTCGCGGCCAAGATCGAAAAAGGTCTTCTCGAGAAGAATCAACACCTCACCCAGGTTCAACTCGTTGTGCAAACGTCGCAGTAAATTGTTTCCGACTTGCAACCGCGATTTGCGTGACTCGGCCTTGTTGGGACGCCGGCCTTTTCTACGCAATTCGACACGTTGGTATCCAGGACCAGGTCCATGAAGCCCAGAACATGGCCAGCTTGGTGTCCTTTTGAATGATTTTTTAGCGATGTTCTCTCGATCCCTTTGGCTTCATTTCATCCTACACCGAATTGGTTCCTACGGCGCCTTTTTCATAATTGCCGGTTGATTGACGTAGTCCATAACCGGCCACTTATCGGCGTTGCTCGGTTATCTTGGTAGCATTCGCTCGCTTGGCGCCTTCGGCCAGTCGTTGTGCTTCGGCTTTAGGATCGAGCTTGAGATCCGGTTGCAATTCCATGGCTCGACGAAAGATTGCGGTCGCACCCTTGACATCGCCTTTCTCCGCAAGCATCCGGCCTGCCTCCACGAAGCTGGGATGGATAGGCAAGTCCGGGCATGTCTTTTGGTAGGGCTGGTCACTGAAAGACTGCTGCCATTCCGCGTAGGTCAGATTGCGTTGCAGGCGGGGCATCACTTCTGGGAGAAGGTCTTCGGTCCGCAATGGCCAGACGCAGACTGTGCGATCCTCGCTGGAAGTTACCAGCCAACGCCCATTGGGGCTAAAGGCCGCATCGGTGACTGGCCCGTCGTGCTGCGCGATCTCGGCGGGACGTTGTAGTTGCGCATCGATCAACGTTCCCTTTTGGTTGAACGTCTCCCATCGGCCATCCGAACTTTTCGCCGAGCGTCCGCCGAGCCGCATCTCCGCCCAGGAGGCCGCGTTCGCAACCAGCTTCAGATCACCACCTGACGTCAGTTCGCTGGCTGGCACGTTCAAGAGGTTGGTGTGAGTAAGCCACGCGACCACTCGTCGCGTCGCGAGCTCGAAGACCCGTGTTGTCATCAAATCTCCGTGCGCACCCCCAGGAGCGTGGCGGCGAGTTTGCAACGCAATCCACTTACCGTCGGGACTGAAAAGGACCGCATCCATTGAGTCTTCCCCAAAGTCGAGCGATGGGGACGCTTCCATCCATCCCGGTATCGAATACAGCTGCGCTGATTTTCCGGTGATCGCCACCAGCCAGCGTCCGTCAGGGCTCAAGCCCAGCGTCGAAATCTCCGTGCCAGGAGCCTTCGTAGCGATCTGGCCCCAGCGACCTGCTTCGGTCTTGAGAATACGCATCTGGCCATCAGCGCTTCCGAGGATTAGGAACTGGCCGTCGTTGCTAAAGGTCACAGCCTTCACCACCGATTCAGAAGGCAGAGTTTTGATGGCCGTTCCGCGTGTAATCGGCCATTCTGCGAGCGTCCCGTCGTCGTTTCCGGTGATCACGGCGCTGCCGTCAGGTGTGAATACTACCGCGGATGCCTTTTGAGGGAGGCGCAATAGCTCTCGCTTGTCTTCAACATCCCAAATCCGAACGGTTTCGTCCAAGCTGGCGGAAGCGAGGTAACGGTCATCGCGGCTAAAAGCGACATTGAGTATCCGCTGGGAATGTCCCCCGAATGATTCAGCTTGTGCCCCATCCAACTTCTGAAGCTGTAGTCTGCCGGCCATTTCCCCTCCGATGGCTACTGATTCACCGTTGTGGCGAAAGGCCAGCGACCACGGTTGGGTTACCTTTATCTCCTTTAATTTCTTGGGCACTGGTATTTCCCAGGTGGTTAGCAGCGACGATCCGGCTGTTACCAGGCACTGGCCGTTTGGACTGAAAGCGACCGCGCGGACAAGTCCCTCCTCGGTTTCCTTTTCCGTTAGCTCACTCCATGCAGGAACCTCATCCCAGGTTCCCGGACGATACACTTTTATCTGACGCGATTGGTAGCTGGTGGTCGCCAGCAAGTCCCCGGCAGGGCTAAAAGCCACCGACCAAGCGATATCGCCATGAGGTAATTCTTTGACCCTTTGCCAGGTCGCCGCATCCCAGACCAGAGCGGCGCGTCCACTCGTTGAAACCAGCCACTTGCCATCCGGGCTTAAGGTGAGATCCCCGTATAGCTCGTGCTCGGGGTTCTTCGGCTTAAGGCGGGCAACCTCCTTGTCTTGATCCCAAACAACGACAGTCCCGACATCATCCAGGCTTGCCAGCAACCGGCCGTCAGTGCTGAGAGCCAGAGCCAACACTTTCGTTTGGTGTGCTGGCCGAAGCTTTGGCCGCCGCGGAAGGATGCTCAACGCCCGCGCGCAAGCAATGTAGCCATCGGCAGTCCACGCCGACTTCAGAGACTCGACGGCCAGCAGCGCGCTCTTTTGCAGCCCCTCGCCAGAGGAATCCAGCGCCACGCGCGCCTGGGCTTCGAGTTGCCGGGCCTGTGCGACGCGCCGCCTGTCTTCGGCGATATTGCGTTGATAGAACGCAATCACCGCAAGTATGATAGAGACAATGAGCCCGAACGTGACAGCTCCGAGCGTAATACGTTGCCGCCGCGCCGCCGCCTTGCGGCTCGCGATGATGTATTCAGTTTGGAGCGCTGTCGGTTGGCGCTCTTTTTCGGTGCCGGCTTGCGCGAGCCACTGCTCAGCGGCTCGCAAATCCTCTCCGCGCAGAACGAAACTGTTGTTCTTGCCTTTGGCTTCCCACTCAATGGCGCGGGTGAGCAAGCGGGTGTGGGCGTGGACCCAATCGAGGTCGGTATCGAACGCGGTGATCAGCGTGTCGGTCGCTTTTTCAAAATCGTCGCTCTCCCGGCAGAAGATCCAGTTTAGCTTCGCCAGCGCTTCGGGCACCGCTGATGCGTCTACGTCCCGTGCGACGATCGGCACCATCCGTTTGTTATGTAACGTCGCGTGTGTGATCTCACGGCCGCAGACCACCGAAGCAACCGAGTCGGGCGTGAGCACAAAAACGAACGTGTCGACGCCTTCGATTGCGCCATAGATGGCCTGCATGAATTCCTCCGTCGGCCGAATTCCCTCCCAATCGACCCATGCCTCCCGGCCGCGACTCTTCAAGGACTCATCCAAACGCTGCACAAAGTCCTTGTCCTTGCGCGAGTAGGAAATGAAAACGTCCGCCATTTCTTAGCGATGTTCTCTCGATCCTTTTTGGCTTCAGCAGCTATTGATTACTCTAGCTTCTGACTAACGAGGCCGTTTATTCTTGAGACCTGATCAGGCTTATGCGGCCTCAAGCTCCCGCCTCTTCTTTAGCTGGTTTCGTCATGGACTGCAGCCACTCAGTGTTCTCCTTTGACAACAGAGCTTCGACGCGCTGGACGACGCGACTGACTGAACATGGCGTGAGCGCGAAACAATGGAGCTGGCGGAAACTACTAGATTGGTGGATTCAGGAACGCCCAGTTGACTAGGTATCTTCATGTCCAGCAGAATGAGCAGGTTGAGCTTCCGGCGGGATAGAATCAGGTTGCGGTGGTGGTGGTGTGCCTTCGTTTTTCGGCTGCGACTTATCGCCACCTGACTCTTCGCCCTTCTCTTCTTCAGCCTTTAGCTGTGCAAGCGCGTTTTCCATCCGCTGGACCCAGCCGCTTAGCTCCGTCTCAAGGACTTTCTCGGTGACTTCCACGAGCTGGTCTATGTTCTTCGGGTTCCGTTTGGAGGCCGGCGAAAGTTTTGTCCACCAGTCGCGCACGTTGGCCAGGTCGGCGGCGGACTGGTTGTAACGTACGAGCGTTTCGTCGAGCTGGCGCGAGGCGAGCGAGGTGGTCAGTGCAGTCGTGAGCGCGGTAGTCAAAGCAACCCAAAGCTCCGCGTGAACGGCGGCTAGCAGCGTGCCCACGCCGCCCGCGACGAGAACCGCGACTTGCATCTGCTTGATCTGCGTTTCGAGCTTCGGCGTTTTGTATGAGTAATAATTGAGCTGATCTTCGAGGCGCAGCTCGATGTAGCGCTCGGGCGTGAGGAAGCTGAATCCGTCATCGCTCTTTTGAGCGACTTCCTTCGGCGGCAGCGGCCCATCGTATGGCGTGAGCGCACCGTGGTTGGCTTCCGTCTGCATCAAACGCCGGCTGACTGGTTCAAGCCGCTCGTGAAACACATCGTCGCGTGAGTTGGTCGTGAGGCGGTCTTTGCTATAGTCACCGGTGCGGGAGCGGTAACGGTAAATCTCGCGCTTAATGGCCTCAGCGCTACCCCGCAAAAGGATCCACTTATTGGCAGGGCGGAATTTGTTGGAATAGGCGAGCAGTATCGCAGTAACGATCGGAATAACTATGATCGGATAACGTAGCCAGCCCAGTGCGTTCTCGAGCACGTGCTGACCCCTAACAAGCTCCAGTCCTTGCCTTTCGAACAAAGCAAGGAAAACGGCGATCAGTCCAAGCACAAGAATCCAGAACTGAATGTTCTTGAACGCCTTTTGCAGCCGGCCTCCGTTTGCATCGTAAGTCGCAAACCGCTGCCAGGCATCGTGCAACAATTTGATATTCGGGGACTGCGAAAAGAGCATCCGCTCAAAATCCTCCAGCGCGCCGCTGATGGGAAAAATGCGCAAGTCGCCTTCCGCGGTGATCTCGGCGAGCATCGGGTCTTCAATCTCCGACGGCTTTTTTTTCAATCCCGCGACTTCATCAGCGAGCCGGCCGCTGCCTTCAATCACGATGACCGGCCAGTTCCGCCGGACACTTTGCAGCAACTCGTCCTTGGCAATGGCACCGCCATTGACCAAAATCGCGAGCACCGGAACATTGAATGCAGCGGCAAGCTCGAAAAGCGTTTCCGTCTCGCTGCCCCATTCCTTGCCATCTACGAGCACGAAATGCGAATGATTCGGGTCCAGCGGCGCACTGTCGTTGTTGGCGAGAGCGGGGCCGCCCGGGTAAGTCACTTTCCCCGCTGGAGCGACGCCGAGCAGACTACTCTTGCGTCCGCGATCTACAATGCTCTGCCCCATAATCTGCATGACGCCTGCTTGCGTCCCGCCGTCGATGATGAGTGCTTCGGCATCCGCAGCCGCGCGAGCAATGCCACGGCTGAACAATTGAGTTAGGCGGGAGGTCAGCTTTTCGTCCAACTTATCCGCTCCTCCGATGAGTAAAATCAGGTTTTTCGGCGGCGAAATCCCCAGCGATTCAATAAGGCTGGCCATGGGCGTGTCACGCAACGCCGAAACGAGTTTTGCAGCATTGTTATTTGGAAAAACAATTTCCTGCGGTTGTATTTTTTCGTCCGGCATGCGCGCGTGGAGTCGATGTTGTGGAAGGCTCGGTGAGATTGAATCAAGTCATCGCGAGGATAGCAAAACAAATGTGTCGCGCAGAACCGGCGAAAGCATTTAGCCATTGGCTTCTGGAGGTGGGAATTGCCCCACGCGAGCCGAACACGCCCGCCCCTGTCACCGCGCTAAGCTCTTGGCGGTGATGTCACGTGACAGCTAAACTTCGGACGCAGTGACACGCCGCCAACAGCCGCCCCGAAGCTACCACACTACGAACCGTGATTGACAGATATCGCAGATACAGAATGCAACAAAGTCCTGTGAATAGTCCCAAACGTTGCGATGCGCGTTCGCCGAGATCGATACCGCGTCCGGTAAAAGCACCTACTTACAGGACGGCCAAGTTCTCTTGGCTGCAAGTCCCGCCTTACTCATCTTCAGCACGGCTCGGAAGCATGCATTGGACGCTGCGCGCCCTTTGAGTTTGATTCCTGTGCGAGCCGCCAATCGCGAGTTGCATCTCAAACGATCGCCCGCCCGTCGGCAAAAGTGTCGCGAATGGATGCAAGTTCGTCATTATCTCGCATTTGGAAGTGCGGATAGTCCGGCTTGGTCCAATCGCCGCCCCAAAACAGACCGAGAGACTTTCCGTAAGCTCCCACCTTTTTGTATTCGGCATCGACAGCCTTCGAGGTCATCCTCCCCTTATCGATGAGATCATCGATATACTCGCCTTTCTCATTGAAAATTCCGACATCCCAAGCGATTCCGAAATTGTGATTGGAAAAGCCGCCGTGTGCGTGGGTCACTATCTTTCCCTTTTTCGTTCGGCCTTGCTCAAAAAGTTCGTCCTGTTCATCATACGTGCGTGTGCCTGATATGATACGCACACTAAGACCTGGACTTACGTTAGCCTGAGAGATGTTTTTCATGAACTCGCGTGCTTTGCGCTGTGTAGGAATGAGCATGCTGCCAATCTTCGAGTCCGTCGTTCTATCGAACGATCCGAGATCGTTCGCGACCTGTTTGGTTTGAGCGTCGAACTCGCCTAATGCTGCCTGGGTTCCAGATCCTACGTCTCCGTCAATATCCCCCTTGTAAAACCCACCGGAGCTTAAAAATCGCTGGAGAAATTTAGAATCGGGTGAAAATAAAAAGCTCATAACGCTCCTTTTTTACAGCGGTTCCCTTTGTGACGACAAGGATAATTTTGCAATGCTACTTTTTAACTTCAAACAGCTCGACTAAGCCAAGCTTCGTCTTCCCCCAGTCGGGATTCGCCTTGAACCCAGAATAAGGAAAGCCGTTTTGTCAGGTCAGATTCGAACATATCTGTGGGGCGCGAAATTGGGCTGCGTAGGCGGTAAGAAGCAGGCAGGCCGCTATTTTCAGGCTCCGCTTACTCCGCGCAATTTGTTGCACAAAACGTACGCGCGCTCTTTCACTCTCCCCTCAAGGTCCTGAAGCGTGAAATCGTCATCGAATGCCGAGCCCGGATAGACGAAAAAGAGGTACCAGCGGGATCCAGTGAGGGATATTTTCAGTTCGCGCTAGATCCCTCCGCGAAGTCGCTTCAAATCACCGTGCTCAAGGATTCATTCGTCCAGTAAACCGATCGATATCGCCGTAGCGCCTCTTTAGGCAAGAGGCAACTACACATGCTCAGGAACATCGCTGTTAAGGGTACCTAGTACTGGAGGCTTTGCTGAGGTTAGGGGTTTTCTAAGGGAGAATGCACGGACTCAATATCCGTCGTGTGCCGGCCTAACGAATTGTTCCCCCTCGCCCATGTGCGAATGCAAACGACACAAAGCAACCATTTCAGACGCTTATAACGTCAATATGGCGTCAACGGTTTCCCGTAACGCGCAATAGAAATCGCGAAAGGCTAGATGACAGTAACTGACCCTCTACCAATGGCAGGGCTTTAGGACGTACCTTCTCTGCGCACAAAACGTTGCGGCCGAATCGCAGACCTCGCACGCGAACGATAAAATGTCGGAATGTTAGAACTGACCTACTTAGTAAGTACGGGCCGGCATTCTTCAGCACGTCACCACGGACGGGCGTCACCACAAGCGTACCCTGGGCCGTTGATGAAACGCGCCGCTGCCCGCGTGTCGGCATCAGTCTTTGCAGCCAACCGCACCGACGACGGCACCCACGACTGGGACTGATCAGCGACGTCGCAGAGGTATTCTACCTGGACTTGGTTGGGTGAGTGGAACCGATTGGCCGTGCCGTCGTTCTCCCACATAGCGCCAAACACGTATTTGCTGATGCCGTGAAAATAGAAGTAGTCGCAGGCGGTGAACGTGCAGTTGCCAGTGGGACCCGGCCGGTGCCCGCCAGCACTGCCGTTATTCCAGTTGTACTTTTCCATCCATGCGTGCCAACCCTCGTGCTGGAAATCACCGCTGCGCGAGCCAGGATTCGAGTTCTGCCAAGTGGAGGTATAGAGCGGGCAAAACGTGGTGACCACGCCGTCTTTGTACGAGCCGAAATTCGCGGTGCCGTCTGCGATTGTGTCGTGGATCGAGTTATGGAAGTTGCTGCTCGCTGCCTCCGCGGTGGCGCGATAGTCGACCGTGCCGTGGAAAGATTGGTCGTTGTTGTCGAGCAGTCCGTAAGTCAACAGGAATGATCCGTTCCAATGCTTTGGATATTCGAGGACATTGTTGCACGCATCGTTCCAGCCACGGCCGCTCCAATCGTTGCCGTTGAGACCGTAGGCTTGATACTGCCACAAGAAAAACTCCTTCCAGCAGCCATGGGTGTTCCATAAATCTCGATCCGCCTGACTGGCGGCGGTCTGGTCGCATACAGCATAAACAGCGATCGCTATGCCGAGCGCCCCACTCACGAGGACGACTGCAATCAAGTTTCTAATTGTCTTCATATTGAATTCGTCTCACGTGTCCCGTTCATTCAGCGATTAGAAATCCGGCGGCTTCGCGGCGAAGGTCCTGCGCTGATCTGCGGGCCTCTGCCTCGCCTCAAGTTTCTCCGGCTGGGGCGGCACTACTTCGGGATGCTGTTTAAGGAATTGATCCAGCTTGCGGTTGAACGACTCGGCGTTCTCACCCGTCTTGCGGCGCACTCGGTCGATGAGGATCAGCTCGTCCTTCCGAACGTATTGCGAGAGGAGCTTGCGCGCGTCGTCGCTGTCTTCGTGATTCCACAAGTAGGCGTTGATGGCTTCGGCGCGAACGATCTTCGACGGGTGGTTGGCGATGATCTCCGTCACGACTTTATTCGAACTCTCATTGTTGGCATAGGCGAGTCCATCGACTGCTTTGGCCTGCAATTGCGCCGCACGGGTCTGCTCGATGATTTCTCCTTCGATTACCGGGCCATCGGTCGGCAGAGGGCGCTGCGCAAATTCCACGAAAAACGCTTGCGCCTCGGGGCTGCGGGTTTCGCCGAGTAGGGCCAGGGCTAGCAGGGCACGCGTGTGGTCGAAAGTCTTTACGCGCTCCACCTCATTAATGAGCGCCTGCACCACATCCTTATTATTACCGGCGGCGGCGATCGCTTTACGAGCGTCCTCGCGCTCGCCGACGTGAGAGGCCCCTGCCCAATCCAAGAATCGGGGCACGTCATTGCCGGAAGTGAGCGCCGGTGGAGAATGCTCCTGGTACGACTTGAGAATCTCGCTCGGCCGCGGCCCACCGGCCGTCTTGGTTCCCGGTGCATCCGCGGGAGCCTTTGCCCGCTTGCAGCCGGGAAGCAGTGCCACGGCAATTACTGCCAAGCTCAACATCACTATTGATCGCACCCACTGAGATCTCATCGTACCTCGTTCATTCTGTCAAGTTCTTAAGCAGAAGCGCTATGTGTATATAGGGAAGCCTTTTCCGCTGGGGTAAACGTTAGACATTTGGTCTGACCATTTGCTATGACACGGAATTTTTTCGGTGCGATTGCGAGCTGTCTTTTTTTACCCTTGTTCATCGTAGCGAGCATCGCGCTTTCTCCAAGGCGCACGGCTCCTGCCAGACCAACACCAACTGCGCCCGCGCTCGAACCCGAGAGAACCGTTGCCGCGGTTTCGACGCGCTGGACTCAATATCCGTTGTTAGACTAGAGGTCTCCCGCACCGCGCGATAGTGTTGCAGGTCGCAACCCAAAAGCAGACTGCATAAAAATCAACAGATTCCTATGCACCACTCTCTGCTTTGGTGCTCCACTCTGAATCAAACTCGCGATTTTCGACGGGGGATTTTTATGCAGCAAAGGCCGTTACAGGTCGTGTTGGCGGCTCATAGCAACATCTGATTCAAAGTCAGTTATAGTATAGATGCGCGGTCACATTATTTTCTCTTGCTCGGAATTGAGAAAACGCACGCGGACAGGACCAACGCTTGAATCAGACCCAGCGGACAAGACTCCTTTGTGCTCGATCCCTCTCGTGAAGCGGTTTAGCGACCTTCAGCGCGAGAGACCTAACTCAAGGATTGCGCGTTCGACTGGCGTGAGGAGAAGTCTTGCCCACATTTGTATTCTTGTCCTTGCCTAGTTCGTAAGTGATTTCGCTGGCGACATTCTTTTCGTCCGGGGTGCGTTTTTCCGCTGGTGGCAGCAGCGTGGCCGCTTCCTCCGCGACCTTGCGGGCCTCATCGGGGCGTTTGGCAAAACGTAGCGCCTGGGCCAAGAGGACAAGCGACCGTGGGTCGCGCCGATCGGTGCGAGTGGCGGCCTCTTGCGCGAGTTCGAGCGCCCGCGGCCAGTCTTTAAGGGTGTTATCGGAAACATTGAGCAGCAGGTCGGCGTAGCCGTAGAGCGCGTTTGCGTGATCCAGCTTGAGGTAGGGATCCGACGGATCTTCCGCCCGGAGTGTCTCGGCAAGTCTGAGACGCTCTTGCGACAACTCGATGGCACGCGCCTTCATCGCCGAATTCTTCGATTTTTCTCCGAGTTTCCACTGGACGTAAGAAACATTGGACAGGCTAAATCCAAGGTTGCGTTGCCAGTCGCGCTGCTTGTTTTGTTCGCAAAGCTTTCGGCGAATGGTGAGGCTACGCTCGTAATAATCCAGAGCCTCTTTAAATTGACCCTGATAATTGAAAAAATTCCCAAGCTTATTGTATGTGATTGCCAGATCACTTTGTCGCTCCGGTTCTTCGGCAAGTTCTTGATTTGAAGCTGGCTGCCGCAGGCTTAGGGTCAGATCAAACTGGTTTCGCGCTTCAGCCGTCCGGCCCAGCTCAAGAAAGAGTGTGCCAAGTCGGTCATGGATTGACGCCTCTATTGAATTGAGGTCGGCGGCGTTCGGCACGCGCTGGCGCAGTTCGGCTAGCATTTTGAGCGCATTCTGGTACTGAGCTTCCGCCTCTTTGACCTTGCCGGGGCGGAAAAGCTGCGCGGTCTCGCCGAGATTAATCAAATCGGAAAAGTAAAGGGCACGCCAAGCCGGATCCTCGGGATGGTTCATGCTTTCAGTTCGGGTCAGTTCTAACGCTCCACGATATGCAGCGACCGCCCGCGAATAATCTTCATCAGTCTTGCGCTTGGCGGTGTCTGGCCCGCGTCCACCGAGTATCGCGTCGCCGACCAAGAGCAGGCAGTCGTGCAGTTGTTTTTTGAGTGCCGGATCGGGGTTTCCAATTTCTAATTGTGCTTCGACAAGGCGACGAGCTTCTTGGGCTTGCTTGAGCGCAGTTTCATCATTACCCAGCCGCAAATAGAGTCGGCCGCAGACCCGGCGCAGTCCGGCGAGGCCGAGAATCACGCGTGGATCGTCCGCCGTTTGGCTGCTGACACTGCGGACGACGTCTTCGGCGCGTTCGAGAATGAGTTTGCCGGATTTATCGCCGACGAGCGGTGTCAGCGCTTCTAGCAACGCTTCGACTTTCGACTGCGTTTCGACGAGCCGATTCAGCGCGTCCTTCGTGCGCTGCGCTTCCCGCAGGAGATCTTCGTCTGCCTTGTGTTTACTTTCGGCGGCCTGCGTGGCCCGCTCGCTCGCGGCTTTTTCCGCCTGGGCGCTACGCCAAGCCTGGAAGGCCAAGCCTCCCATGATGGTCAACACGATGATGGCCACGCCCGCCACCTGACGAACCCCCCGGTAAAAGGCCGCTCGTTGGCGTCGGTTTTCAGCGTCCGGCAGATTCTTCTGCACCCATTTGAGATCGAAGACCTGTGAGTAGATGCGGTTGCGACGCTGGAGATAGCCGTCCACGACACGCACGATGCCGGAGAGGCGCAGCTCATTGATGACGGGATTGAGATGGTCATCGCCGAGTCGTTCGCCTCGGCAGACCTTAGCGTAGGCGTCGAGCAGCGCGGCGCGTTCCTGTTCACTGCGCAGCAGACGGTCGCGGACAAAGTGCAGGTTGTCGTCCCGCTCGGGAGCCTCTGGAGAAAGGAAGATGCGGGCGCACACGAAATCTACGTCTTTCGCCGTATGAACATCGGCTTTTGCTACCTCGGCGCAGAGCTTCTGGGTGAGGTACGGCTGGCCGCTCGTCCACCACAGCACGCGCGCTAATAACGCGCGCGCTGTGTCGCGATGCGGGCTCAGCCCTCCGGCGAGGACTGACCCATCGGAGGGCGTGAAATCACCGAGTTCAATGGCATGGCCGATATTGAACGGAGTAATGCGCTGGTCTCGGATGAGGTCGCTCGGGGTAGCTACGCCGAGCAGGCAGAAAGTTAAGCGTTCGAGTTTTGGATCCTCGGGTCGGCGATTGTAGCACTCGCGGATTCCGGCGAAGAACTCGTCGGCACTGAATTGCCGAAGGCTGCGGACGGCATCGATCTCATCAACGAAGATAACGAGCGGCTTGCGCTTGCGTTCGAGATATACATTGCGAATCGCACCCATGAACCGTTCGAGTGGAGCGCGACGCTCATTCGCGTCCCAATACGCCTCCATCTCTGCTTCGAGATTGAGTTTCTCGCCGACGTGGCAGAGCATGCTGAAATACCATTGGTCGACAACGAGGTTCTGTCCGATGGCGGTGAGATCCAAGATGACGACAGCGCAGCCTTCTTCGCGCAACTGCACCGCAGTGCGCACCATGAGCGAGGACTTCCCCATTTGTCGTGACGTGAGGACGTAGCAGAATTCACTTTGGCGCAAAGCCTCGAGCAGTTGGTTGTCCGCCGCACGCGCGACGTAACAACCAGCGTCAGCTTGCAGCGCACCGCCGGTGACGAAGAAATCCCGCGGGCTCATACCAGATGCCGTCGCAGATATTGGGCGTATAGTTCGCAACGAAACGCCGCGTTCACTGGGCTCTCCCCGCACAGCAGGCCGGCAGCGCGTAGACGATAAAAAAGTTTCGCGTCGCTGCTTTGCTTGCCGGACAATATTGTACGCAGAAATTGCAATGCAGAGTCGTTACCCGAAAGCAGCACTAGGTAGCGTTTGAGATGGTCGGCAAAGGGACCTTCTTCCGTGGCTGCGAGCCGTTCCAACTCGGCCAACGAGATCCGGTGGACGACCATCTCGTGCAGACCACGGCGCACCAAGTACGGCTGGCCGCCGAGTAGCCGGACGAAGCGCTCATACTCGACGGGTCCCGCCAGTGGCTCGCCGTAAAGCTCATTGAGCTGGCGCATCTCGGTTGGGCCGAAATCGTGCAGCCGAACCCGCGTGCCGACGTTGAATGGCGACTGATTGAGGTCTGTAATAAAAAGATGCGCTTCCGTCGCGTAGCAGATCACCATGGTGAGCCCATGCCACGGGCTTTCCGGATCCAGAGCGCGCGCATTGTGCCACGAACGGAAAAGCCCGAACACCTCGCTACCAAATGGGCAGGTGAAGAGCCGGTCGACCTCGTCGAGCGCCCAAATAAGTGGGCCGCGCATGCGACTTAGTACCTCACGCCTGAAGTAGTTCTCGAAGTTTTGGTTAGGCCCGCTCTTCGGCCGCCAGGTGTCCTCGGGGAATTTTTCGAGGTCAAGCTGGGTTGCAAGTGTTGTGCCGAGCGTGATGAAGAAAGATTCTAGCGAGGTAAGATCGCTCGCATTTAATTTTTGGAAATCCGTACAGGTGACTTTGGCCCCACTTGCTCGTGCGCGTTGCAGTCCGCGCGAGAGCAGCGACGTCTTGCCCATCTGCCGCGCGCCCTCCACCAGCACAATGCTGTCCCGGCGCGCAATTGCCGTGTGGAATTCGGCATCGGTCGGGCGCTCGACGTAATATTGCGAATCAAGAGGCATGGCTCCGCCCGGGGGCTCCAGTGCGCGAGTGGCGGGGATTGGACCAGGGGCAGGCTCGGCGACGGCCGCAGTGAGCTCGGCAACGACGGTGGCCGTGTCCTCCGGGCCACGCCAGAGGACGTATTGGATCGAGTTGAGGATCGTGTTCAGATTCTCAGGCAGCGGCCCTTCCCAATTCACTCGCACCGGGAGAAGCCGTGGGTGTCCGCCTTGCTGCTGCCTCGCGGCGTCCGCAATCTCAAGCTCAAAAGCTAGCATCTCGCTCATCACTGCCCGGGGCGAGAGAAGTGGGATGACGGCGTCGGCAGCTCGCAGCGCGCGCTCGATTTCCCGTGCCCAGTTCAGACCCACATGCATGTGACGGTCGATAAAAACCTCGCAGCCACGCCTAGTGAGCTCCGCTTCGAGGCTCAGCAAGAGCGTCTCATCGGGCTCGACATTGCGCTTATAGATCACCGCAACCTTAGCGCCTGCACATGAGACCGGTGCCTTTTCGTCGGTTGGCCGCGACGCTGCTGTACGAAAGCCGGACAATTTTGCCGGCGGCGAGGCTCGGCCTGCGGTCCCATCGAAATAGTTTACGAGCTGCAGCCGGACGCCGTGCTTGACTTCCGCTTCACCGAGGTCGTGAAGGTGCGGGCGTAACGTGTCGAACTCGCACAGGAAGCTCGCATGGACTTGCGACATTAAGATGTGTCCGGCGTCACCGCAATCCATCACGCGTTGCGCAAAGTTGATGCCGGCTCCGGATACGTTTTCCGCCCCGTTGATATCGGGCACGCGATATACTAAACCCGTGTGCAATCCCATGCGCACCGCGATACTAGATCCGGCATGCAGTGCTGCGGAGATCTCGATGGCTGCACGCACTGGCGCACAGACGTCACTTTCGAAGAAGACTAGCGCCATTCCGTCGCCAGTCGGAAGACAGATTAACGAGTGATCGTTGTGTGCGCGATTGTATTCCACCGAATTGCGCACCGCTTGGCGTAGTCGCTGGATCAGCCGCGGCTGTTCATCGGATGGCAGCTTCGAGTAGCCCACGACATCAGTGAACAGCACATGAGCCATCTCCGGTTTCGGTTGTTTCTCCAACATTAACGATGCCGGTTCTTCGGCCATAACTGCAACTGTTCAGCACCGCAAGGATGTCGCGCAGACGCATGCCGCGTCAACAGTTTTCGGGGCGGATGCCAAAAGCTTTGCAAGGGTCAAAGTTAGGAGATCTCACGAGATTTTTAAGCACGCAGCGAGCGCATTTTCGAGTAGTTCGGCAGAACTCAGCGACGTCGAGTCCGTGTGCAAGAATTTGTGCAAGAGTGGCGACCTTTCTGCTTTATCCAGCGTGCGAGCCGCTAAATCGCAAATTCGCGCAATTTACCTGGGAAAACGCCGTCGATCTGATGCACAACGAAAAGCAAAGAAATCGCCAAACTCTCAATTTTAAGTCCGCTGCGTCTGCCTTTTCCCCGGCGATGTGATTCAAAGTCACTCGCTACTGACCGCGTTCATTCGACGAAAGGCTAAGGCTAGGCGCCCAAGCCAATTTGACTCCTGGCGCATCGCAATATCTTCTCCGCTTAGATCAGCACATCTTGAATATCCCACACATTATGATCCAATCCTCACGTCTTCGTTCGCTTCTCCTTTCCGCTTTGTTCGCACTTCCCTTCGTGGCGCAACCGCTCCTACCCGGCACTCTGTGGGCGGCGGAAGAGAAAAAAA
>DATLPS010000029.1:0-17503 GCA_035535575.1 Candidatus Limnocylindria bacterium
CATCGAAGATCGACAAATAACAAGCGAAAATGAATAGAGCCATCGGTGGTAGGGCGCGACCGCCGGGCGCGCCGCGATAAGGTCTCAGGCATGTGCAAACTTGCTTCATCGTTGACTCAATTTCTCCGGCGGCTTCGCCACGTCAGAGACCTGCGCCGCATTGCGCCTTTGATTCCCGGACTTTGTGAATTGTGACCCGAAATCAAGCGCCGCCGCTGAACTGGCACACGCGTGTGCCAGGCGAGCAAGAGCCACGTTATGCAGATAGATCGCGCTCAATCGAGTGGTGCGCGTCCGGGTTACATCGGATGCGGCTTGCAACACGTCGAGCTGTGTTCCCAACCCGGCAGCGAAATTGCCTTTGGACATCTCAAGCGCCTCGTCCGCCGTCTGCACATTTTTTGTCTCGGTTTCGAGAATGCGGTCGGCTTGTTGAAGATCGAAAAATGCACTTCGCACTTCTGAGGCAACGCTTCGCCGCGCTGCTGCCAGAGCCTGCACCGCTGCCTCGCGCCGGGCGCGCGTCGCCTGCATCCGCCCTTTTGTCGCGAAACCATCGAAGATGTTCCATGTTGCGTTTATGCCGACCACGCCGCCGTAGTTAAATTCTTGGCCGACGTCCGGATCGCGTTCGCTATAAACTTCATAGCCGGAAAAAGCGCGGACGTGTGGACGCATCGCGCTCCGGTCCAGAACGTATTGCCGGTCTTCGATCTCGATGTCTTTCTGTCGGGCCTTGATGAACGGGCGGTTCGCGTCAGCCCGTGCAAGGCAGTCGTTTAGATCAGCATGATTGGGCCGATATTGCAATTCCCCGGAAATCTCAAACGGCGGGGTTTGCGCTCCGGGACGCACGTCAGTGCCGAAAAGTTCCGCTAGTCGCAGGTAGGAGTTTTTCAAATCAGTCTGTGTATTGAAGAGTTCTGGCCGCTCGTTGGCCAGGGCCACTTCGGCTCGTTGAACGTTCAATTTACTTACGATGCCAGCGCTTAGTCTTTCCTGCTGATTGTTGAGTTCCTCATCTAACACACGGACGGACTCTTCGCGCACATGGACCTTTGCTCGATTCAGCAATAGTTCATTGAAGGCGATTCGCACATCCATGATGACGCGGCTGGCAATTTCCTGTAGCTCGTAATTTGCCTTATCGATGTTCAACTGCGCGATTGCCACCTGACTGGTTACTGCGCCTCCGGTGTAAAGATTCTGTTCGAGACGCAATATTGCGTTGTAATCTTCGTCTCGGAGCCGCGTCTCGTTCTGAGTCTGTCGTTTATCGTACAGTCCGCTGGAGCTCAGCGAAGGCAGATATCCGGAACGCGCTTCAATGAATCCCCCGCGCGCTGCCAGGACTTTTTTACGTGCGATCAGGATTTCCGGGTTGTGCTCCTGAACGACAGCGACCGCTTGTTCGATGGTGTACACGGGGACCGCAGCGAGGATGTTCGAGAAACCGGCCAAAGCGGCAGCGAGCGGCATGCTGATGGCCGCGAACTTTAAACGCATTTCGTTTATCTCCTTGCAAAGGCCTTCCTGGACCAGGAATGCCCTCTGACTTTTGCCCTTATATCAGCTCTTGCAAGCCAGCGCGACTTCGGACACATTCCGCGCTTGCAATAGTCGCAGCCGCTACAGGCAGGCACGAGTATCGTGATTGAAACGGCCTAAATTGTAGCTTGCTCCGAATAATCTAAATCAGATACCTTTTCAGCTTTAACGATCTAGAAATGAGAAAAATACGAATCGCCATTGTCGGCGTTGGAAACTGCGCCAGCTCGCTTGTTCAAGGGATCAATTTTTATGACGGCCCATCCGGCAACGGCACTGGCGTGGGATTGATGCACCGACAAATCGGCGGCTACCGCCCGAGCGACATTGAAATCGTTGCCGCCTTCGATATTGATCGGCGCAAAGTAGGACGGGATGTCAGCAGAGCCATTTTCTCGCCGCCTAATTGCACCAAGGCTTTCTGTGAAAAGATCAAGCTCACCGGCGCGATCGTAAAAATGGGCTGTGTTCTGGATGGTTACCCTCCGCACATGCACGATCAGGATCCGCTCCGCACATTTCTCCCACTCGAGAAAGAATCCACTCGCGAAGAGATCATCGCCGAGTTGAAAGACTCCTCCGCGGAATTGATGGTCAATTATCTTCCAGTCGGCTCCGAACAAGCCACCCGCTTCTATGCCGGTTGCGCGCTGGAAGCTGGGCTAGGCTTTGTCAACAATATCCCGGTCTTCATCGCGAGCGATCCGGCCTGGTCGAAGCGTTTTGCCGACAAAAATCTGCCCCTCATCGGAGACGATATTAAGGCGCAAGTGGGTGCCACGATCGTGCATCGTGCATTGGTGGATCTTTTTCACAAACGCGGCGTGAAACTTGTGCGCACCTATCAATTGAACACCGGCGGTAACACCGATTTCCTGAACATGCTGAATCGCACGCGACTAGCGTCGAAGAAGACCTCCAAAACCGAGGCGGTGCAATCTGTGATCGGCGAGCGCCTGGCAGATGAGAATATTCACATCGGCCCGAGCGACTATGTCCCGTGGCAACTCGACAACAAAATTGCGTTTATTCGCGTCGAAGGCCGGCTCTTTGGCGACGTACCGATGGAAATCGACCTGAAACTTTCCGTCGAAGACTCGCCGAACTCAGCTGGCGTGGCAATCGATGCGATCCGCTGCTGCAAGCTGGCGCTCGATCGCGGCATCGGCGGCGTGCTGCATTCCGCCTCCGCCTATTTTTCCAAGCATCCGCCCGTACAAATGACCGACGACGAAGCTTATCGCTGCGTCGAACAATTCATCCGCGGCGAACGCGAAAGCTGACGCGAAACGATACGACCGAAGTTCCTCTGGGAGTTGGTCGGCTGGAAATTTTCGTCCGATTTTACAAATTGCGCGATAATCGGCGCCACTCTTCGCCGAGTTCGTCATCATCGTAAATTGCGAGCCGCCCGGTGGCCGTGGAATAAATAACGGCCCTGACGCGAGCGTTTGTAAGGTTGGAGATTGCCTGGCAGTAGGCCGCCATTTGCGGCCGGTAAAGATCGCGCAGGATATCAATTTTATCCGCGGCGATCCGGTTCGTTTTCCAATCGAGAATGAAAACCTCGTTCGCCTTTTGGTTGAAGGAACCAAGATCGATAATGCCTTCGAGAGATTTGCCATTGGTCCTCCAAAAGAACGGCATCTCCTGGCGAAGGAAATCCGCATCGCGCAAAACGCGCGCGAGTCCATCGCCCGATTCGACATGCCTTTGCAACAGCTGCCACTCTCGCTTCGAGCGCGCGACATCCGGCGACGCAGCAAGGTTGCGCTGGAATGTTTCGCTCCACTTCTTCGGCTCGGAGTGCCAATCGACCTGTTCGGCGAAATCGTGCCACCAAACCCCGTAGCGTTTGGCTGGATTATCGATACGCGGCGGTCGCAATTCCGGTTCCATCTCGATCCATTCCTCCACGCCTGGAGTTCCGCTGGGTTCTTCCTCCGGCGCGAACTGGCTCGGGGTGACTATTTCTATGATGGAAGCCGCTCTCTGCCGTGCGATGTCTAGCCAACCAGTTTCAAGTCGTAGCGCGCGTAAACTGTCAACGACCAATTCAGGTGCGCCTTCTTTATGACGCGCTGCGGTTTCCTCGCAAGCTGTCGCCTGATCGGGAAGACCTGAGATGATTTCGGCGTTCGGCTCGTTCGCATCTGCTTGCAGCCATTTCAGTTGCGTGTCGCTGTGGACGCCGCGCTTGCCGCGAAAGAACCCGGCGTCGAGTGCGAGCACGAGTGTGTGCCGCGCGCGTGTGAGCGCCACGTAAAGCAGCCTTTCCATTTCCTGGCGCTGGACCTTTTTCATTTCCTCTTCCAGATCCGCGCGATCGCTGCGATCGAATGCGATGAACGGTTGCTTGCCTGGAATGACGAGCGGATAACGAATGTTCCCGCCAATCCGCGCCTCGCGCGCGAGAAACGGCACGATGACCGCGTCCCACTCCGATCCTTTTGCCTTGTGCGCGGTGATCAACTGGATGGCATCAGCTTGCGCCGGCTCAGCTTCGCGGGTCTTATCGAAGTTGCGTCGAAGCGTCAGCGCAAAATTCGCAAGCGAGTCCTGCCGCGCCTCCGCGCCTGCCGCAGCGCTGAGTAGTTTGTCGAGCTCGGTCACCGAGTTGCCGAATTCTTCTTGCGGCAGAGTCCTCAATCGCTCGCGCAGCTGCGTCATTCGCACGATCTCGCGTACTGCGCTCAACAGCGGCTGGTGGGGCAAAGTTTCACGAACTCGCGTCAGCAGATTCAAGCTGTCAGCAACAACTCCGCGCCCGGCGGTTTTCCGCTCGATTTGAAACTTACGTCCGTCGCTTCGAGCAAATCGCGCCAGCTCGTCGTCCGAGATTCCGAACACTTCTCTCAGCACTCCCACGATTTCGTAGCTCGCATTTGGATCGACCATGATCGCGAGCAGCGCAGTGAGCCATGCATATGCCGGGTGTTCGCCCTGACGATCACTTTCGGACTGGACCTCCACCGGGATTTGTTGCTCGAGCAGCGCATTACGAATCGCGCGCAACCACGCTTTACGTGGGCAGAGAATCGCGACTTCGCGCCAACATCTCGCCCGCAACTTTTTCAGCCCGGCATGGCGTATCCACTTCGCCAAACGCTCAGCTTCGATCTGGGCGCGGTGCGTTTCGTTCAGCGACACGTCAATGTCATCCCCCAGCTCGAATCGAATTACCTGCCCCGGCAGAATTTCGGGGCGTGGGCTGAGCTCTACGAATTGAACCTGACCTTCAGTATTGTTCAGAATCTTGGCGAATGTGTCGTTCACGAACTCGAGCTGCGTCTGATCGAGCCGGAACGTCACCGAGAATTTCAGTTGTTCGGCCGTGCCCGTTTCGATGAGGCCGCGATGAAGCTCGCGGTAGTGGTTCAGGTCAGTCGGATCGCGATAAATCGACTGCTGAAAATCGCCGACCATCGAGAAGTGGCCGGGCCGAGGTCCTTGACCTCGATCTTGTCCGCTGCCGGCCGGACTCGCTCCGGGAACGAACCATTCCCCGCGCGCATCTACCGGGCGCGTCATTTCGAGTAAAACAAAAAATTGCTGCGGATCTGTGTCCTGAGCTTCGTCGAGAAGCACCCGATAATGTTTGCCGCGAATCCGCTTCGCCACGTCTGGCAGTCCCAACAGTTCGGCCACGAGCGCGACCTGGTCTGAGTAAGTGATCGCGCCACGGGCTAAACGGAACTCGCGGTAATCGCGTTGTAGTTCTGCCGCCACGCAAGCCGCGCACGCGCTCGCCCATTCACGCAGTGGTCGAAACGCTTCGCGCCACACGGCGGTGAACTCTCTCGCTGTGGTGGCGCACGGCGGCCACGGCGCAAACTCGTCCGTTTCACGCCAGCGCTGCAGCCATTCGCGCAGTTGTGCCTTCGCTCTCGGAATATTCGTCGCCTGCGCACTCTCAACCGCAGCTTCGACTTTGCTGAAATTGCATTGCGGATAACCCCCAAGCGATTGCGTCGGCACGAAAACATGTTCCTGCTTTCGCGCGAGCTCCATCAATTGCCGCGCTTGGATTAAGCGCAACAACAGATGGCGATTTTCTTCGCCTAATGAATGGCCAATCTGAGTTTGTTGCTCGACAAATTCATTCCACAGATCTTCGTCGTCCGTTATCGTTTCGAGTCTCGCCGGGAGGCCGAGACGATGTCCGTGCGTCGCGAGCAGCTTCATGCAGAACGCGTGGATCGTTCCGAAAAACGCGCGGCCAAATGCTTCGACGATTTCCAGCGGCAACCCAGCTTCGAGGATTCGCTGACGCGTTCGCTGTTGCATTTCATCGGCAGCGCGATTCGTGTACGTCACGACGACAAGTTGTGGCAGCCATTCAAGCGCGCGTTTTCGATCTTTCGCGAGTTCAACAACGCGATCAGTGATCGCGCGCGTTTTGCCAGAGCCAGCGGAAGCGATGACCGAGAAGTTGCGATGCAATTCCTTAACAAATCGCTGCCGTGCGTCGTCGTCGGCGATCGTCGTCACTTTGCTTGCCCCTCCTCTTCGAGCACAAACGGTGGATGGGTTAGCGCCCATTTTTCTTTAAGCAGATCCGTATCGATCGGCAGCGTCGCGAGCGGATATTTCGCAATGAATCCGAAATCTGAATGAATCGGGCCGAGCATTCCGAAGACGGCCGTTTCCTGCATCCGGTGCAGTTCCCTCCAAAAATCTTTTTGTGCGATCACATCGGCCAAATAAAACTGGGGCTCGAGCTGTTCCGCAGGAGAAAGCAGCGTTAGTCGAACATCTTCTGCGCCGAGCGCGTGCACCGCGAGCGCGTAGAGCGCGAGTTGGACGCCGCGCCCTTCGATCAATTGCTTGCGAAATTTCCGCTTGGGCGTGTCCTTACGTCGCAGCTCGTTCAAATTAAAGCCCCGCTGCCGTCCTGTTTTGTAATCGACAACCCAAAGATCTTTGTAACCAATCTGTGATCGCTCGGATGTGCGCCGCGCGAGGATCAGATCGATCCGGCCACGAACTCGCAGCGTCTCATTGTCGGTCAATGCAATCAAAGTTGGCTTATCAAGCGGCCATTCGACTGCCATGTCGGACCAGTCATGGAAATCAGAAACTTTTGCGGCGAGACAATCGGCAATATAAAGCGCGTTGCTCCAGCCGGAGCGCCACCAATCCGGAAGAACTTTGACACGACTGGCGCAAAGCGCTGCGACGCGCTCGCGAAGCTCGCAGGCCTGCTTTGAAATGCGCTCACGGATTTCATCGGCGCAATCCACACCCATAAATTTTCGCTCTTTGACGTTTTGGACGCTGTCCGCGAGCCAGCGATGGACCCATTGTCCGGTAGCGACTGCCCAGGCATCTCCGGTGTCATCATCGGGCACGACACCGAGAAAAACTTCGATCCAAACGATGGCGGGCCAGCGCAACGCTTGTTCCCATTGAGTAACCCGCAGCGATGTTTCCTCATCGGGCGGACTCCGGAGCGCGAATTCGTATTCGCCTGCAGGGCGCAACTGCCGGCGCGCATCAAATGCGTACCGCGTCCGGCCAACGCTAATCGAGTCGACTTTCTGCGCATCCACAGGCGACCAATCCTTCAGCCAATAGCGGGTTTGCTCTTCCAATGAGTGGAGTGTCTGCTGTGAAACGCCGCGACCGTGTGCGTTGAAATAAAGCCAGGAAAAAAATTCGCTCGGGTTCGCGATTCGACTTGGCGTTGCTTCGGAATACAGGCTCGCGCTCGCGCCGATGCCCGCGCTAACAGATTCTACGAGGTTGAGAAGTTGCCGCCGACGAATCCGTCGTTGTTCATTGGCACCGAGAAGCAATGTCTTGCCTTCACGGACGCTCCAATGACCTTCGCCCTGCCGTCCGCGCTTCGACGCGCGCCGGTTCAGCGTCGTATTCTGTCGATTTAGATTCTCGATCTGGTCCTCCTGAACAAAGGTCAATTCGTCGTCGAGGGCCGGCCATGCTTCATCATTTAGTGCGGAAAAAATCAGATGCGACCACGGCTGGTCCTGTGCGTCCGCACAGGCGAGCAGGTGCACGCGCGCGTATGGACACGCGCCGAGATCGTCGCGCTCCAGTGACGGCGGGCCGAGAAGTTCCCGCAGCCATCGCAAATAGGAATTCTTTGAGAATTTTGTCGGTAGCCGATCTCTCCAATTGCGACTCAGCCGCTCGACTTCATTCCAACGTTCTTTCCACCCGAGCACAGAGAAGATTGCTCGCGTTTCTGCTAGAAATTCGGTGAGTGACGAGCTCTCGGGCAGAAACTGGATTTTCTCCAGCTCGCGCGCGACAGCCTTGCCGTGCCGTAACTCGGGGCTGCTCGCGCAATAATCGCGCAGTAGCTCAAGGTCATCGATGAGCACGTTGTTATAAGCGCGTCGCAGAGTTTCTTCTATCTGCGACACCGATAATCCGCCGAAGGTCTGCCCTTCGCCTGCGCGAAGAAATCGAGACAGAGGCTTCAACCGTGGCGTTTGTTGCAATTCGAGCCATGCCCGCCAAGCGTCGTTGTCGAACGCACTCGGCGCGAGATGCGCGATGGCATCGTTGTGGGCAATTCCGGCTGATTGGAGAAACGTCGCGACCAAACGCGGAAGCGCGCCTGGTCCTGGAAATAAGATGCCGAGCCGTTCGCAACGTGAATCGGCCAGGAATTTTGCGGCGAGAGCGACGATTGCGCGCGCTTGCTGCGTCGTATCGCGACCGACAATAAAATGAATGTTCGAGGCGGGGACGGATAAGGATTCGATCGATGAAGCTGTCGCTCTTCCGTTGGTCGGAGGAATTACCTCTGCCGCGCCAAAAGCCTCTTCCCATGTTCCGATCCAGGTCTCGTCGAGATTGCGCGCGTCATCATGCGGATCGCTCAACACAACGCTCGCTTGATCCGCCGAAAGGGTTGCGGCATGAAGCAGAGGCCAGAATGACCAATGTGCTGCGTCGAATCCGAACAAGAGTAAATTGCTAAACAGCGGGTGAAATTTCTGCGCGTCCGCGAGCACGGCGCGATCCGCGTCGTAAACGAAAGTGAACCCGCATTCGCGCACTTGTTCTTCGAATTGCGCAGCGATTTCGCGCAACGCGGGCGAGTCGATTTCATCAAAAGTCCAGCCGGCGGCGCGCAGCTGATCAATCGCGCGGAGAAGACGGTCGGGATCCCGAGCAATGGATTTTACGACGAGCGCTGCTTCATCATCGCCGATTTTACTCGCGAATTGTTCAGCGGTGATGGCGAGAAGGAGACGAAGATGCTCGCGCAGCGGCACCCGCAGGTCACGGCGGCGAAACAATAGTTCCCGCAGCTGCGGTGGCGAGAGAAATTTCAGCGCGACCAGGGATTTGCCTTCGCGAAGCAGACGGCCTCGAAAAAAATAGGCCTGGCTACGAGACGCTGTGACGACAGCCGCGGGTTGCTGATCCTGCAACGAGCGGGTGGCGATCTTTTCAAACCAATGCCGGACTACGTTCTCCCACGCCGTCTCCGGCGAAGCTCCCATGTGCAGCGATACACGCGGCGAATGCAGGTCAGGTTCGCTGCGCGTCTGCGGCATTGGCCAATTTAGCGGCTGCTGATTTCTTCGCGAGCACGCGTTCATCTCCGATGCGCCGGGTCACACCCATGCGATCCAAATACTCCAGAAACGGAATGATTACGCGGCGGGTACTGCCAATTTTCTGTCGGATCTGGCTGGCGGTGCCGGAACCGTTTTCGGAGAGGAACTCGGCAACTGCGTTCCGCATCTCTTCGGCAGCGTCACGAAGAACAACGATGTCCTGGCTGATATCAACAACTTCACCTTGATCGATTAGAAATCGCAATGCCTGCTGAAGATGTCGATTTTGCCAAAACACTTTGCGATCAGGGGGATCAAAACGTCTGGCGCAGAGCGCAGCGCGAATGTTTTCCGCGGCCGATACCAATTCCGGCGGCAGCGATGGACGGTGGCTGACGCGAGCAATTTGGTTTTCGCACCGAGTAAAACTGTTTCGGGTCAGCTCCGAAATTAATGCGCTAAACAATTTGTCGGATTGGATTTCTAACTTTATCCGGAGCTCCGATATATCCACTCCACGGCGCTGCGGATTATTTTCATGCGCTTGGTCAATGAACCTGGCCGCTCGATTTATGAGATCGTGCCAGTGAGATGCGTCGACGGCGATATCGCCGGCCAGGATGATCTCGCCACGTTGTCTCAGGCGAAACAGTGCCTCACTGATTTCGTCGATGCTGAAGTTCGATTTCACCAGCAGCGTTTTGGATTCGGCGAATCCATCACGCTGAAGCTGCGACCGTACGCAAACATCGACGTCGTGCGGTGCGGTCGTGCGCTCTCTTAAGAATTGAATCTGTGCGGGAGAGCGGAAATTGGCGCGATCTGCGTCGGGGTCGAGTACAGTGCCGCCGCCAATGGTGTGTTGTTCGGAAGAATCGCGCATCACAAATCGATCGCCGACAAATGCAAGAATCGGTGAATTGAGTCGCAACCGAGCAATCGCGCTTTCCCCGGCTCCAAGTGCAGGTCCGTTCAATAATGTCATCTTCGCGGCCGTGCGACTGGTTCCAAAATGAACTTGAATGGAACCGCCGTTCTTGATCGGACGCGCTGCGGGAGAGTTTCGCTTCAATCGTGGCGATCTTTTGATAAGCGCGTCAATTATTGCGTTCGGACTACCGAGACCTGCAGTGGTGATGAGATCACCGCGTTGCACTCCGTTCTCACTAATTGAGATGTCAGGCAGATTCATCGCGGTGCGCATCCCTGGCTGAGCTGTTTCGATATCGCGGCCATGGTTTTGAATCGAACGAACCCGAGCGAAAATGTTTCGGGGCTGAATGATAATATCCTGTCCACGCCGAATTGAGCCGCCGCTTAGCGTGCCGGTGACGATTGTTCCGAAGCCGCAAAGCGCAAACGTGCGATCGGCAAAAAGCCTGAGTTTTCCGATATCGCGCGACGGCCGCAATTGTGCGAACTCGTACGCGAGCGCGCCTTCCAGATCTCTGATTCCTTCGCCGGTGCGGACGGACGTCGGAATAATTTGGCAGTTGGTGAATGGACTTCGTTGCAACTCCTCGCGGATTTGAGCAGTGACCATGTCGACATTTCCAAAATCGCTTTTCGTGAGCGCAATCACGGCGCGTTTGACACCGAGATACGTCAAAATTTGAAAATGCTCTTCCGTTTGCGGCATCCAGCCGTCATCGGCCGCGACGACAAAGAGCGCGAGATCAATTGAACCGACGCCCGCGATCATGTTGCGGACGAAGTCCTCATGGCCTGGAACATCGACGATGCCTGCGTGAATCGTCTCGCCAGTCGACGTGGCCAGATTCAATTCGGCGAAACCGAGCTCAATCGTGATTTGCCTCGCTTTTTCTTCCGGCAAGCGGTCGGGATCAGTTCCAGTCAGCGCTTTCACCAGCGCGCTCTTCCCGTGGTCCACGTGACCCGCGGTGGCGATGATGAAATGCCGGGTCGTCACGTTTCCTTTCCAAACCACGAAGGACACGAAGCCCACGAAGGGCTACAACACGGAGCGTTTGATTCCATTCTGCAGCTTTGTGAGGTTGAAGTTGATAATCAATCCAACCGGAATTTTCGACAGTCGCATGTACGTAAGAATTTGCGGCTGATGAATCGGGAGCAGAGTTTCAACGCATTTGATTTCTACAATCAAGTCGCCACTTACGAGCAGGTCGATTCGGTAACCGCAATCGAGCAGCATTTCTTTGTAGCGAACCAGCAATGGAAGCTCCGTCTGGAATGGAATCCCGGCATGTGAGAGTTCACATGCCAAGCATTGACGATATGTCGACTCCAGTAAACCCGGCCCGAGGTTACGGTGCACTTCTAGGGCGCATCCGATCACCTTCCGCGACAACTCATCAAACTCCATCTTCGGGTCCTTCGTGATCTTCGTGGTGATTATTTGTCACGCCGTGCACGCTGCGCGAATCGCTTCGACCACGAGAGTGTCCTGCTGCGGAAAAATCGTGCGCAGATCGAGTTTGAAGCGGCCATCCGCAATGTAACCAATCACTGGAGGATTCGATGCGCGCAGCGTTGCTGCGAGATCGGCGAGCGATGAATTCTTCGGGATCATGTCGATCGTGACTGACGCCAGATTCGACTTTGGCAGAGTGCCGCCGCCGGCTTTGGCCTTGCCGCAGCCAATGGCGATTCTTAGCGGCAACCCCTGCAGTTCGGAACAAACCGCTGCGGCGCGCGTGCGCAATTCATCTTCAGAAGTTTTGAACAGCGCGAGCGTCGGGACTTCGGCGATCGTTCGATCAAGATGAAGATCGATCGTCGCCTGCAATGCGGCGAGACAAAGCTTATCGCAGCGCAGCGCGCGAAACAGCGGTTCGCGTTTCAAAGCGCTGATGAATCGTTTTTTGCCGGCAATGATTCCCGACTGTGGGCCGCCGAATAATTTGTCGCCGCTGAAGCAAACGAGATCGACGCCACTTTTCAAAACCTCGGCAGGCGTCGGCTCGTGATCGGCAATTCCCAACTGTTCGGTTGCGACGATAGCACCGCTTCCCAAATCCTCGACAAACGGAATGCGCTTCTTTCGAGCCAGCGCGCTGATCTGCTCTGACGATGGCGATTCGACAAAACCGCTCATGAAGAAATTGCTGCGATGAACTTTTAGGATCATTCTCGTGTTTGGCCCCAAGGCTCGCGCATAATCTTCGAGCGTGGTTTTGTTGGTGGCGCCGACCTCGCGCAGTTTCACTCCGGTTGCTTCGATGATTTCGCCGATGCGAAAGCCGCCGCCGATTTGCACGAGCTCACCGCGGGAAATTATGATCTCGCTTTTCGTCGGCGCGCCCCCGCCGTGGCGGGCAAGCTGTGGTCGCGCCTTACCGTTCGCTTTTGAGAAATGGTGAACGATTAAGATTAGCGCGGCCGCGCAATTGTTTACCACCGTCGCTGCTTCCGCTCCACAAAGTAACGCGAGCGCATTCTCGATGTAACCTCCGCGTCCGCCGCGTTCGCCTGTTGCAAGATCGAATTCAAGATTGGAATAACCGGATCCGATTTCATTCACTGCCTCGATAGCTTCGCTCGCTAATGGTGCACGCCCAAAATTTGTATGAATAATGATCCCGGTGCCGTTAATGACCGGCTGAAGCCTGCTGGCGCGAAATTCATCCAGCGAGCGACGGATAAGAGCGACGATCGACTCAAAATCGGGCATCTCCCTCGCAGTGCGGATATGTGAAAGTCTGCGACGGACAGTGTCGACAACAACGGGCCGCGGTAGATCACAATGGCCCAGCGCGTCAAGGATCCTGCCGACGGCGGGAATTTGCCGCCGCACACTTAGCTTTACCCCGTCATGCATATCGATGGACCACGACGCCGTCGTGGTACGATTCTTCCGATCACCGTGGCGGACGGCGTGCCGGCTTTTTGCAGGAGGCGCAACACCTTCTCGAGGTTCGCTTCGGCGACGCAGAGAAGTAATCCACCGCTCGTCTGCGCATCGGTTAGTAGAACTCTGCGGGCCTCATCTGTATTTCCCCAATCGACGACTATGGTTGTGGCATGGAAATTTTGACGACTTCCTTCGGGGACGCAGCCCAGCTCAATAAGATCTCCAATTTCCTGGCTGATCATCGGCACGGCAGCGGGATCTATGTCGGCGGAGACACGACTGGCTCGGCACAATGAAACCAGATGTCCAATCAGTCCGTAGCCCGTGATATCGGTAGCGGCGCGGACAAGGCGAAGCTCTGCGAGATCAGCGCCAGCGGTGTTGATCTTCGACATGAGCGTGATCACTTTTTTCCGAAGCGTGCGCGAAGCGGTTCCACGTTTAATCGCAGTGGTAGCGATGCCGGTGCCGAGCGGTTTCGTTAAGACGAGCAGATCGCCCGGGCGCGCATTTGCATTGGTGGTGAGGCGTCGAACATCGACGACGCCTGTGACGGCGAGCCCATAAATTGGCTCGGGATTACGAATGGAATGGCCTCCGATAATGACGCATCCCACCTCGGCTGCCTTGGCAAGACCGCCGCGCAAAATGGAAGAAACGACTCTTGGTGGAACTAAATCAGCAGGGAAACCAACGATGTTGAGAGCGGTCAACGGGCGTCCACCCATTGCGAAAATGTCGGAAAGCGAGTTCGCTGCGGCGATTTGCCCGTACGAAAACGGGTCGTCCACGATTGGTGTAAAGAAATCGACTGTCTGTACAAGAGCGCGATGTCGATCCAGGCGATACACCCCGGCGTCGTCGAACGTGTTCGAGCTCACGAGCACATTGCGGTCTAATGAAAAGGGAAGCTGCGGCAAAACTTGTCGCAGGGCTTGTTGGCTCAATTTGGAAGCTCACCCCGCGCAGGAGGAGAGCGAGGTTAGCTTACGGATTTGCTCGCGCGACATCGAGATCACCCCCTCCCTCAATGTTTGATGTTCGAAGTTTGATGTTTGATTTAAAGCCGCAAACGAAGTTGAAGTCGAAATCAAACCTCAAGCGTCGTCCATCAAACCTGCAGAAGCGGAGAGGATAGGAATCGAACCTACCTCGCCACTTGCGTGGCGACGACGGTTTTGAAGACCGCGAGGGCCACCAGGCACCCTTCACTCTCCGAGAAGAAGAAAACGGCGAACGCCGAACGTCCAACATCCAACGCGGAATTTTTCGCGCGCAGAGCGCGCTTTGGAGTGCGGTGGTCTGCCACAGGACGGATTCGCCGTGGCGAACTTGACGCCGCTTTCGGACACACGATGCCCCACAAATGCCACTAAATCGTGCGCACGCGTTCAACACCGACCGCTGAATTGCAGAAACGTGTGCTCGATTATTTCGTTTTCTTGATGGCTTTGACGATATCGTCGAACTCCGGCCAGTCGCCGGTGTCGAGTTTGGAATGGAGCAGTTTGCCATTGGCGCGAATCTCGAAGGCGCCGCCGCTCGAGGGAATCAGCGTAAGCGACTTGATGCGCTCGCCGAGCTCAAGAATTTGGGCCGCCAAACTGACGGCCTTCGGCGTGTAGTTTCAAACAACGCAGTATTCGATCGAGACCTCGGTCTTCACCGACAAACTCCTTTCCGAAAACGAAGTTATCGATGCGATTAATGGCGGTCAAGAAATGCGCAAGAATAGTGGCGCTCGCGCCAAGACGCGGAGGCGCAAGAAACAGGGCGCTCGCCGCGGCGAGGGCCTCTACAACTCAAGAAGTGTAGCCGCAGCCCGCTCCACACAGGCTGCGGCATCTCCACTTCAGCAAGCCGCGGAAACAGCCGCGGCTTTCAGCCCTGAAGGCGTGACCCCCAGAGATTCTTAGAAGGCGAAATTCAGGCCGCTACGGAACATTCCGAAGTTGTTCCTCGGCCCGTCGATTACGCCGAAAGTCAAATCATTTGTCCAACCGACGTGCCGTGCGAACCGAAATTCGAGACCGGCGCCAAATTGTCCGAGTACTTTGGTTTCGCTACCGAAGTGTTCGGTCTGCGCATTGACAGCGAAGGCGTCCGGCGGTCCCTGTGTGTGAAGGGTGTCCCTTTCGCCGCCGCCGAAAATCGCACCGACACCCGCCCATGCGTAAGGCGCCAAACGCGTGCACGGAATTGGATACCGCAACGTAAGTGTGCCAAGGACAGCGCCGATGGTATGATTGTGATTGATTCTTCGGTGAACAAATATCGGGACCGCCTGGTCCTCGAAGATGTCGAAACCAGGCTTGTGAGCGTCCAGTGCAAATCCCTCAACACCGAGACCAGCATAGCGACAGAAGAAATATTTAATGTCGCCTCCGCCGCCCCACGCGTGGTCGCCGCCAATGTAGCGATCATACGTGCCGAGCACAGGACCGCCTTCACTGGTGCTTTGTACGATGTCGACCAGCGAAGGATTAGGAGCGAACTCAGTGTTGGTGAATGCATAGGTACCCCAGAGATTCACATTCCATTCGCGGTCGCCGTACCATTGCGGACAGGGCGGGACATACGCGATCTGCTTCATCTCTTTTCCTGAATCTTTGCCGGAACGGGCGTAGGCGGCATCGGAGTAGTAACGGAACCGCGTGGATACTGGCGCTTCGGCTTCGGCGCGCTCGCCACCAAAGAGCCAGGAAAAAGCAACAAAGACATCAGCCACCGGCGAGTCGTCGGTGCAGCCGAACAAGGGCGAGATATCGAGACGAGTTTGCGCTGTCGGTTTCCACGCGAGGGTTGGGCCAATAACGAAGCTGTTCAGCGGATCGCCGCGGGTGTCTTTGGTGGTGACATTTTTATACTCCATTTCCAAGCCGACTTTCAGTCGCTCGTTGGGCAAGAAAATTGGAGTCATCACGCTCTGGGAGAAGCCCCATTCGCGGCCGCGGTCGCCGGTATTTTCTTTTTCGAAGAACCAGTTCATCGCCCATTCAAAGCGCCCTCCGAATTCCTGCGCGAGCAGCAAACGAAATTCGTAGGCATCCGGAACTTTGGGCGGGCCGCCCTCTTCTTCCTCCTCCTCTTCTTCTCCTCCCCCTGGAGGAGGTGGCACTTCTTCATGTCGAATGGTGCCGACGCCGAATTTGTACTCGGCGAAGAGTGTTGGATTGAGCGGAATCTTGTTCCAATCAGCCAGAGCCCATCGCGCTTCCAGACTCACAGTCTCCGCGCCGCCACCGCCATTGAATCGTTCGAACTTTGATTCCGCCGCCACCCCAAAACGATAGGGCAAACCCATCTCGATTTCTTGAGTGAAAAGATAATCGGGCGGCCCATGGCGGAATCCCTGACCCTCAAAAATCTCGCCGAAGAAAAATGCCCATGGTGGCAATACGTAGGCTTGCGTTGTGTTGGAAAAACGGCTGCGCGAAAATGTCGGGGGCGCGCCGTACGCGCTGGGCACTTCCTCGCCTGTGACGACAATTGGTTGCTCTGTTACTGCCTGCGCGCGGGCCGAATGACTCGCGGCGGCAAACATAAAACATGCACATGCGATCAGCGGGAGGAGCCCCCCAACCTGGACAAAACGTGGTGTTCTACTCATAGTTGCCGCGGATCATTACAAAACTGTAATTATTGGCAAGACAAATCTTGACCAATTTTTCTGAAGGTATGTCTTGCATTCCAGGCGAACTGAGCGCGTTGCGATTGGCATGCGTGCGAAGAAGCTACTGAGAATTTTGTAAGCTCGTTTTAAGTTCGAATGCCTTGGCCACGGCGGGGGTTGGCCGCTTCCCCCTTGCGGATTTCGCTCGAGCAGAAGGGCAGCCGCAGCCCGCTCCACAACGGGCTGCGGCCTATCCACTTCATCAGCCGCGGAAACTAGCGCGGCTGTCAGCCCCTGCAGATGGCGTGCTATCATTACAAAATTGTAATGAATGGCAAGACAAATTTTTGGGCGATCGTCTGGTAACGAAGCAACGATAAAATAAGTGTGAAAATGACAAGAGCAGTGCTAGCAGCAGCGATCAGCGCCGGCCTTGCTTTCAGCGCAGCCGCTCAGCTCAGAGAGCAACCCGGAGAAATGGTCGAGCTAAAGTCGCTCCCTGCCTCTGTCCAACAGACAATTAAGGAAAAGGCAGCGGGGGGAGAGATCGTTCGGGTAAAAAGGGAAGACGACGCGAATGGCAAATGGAACTATGAGGTCGTCGTCAAAACGAACGGGAAAGAGTCGGGCTTCGAGGTCGATCCGAACGGGAAATTCGTGAGACAGCATACCGAGGTCAAAAGATAATCGGAAACTAACAAGCCGAACCGCTGCTACTGTTAAAGTTCAAACGATGCCTGTAGCCGCTTCCCTGCGGTAAGCGCCGCAATGTGCTTCATTGCACGCGCTGCGGCAGTGTCTATCTCTATTGGAGCGGAAATGTCAGTGTTACGGTCGTGCCGCGACCAATCTCGCTTTGCATTCTGGCCGTTCCGCCGTGGAGATCCATAATCGATTTTACCAGAGCCAAGCCCAGGCCGGCTCCATCGGAGCCGCGCGAAGGCTCGGCACGGTAAAATCGATCAAACACAC
>DATLPS010000030.1:0-12160 GCA_035535575.1 Candidatus Limnocylindria bacterium
AAGAATTCGCGCGCGGCCGCCAGGCGTTTATAATGCGCCCGCCAGAGCACTTTGGTGCCGCACAGCGTGTCTTTAAAGGGTTGCCCAAGCACAAAGGAGAAGGCGGCAGCGAAAAATTTGTTTCCTACAATATTAAAAAAACGCATCGCTTCCTTCTCCATGGGATATACCAATCGACTGCCGTTAACAAACTCCGCTTTGTTCCCAGCAATCGCGTTGTAGAACTTCGGCAGTTCTTCAGGGGGCGTTGTCAGGTCAGCATCGAGAATCATCAGAATGTCTTTTGTTGCCAGCTCGAATCCTAGCCGCACCGCATCACCCTTTCCGCGACCTTTCTGTTGCGCAAGAACCAGTCGGTGAGAACCTTTGTAGGCGGTAGCGGCCTGTTGGATTCTTTCCCATGTATCATCAGTGGAATTGCCTTCGACGAAGATGACCTCGTCCTGCGGTCCCATCATCGGGCAACGGACGAGAATATTGTTGATGTTTTCCGATTCGTTGCGCGCGGGAACAATAACAGACACGGAGGGACATGCGTCGCCGACCGATTTCAGAGGGCGCGCGATGACGATGTTGAGCATAGTGAAAAGCCGGAAAAAAGGCAGCGGCGCCAGATAGCGATTTAGAAGGTTCGCCAGGAACGGAACTGGTATTGGACAGAGCAACTTTACGTCCCGGCGGATGATTTCCAGTCCCGTCAGATAACAGAAATTCTCAAGGTCCTCATGAGCGATCCAGTTCTGTTCCGGGGTGCGACTACGTATGCCAACCTTGGAGGCGAAGCGCGCAAGCGGCTTCCATAACATGCTGTAATAAACGAACAGTATCCGCTCCGATCCTTCCAAGCAGTCTCGCAATTGATTTAGCATCTCCTGAATGTCGCGTTCATAGTGGATTGTTCCGTTCAGCAAAATGTAATCTGCTGGCCTTGGCTCTATCTTGAGCGCCGCGACGCTGGAAACCGCCTGATAATTTGCGAATCGCTCGCCCAAGCCTTTGCTACGCGGTTCGATCTCAACGACTTGATCCTCGGGACGAATATAGAGCGAAAGATATGAAGCCAGAGTATCGTAGAAATAACGCCTCAGCATTGATTCGCTCTTTTTGGAGGCGATAGAACGTGCTACGGGGGCCCCTCCTGAATCCAAAAGTGGGTGCGCATCCCGACCCTTTTCGGCAAAAGTTTTCACGTTTGGCGAGTCGGAAATTAATGCAAAATGGGCTGGAGACAATCTATCGTTCTGTTTCTTGCGATAACCGTGCTATCGCAACTCTTGCTGCATACCTGCGCATGCTTCGACAACGGCTCCGAACAGCAGCAGGAGTAAAGTAAGAGGGCCCACACGATTTTTTCAACAGTCACACGAAGAGTCCCGCAAGGACGTTTGCCAGCCCATTTCTTGAGATAGCCATTCCGGATGAAGAAACGAGCTCCCGGTACCGCCGAGATTGGGTGCCGAGTTGCCAGATTCTGTAACAGAGGGTTCAAGGAGAAGACTCGCATCCGGATCGTATTTCGTGAAAGGCGAAGCATTGCCGCCTAGCGGATTTTTGCCTTGTCTGATGCGACTTGTCTCGGTCTTCCTCGCGTTTGGTTACAACCCCGTCCGTTGGCTGCCGCATCAATCGCAGGCGGAGTGGCCTTCATTTTGGTCGGCCTTCTTCGAGCAAATTCACACCACGTAGCTGGTTCGGAGGAGGGCGTCGCTCCAGGTTGTATTTGAATATTGCGTAAATCGCCCGAAGCCCATCCTTCCAATTGATCTTCTTACCCTCCGCGTAAGTGCGTCCGCTGTATGAGATCCCTACTTCGTAAATTCTGCAGCCTCTGCGGGCGAGTTTGGCGATAATCTCCGGCTCAACTCCAAAACGATCTTCTTCTATCTGAATCGATTTGATAAGGACTGCCCTAAAGGCTTTGTAGCCCGTCTCCATGTCGGTTAGATTAATATTAGTGAACATGTTTGAGAGCAGCGTCAAAAATTTGTTGCCGACCATGTGCCAAAAGAAAAAGACACGATGTGGTCGTCCGCCCATGAACCGGGATCCAATAACCACGTCCGCTTTCCCTAAGATAAGCGGCTCAAGAAGCAGAGGATAATCTTCGGGACTGTATTCGAGATCTGCGTCCTGCACGAGAATGAAATCCCCGGTCGCAGCCGCGAACCCGCTGCGTAGCGCTGCTCCCTTCCCCTGATTCATCGGATGGTAAATGATCCGATCAACCATTGACGAAATCCTCTCCTTCAGCACAGTCCGCGTCCCGTCCTCTGAGCAATCATCCACAACAATAATCTCTCTGCTCGCAAGTGGTGCGTTGCGAACCGCGTCAACGACCTTCTCGATCGTATTTCTCTCATTGTAACAAGGGATCACGATCGAGACTTTCATCGTTCAATCCAAGCAGAGCTTTATCGCGTCAAAGCATCCCATGCTCTCAATAACACAGGGGCTCGTCCTTTTCTCACGTTGCATTTCTGGTATCATCGGCTCCACACTTCTTCATGGGTAGTTCAGACCGTCTGCGGCGCCAGCGAAAGGGACCCTATCGATCCAACGCGATCGACGTGCTGTGCGTGCTTGTACTTATCGCATATTTCATTCACTTTGCTGTACCGTCATTGGCCGGAGGTTTCAATGAGGACGAAATGATGAATATATATGGTTATTGGCGTCCGGGAGCCCTAAACTGGCTCTGGGCCAATATATGTTTCTGGAAGGGCATCGGTCGTCCGGCCGGCGCGCTCTACTATCTGCCGCTCTACCACTTTTTCTCCCTAAATCCTCAACCCTACCGGATCGTCCAAGTCAGCATTCTCGCTGCATCAATCCCGATGGTTTACTACTTGGCCCGGCTTCTTGCCTCTTGCCGCTCGGTCGCATTTCTTGCAGTTCTTACTCTCTGTTACCATGCTCGGCTAGCGAACCTGGTGTTCATCGGCTCGTTCATTTACGACGTTTTATGCGGCTTCTTCTATTTTGCGGCGTTAACCTACTATATTCATATTCGCGAGAAAGGACTCCCTCTGCGTCCCATGCAATGGGTGGGATTTTTGGCTCTATATGTCTGTGCCCTGAACTCCAAGGAGATGGCAGTCACACTCCCGGTGATCATTTTAGTTTATGAGCTCTTAAAATATTATCACGACTCACAACGACAAAAGCTCCTTCGTTGGATTTTGCATGACGCTTCGCCTGCTCTAACCGCCGGACTGATTACGGCAATTTATTGTTATAACAAAATCTATGGTCCAAAGTCATGGATTGCTGCAGATCTTGAAGCGTATGTACCTCATTATTCCTGGCACACGTTTACAGAATCGAATGCTCACTTCCTTAACGAGCTTCTTTATCATCTAGTTCCCATCGACGCGGGGATGGTCCTCGCAACATGGGCCTTAGTGTTTTTGTACGCTTTTTTGCGGCGCGACCGCATGCTCCAATTGATGGCATTTTGGATCGTAATAATACCTCTTCCTCTCGCCTTTATTCCCCCCCGCGGTGGGGCATGTCTTTACCTTCTGCTCTTTGGGTGGGCAATGATCCTTGCTAAACTTGTATCGGACTTGATCACGCTAATCTCTAAATCCTCCACCTTACTGGGCCAAGGTGTCGGAGCCGGGACGACAACCCGCCCCATTATTGTGGGCGCGGCTACCAATCGCGGCCGGGGTCCGGCAATCGGACCGGCGCCAGGCGCAGGCGAGGGCAAGATGTCCGCGCCGATATTCCGAGTCTTCGCAACGGTTCTGATGGCATCTGGTCTCGCGCTTTTCACCCAGTGGGAAAATCAAGTCTTCCGTATTCACGCGTTGCTCAGTGTTGGGCAGAAGACATCTCACATTCTTGAAGTCTTCCGCTCGTTGGATCTCCATCCAGCAGCTGGCAGCATGATTTTGCTGAGGCCAAAAAACCGGTTCTACCAAAATGGATACTATCCGGCGTTCGTTGCTTCCCTCGTGTGGAATGATCATTCCTTGAAAATTTACGTCGATGGTCAAAATCGACTGACCGAACAACAAATCGCAAAAATGAATTACATTATTTCATTTAACGAATTTCAGGGGAAGCTTATCCCTACCCCCACATCAGGTGGCTTCTAACCTCATTGCTTGATATTCGAGCATTCGTCGTCGGAATATCCCCCCAATTTCATTTGCCTCTCACGGAGAATTCGACTGGCGAGTAAGCTTGTACAGGTCGTAGACCATGACCAGCGCGTGGAATTGTCTTGGCCGGAGTGTACAACAAAGCAATCGTTGTCAATGGAGCGGCTGCTTTCACGCTCGGATCCCGATTTCGCTGGAGAAAAGCAATGGCTGTGCTTGACTGATAGGTTCGACATTCCTCGTCAGAATGCCTGCGCAAGTTATCAAAATTACCGGTGCCCGCCAGCACAATCTCAAGAACCTCGATGTGGAGATTCCACGAGAGAAGTTGGTCGTCATTACTGGCCTGAGTGGCTCAGGGAAGTCCTCACTGGCCTTCGACACTCTTTATGCCGAGGGGCAACGGCGGTACGTCGAGAGTCTCTCTGCTTATGCGCGGCAATTCCTCGATCAAATGGAAAAGCCAAATGTCGACTTTATTCAAGGACTGTCTCCTGCGATCGCGATCGAGCAGCGCAGCGCCGGCGCTAACCCTAGGTCGACAATCGCGACCACCACTGAAATTTACGATTATCTCCGGGTGCTTTTTTCTGCTGTCGGTCAGCCGCACGATCCCCTGACCGGTCGATCATTGAGCCGCCAAACGCCTCAGCAGATTGTCGATCAGATGCTCGCGTACGAACCCGGCTCGAAAATCATGGTGCTGGCGCCGCTAATCGAGAACCAGCCGGGCGAGTTCCGGGATGTGATCGAAAAGCTCAAGCGGGAAGGATTCGTTCGCGCGCGCATTGATGGTCAGCTTACCGAGCTGGATCGCCCCGAGCCGATCCGTCTCAACAAGACCAGGCGGCATACGATTGAGGCGGTGGTAGATCGGTTGATTATTCGCGACGGAATTCGCGTGCGACTGACAGATTCAGTTGAGACTGCGCTCAAATTGGGTGGCAATCGCATTGTGGTCTTGCGGGAAGTTTCAAAAACGCCTGATGCTCAAGCCTCAACACCCAAGCCCAAGCATAATGAAATTTGGGAAGAGGTGCCTTACTCCACAGATTATGGAAACGCGGAGACCGGATTCACGTTAGGCGATCTAACTCCGAGACATTTCTCTTTTAACAGTCATCTCGGAGCATGCCCGGCTTGTCATGGTCTCGGCACCCAGTTGGTCTGCGATCCAGAGCTAATGATTTCCGATCCTGACAGAACGCTGGCCGAAGGAGCAATCACGCCCTGGCGACGCGGGACAAAGCGAATGCAGGCATTTTACCGGCATCTGCAAAAGGCGCTCGTAAAACACTTTCATGTCGATGAAAACGTTCCCTTCAGCGACCTGCCAGAGCGATTTCGACAAGCCCTTTACTTCGGCACGAATGGGACGCCGATTGAAATGAGCTTCAGCGATAACGGAGAAAAGAAAATTGCGAAACCTTTCGAAGGACTCGTGCCGCAGATGCAGCGGCTTTATGAAGAAACCCAGAGCGAATTCACTCGTAATCGCATTCGCTCATTCATGACGCGGGAACCGTGCAAGGTATGCAATGGAGCACGGCTCAAGCCGGAAATTCTCGCCGTTACAATAAAGGACCGAAACGCGCGCGAACTAGACATTCACCAGTTCAGTGAGCTAACGATCGAAGTGGCCGCCGGATTTATTTCAGATCTTGAATTGAGCGCGCACCAAGAAGCGATTGTGAACGATGTGGTGCGCGAAATTCAATCCCGCCTGCAATTCCTTATTGAGGTCGGGCTCGGTTATCTCACTCTCAATCGCCAGAGTGGAACGCTCTCCGGCGGCGAAGCACAGCGGATCCGATTGGCAACGCAGATCGGGTCTGGCCTCGCGGGCGTACTTTATATTTTGGATGAACCAAGCATAGGATTGCACCAGCGTGACAATGGGCGACTGCTGGGCACGCTGCGCCGTCTTCGTGATCTCGGCAATTCCGTCATCGTAGTTGAGCACGATGAAGAAACAATTCGGGCCGCCGATCACATTATCGATCTCGGCCCGGGTGCAGGCCCGCGCGGAGGCGAAATCGTGGCGCAAGGAAAACTCAACGATATTCTGTCCGCGAAGAATTCTCTGACTGGCGATTATCTATCCGGCCGCGCGCGAATTCCCATTCCAAAGCAGCGCGTGAGACCGCCACCTGCCAACCAATCCGAAGGCTGGCTAACATTGGTCGGAGCAACAGAGAACAATTTGAAAGACATTACGATTTCCTTTCCGCTCGGCTGCTTGACTTGCGTCACCGGTGTTTCCGGCAGCGGCAAGTCCACTCTGGTGGACGACATTCTGCGCCGCGCGCTGTTTCGGCGTTTTTTCAATGCTAAAGAAAAACCGGGCGCATACCGGGCGATTCATGGGGTGGAACAAATCGACAAGGCGATTGTGATTGACCAGAGTGCCATTGGCCGAACGCCGCGCTCGAACCCGGTTACCTACACGGGAGCGTTTACACCAATCCGCGAGTTATTCAGTCAGTTGCCCGCGGCGCGGGTGCGCGGCTACGACGCGGGGCGCTTCAGTTTCAATGTTAAAGGAGGTCGATGCGAAAACTGCGAAGGCGGCGGATTAATCAAAATCGAGATGCACTTTCTGCCGGACGTATACGTCGAATGTGAAGTATGCCATGGCAAGCGGTACAACCGCGAGACACTCGAGATTACCTACAAAGGGAAAAATATCGCCGATGTTCTAGAGCTCACAGTGGATGAGGCAGCGCGCTTTTTCCGTAACGTGCCCAGCATCTCAGACAAGCTAAACTCATTGCTCGATGTTGGTCTCGGTTATCTGCAACTTGGCCAAGCCGGAACCACTCTCTCAGGTGGGGAGGCCCAGCGCGTAAAACTCGCCACCGAGCTTGCGAAAAAGGCAACCGGACGCACCCTTTACATTCTCGATGAGCCGACGACCGGATTGCATTTCGCCGACATTGAGAAATTGCTGCAAGTGCTGATGAAGCTGCGCAACGCGGGTAATACGGTGATTGTGATTGAACACAACCTGGAGATGATCAAGTGCGCCGACTGGATTATCGATTTGGGACCTGAAGGCGGCGAAGGTGGCGGCGACCTCATCGGGGCCGGTCCGCCTGAGGAGATCGCAGCGCTTTCCGGTAGTCATACGGGGCGATATTTGCGGCCAACGATGGAGAGGAAATGCGCCTAACAAAAATAGGGGTGAGCTGTTTGCTCGGCATAGTCGCGCAATTCGCCCGCGGGGACATGTCCGCTAAGATTGCTGAAGCGAGCGCGCCCTTAACAGAGGGGGTTCCGGAGGTGGCGGTCTCGCGCTTGCAGGCGTTGCTGAATAAAGATTTGCCCGAAACCGAATGGCACGTCGTTGCCGAGAAACTTGCCGAGGCCCAGGTGACTGCGAGAGAGCCAGAGAACACTCTCGTTCTGCTAGCAGATCCTCGATTACGTGGACTGCCATGGGCCAAATTCTGGCGCGCCCAAGCCCTGGCCGCCCTGAACCGATGGGCTGATGCCTTGCCGCTGTATGAGGAACTGACGAAGGATCGAGGCTCGCTTTTTCACGGAGCAGCCATATTTGGCACGGCGGAGATGCTGCGCGCATTAGGAAAGCGGCAACAAGCTTTGAGCAAACTTAATCTCCTGTTCCAAGACAAGGAATGGTCTACCCGAGCACGGTTACGAGCAGCCGAACTTTCCATTGAAATGGCTGATGCTCCGAACGCGGAGCGTCTCCTGGCAGAAATGCGACCGACTTTGGTCGCAGAGCGAAAAGAACGGCGTGTGTTGCGCGGTCGACTCGAGCTGATCTTGCAGCGGCCAGAGAGAGCAATCGGGATGTTTCAAGCGCTTCTAAAAAGGCCTGAGGGAGCGGCTCATGCCACACTGATCGCGGCGCTTTTCGGCATAGCCGATGCACATGTGCAACTGAAGACGCCAGAAGCTGGAGATGACGTCCTCGAACGATTTATCGACCGTCACCCTGCGGATCTAGATCTCCCGTTTCTCTTCGAAAAATTGGATTCTCTATATCGCGCGGAACACAAACCGTCGCGCAACGAACTGGAGAAATGGGTGCGCAGGCCGGAACAGCCACGGCGAACATTCGCCCGATGGTATCTCGCCCGACTGGAAGTTCGCGCCGGGCGCAGGGAACGGGCCCGCCAACTGTTTTCCGATCTGCGACGCACCAGCACCAAATCTCCGGCAATTGCACAGGCCTTCCTTGAGTTTGCACAATTTGAAATGAATGAACGGCATTTCGATGAGGCGATCGCGATCTTGGATGATGCGCGTCTGCTGCATCCCGACCCCACTTTGCTGGCGCGGATCAATTTTTTGTCCGCCAACGTGAATTATCTGGCAAAACGATATGACGCAGCGAGCGCGGCTTTTGAACAAATCGCGCATTCCAATTCGCCCTGGACGAAGGTCGCTCTGTTTAATGCATCCAGCGGATGGCTGCAACTCGGCAATCACGCTCGTTTTTTGGCTGATTACAGGGAGCTGGAGAAGCAAGGCGGTGATGAAGACGCGCGCGCCAATTTGCGATTGGAGGAAGCTTTGATGCAGGCGGCAAAGGGCGATAAGACAGCGGCGGCATCGTTGCAGCAATTCATTCAGGATTTTCCCAAAAACCCGCGCGTTTCGGAAGCATGGGTTGGACTGGCCGAGCTGGCCTTTCACTCCTCGCCGCCGCGGTTCGACGAAGCACGAAAAAATCTTGCGCGTGCAGCAGAGTCGAGGCCAACCGCCGCGGCCGCCGAGCGCGCCGATTATCTCAGCATATGGGTGGAGGCATCATCGCGCGGAAACGAGACGAAAGTCATTGACCTGGCAAAGCGCTTTCTGGAGCAGCACGCTCTTTCGCCGTTCGCTTGGGAAGTTCGAACGAAATTAGCGGAGCTCTATTACCGGCGCCAGGATTTTGCAAATGCTGAGACGCAGTTTGAAATTATCGCACGACAGAACCCTGACGACTCTCTCGCGGAAAAAGCCCTTTTTTTCGCAGCAGAATCGGCCATGTCGAGTATGGGCGAGCATTCACTGGACCAGGCGATTGTTCTGTTTGATCAGGTCGCGCAGAAAAACGGCGCGCTGCGGTGGGCCGCACGCAACGAACAGGCCGTAATCGAGCGCAAGCTTGGCAAGTCGAAAGATGCTCTTGCCTTGTACGATGAGGTATTAAAGAGCGACGCTGCCTTATCCGACAAACGCGAGGCGCTTTGCGGCAAAGGCGACATTTTTTTTGAGGCGGGCGCAGTCGATCAGAGTAGTTACCAGCGCGCGATTGAAACATACGATCAACTAGCCTCCGATAAGAACGAATCGATTGACTGGAGGAACCAGGCACTCTTCAAAAAGGGATTATGCCTGGAAAGAAAAAATGATCGAGCTGGCGCGCTTGCGACGTTCTACGGGATATTGGAGGACGAGGGGCACCCGGATCAGCGGCGCGAACTGTTCTGGTATTACAAAGCTGGATTTAACGCAGCTCGATTGTTAGAGGAGGATTCAAAGTGGGAATCTGCGGCTGCTCTTTACGATAAGCTCGCTAGCGCCGGAGGCAGCCGCAGCGAAGAAGCAAAGGCTCGTCTCAACAGTCTGCGCTTGGAACATTTTCTTTGGACGGATTGAACCTGGCTTCCTCCCGAAGCTTGCCGAAGGCGGAGTGGCTGAAAATGTCGGATTCTTGTCCTAAGTGCATTGTAAATAAGCTTGCTTAAAATTCGCAGCGGGATCAAAATCCTAGCATGGGAAAAGGAACCAGACTGAGTCGCGTGTGCGGCTGGTCGGTCCGATTTGCAATAGGGATCTTCGCTCTTGCATTCTGCGTATCAGCATTCGCTGCTGATCCGAGCAAGAATGTAGTAGCGCTGCCATCGCATCCGCTGCCTACCAAGATAACAAAGAAAATTTGTTTCGTGGTAGCGGGCGGCTCGCGCATTCCGCAGCCATGCGATCGTCTCTCTGCAATTCCGACCACTGCTCACGCGATGGATATTTACGGTCGTCGTCCGGGCAGATAACAGAGAGTCCGACGATTTTCGCCGGTGCTTGCGTGCTGTCGGCCTCGGCAGCGCGGGAGGTGTTATATTTTTCTGCGCCAAGCCATCAGTCGGCGCAGCCGCCTTCCAATCTTTTCGATTGAGTGCTTTTCGGCGGCCAAATCTAACTGCGCGGCCTGGCCAGGCAGCAGTCGGCTGTCGCAAGCACTGATGCGTCGTCGTTGTCCGTCAGGCCGGCAAGAAAGCCACGAACCCGTCGAAATGATTGACGTAAAAACAGATCGGCGGCGACGTGGTCGGGGGCACCAGCGTCTCCGTTTCGCCGGGCGAACTGAATTTCGCTGTCCTCACGGCTGAGGACACAAGTCGAGGCGAAGAGATCCATCGCGGCGTTCGCGATCCGTTCCTGGACAAGCTGCATGTCGAGAATTGGCTCGCGATAAGCAATCAACGCGCGGTTCACGGAGAAATTAAAACGCCAGATGAGTCGGCCGAGCTGCCGCGCATGCCCGCGGAGCTGCTCGCTTCGTACCGGCACATCCGGCACGCGAATCGTCGCGCCAAGCCGGCTCTTTCCAGCAGCCCACGCTTTGCTCATCCGATCGCGCGACGGTTTCATCATCGTGTCGTAAATTTCCTTGAACTCCATGCCCGGCCCGCGCATTCCCACCAGCGCGATAAACGAAGTGAGCACTTCGTTCGCGCCCTCGCCGATCTGATTGATGCGCGCGTCACGCATCATTCGCTCCAGCGGAAGATCCACAAAGTATGCCGAGCCGCCGTAAATCTGAAACACGTCATTGATGCATTCCCAAAGACGCTCCGTCGTGAAGACCTTTAGCATCGCAGTCTCGAGCATGTAATCTTCCAGACCGCGGTCGATGAACGACGCTGTGACGGTCGTCATGGATTCCATCGCATAGGCATCCGCAGCGATTCGCGCGATTTTCTTTTTGACCAAATGAAAATTGCTGAGCGTTTTGCCGAATTGTTTCCGCGTATTCGCGTGCTGGACCGCCAGCTCCAGACACGTCTTCGCCGCGCCGGTGCAACACGCGCCGAAGGTTGTGCGGCCGAAATCGAGCACCGTCAGCGCGACTTTAAGACCTTTCCCCTGCGGTCCGAGAATGTTTTCCTTGGGAACTTTGACGTCGCGCAATGCGAACCGTCCAGTCGCCGTGCCGCGGATTCCCATCTTCGGCATCCGCGCCTCAAGCATCTCGAAGCCTGGCATGTCAGGTGTGACGAGAAATGCCGTGACCGCAGTTTTGTCCGAGCCCGGGACTGGCGTCCGCGCCATCACCGTCAGCTCGTGCGCGATCGCCGCGTTGGTGATATAGCGTTTTTCGCCGTTCAAAATGAAATGTGAGCCGTCCTCGCTTGGCCGCGCTTGCATCTGAACATTTGCCGCATCCGATCCCGCTTCTTTTTCAGTGAGCGCGAAGGATCCCAACTGTTCGCCAGTAACTAATTTCGGAAGCCACTTCTGGTTTTGCTCGTGCGTTCCAAAAAGCAGCAACGCGCGAATTCCAATAGAGTGGTGGGCGTTCACGAAAACTGATGTCGATGCGCAACGGCGGCCGATTTCTTCCAGCACTTTGCAGTTGGCCATTTGCGAGAACCCTCGCCCGCCATATTCCTTCGGGGCGGTCATACCCAGTACTCCGACCCGGCCAAGGCCATCGATCACGTCGCGCGGAATGTCTGCCTGTCGATCGACCTCTGCAGGATCGAGGTGTTCGTCCAAAAATTTGCGGAGTTCAGTCAGCGTATCATCCAGCTCACCTTGTTGGGCTGCCGGAATACGCGGATACGGCATCACCCAATCTGAAACGAAATGTCCCGCGAACAGCCCCTTCGCAAACCCAAGCGCCTGCGGACCTGCAAAAAGCAGCTCCTCAGCTTGTTGAATCTCTTTCTGTCGCTCCGCGTCGAGTTTGTTCATTCAGTTCGCCTTGAAAAAAAGGTGCGACGAATTGTAGCCGTGGCGGCTCGCGTGTCCAATCACCTACAACAGCTGCGCCTTAAGATACAAGCGTCAGCAACCTGAAATTGGATATTGGA
>DATLPS010000031.1:0-3199 GCA_035535575.1 Candidatus Limnocylindria bacterium
ATTATAGAGCGTGTCGAAGCCGATCACTACGGTGATGGCAGTGACGACACTCGAAGTTGTCGATGTGCCAACGCCAGCCGCGCCGCCTTTCACAGTCAATCCCCGATAACAGGCAATCGCCGCAATGAGTAGTCCGAACAGAAAGCTCTTTAAAATGCCGGTAATAATATCGCGAATGAGCAATGAATCTTTCACAAGATCGAGAAAGTACGGGAACGCGATGCTGAAATAGGCTTTGCAAATCAGGCTGCTGGCGCATACGGCCGCGATATTCGAAACCATGGAGAGACAAGGCATTAGCAGAAACAACGCGAGCATTCGCGGCGCGACGAGATAACGCAGTGGGCCGATGCCCATGGATTCAATCGCTTCCACTTCCTCCGACACTTGCATCGTGCCGAGCTCGGCAGTGAAAGCAGCGCCGATCCGCGCTGCCAACATGATGCCGGTCATGAGGGGGCCAAGCTCGCGGGTAAAAGCGATCGCGACCAATCCAGGAATCAACCGTTCTGTTCCGAAGCGTTGCAACTGATAGCCGGTAAGCAGCGCCATGGTTAGCCCAAGGAAAAACGACACGAGTCCCACAAGTGGCACTGAGTCCACACCGGCGCGTTGGGTGTGCCGGAAAAAGCTGGCGGCACGAAACGGCACCCGCCCGTGTTGAATACGTTCGAACGTCTCCTCGAACGTGTTCATGATGAACCAAAACAGGCTGCCAACCTCACGCAGAAAATTGCGTGCGAGGTGGCCGATTCCCTGGGCAATCAAAACGGGCGGATCAGCGTTTGCCATGGCCGGCAAAGGTCGCCTTAGTTCCCCAGAGGGAAAAGAGCAAACTTTGTGGGAATGCTACACATTGAAGCGTTAAATCGTTAGAACCTCAAAAGTGAAATTGTTTTGCGTACTCAATTGCTTCTTTGGCATCGCGCTATTTAGTGGCGCTGCGCCGGCGTTTGCCGAGAAGCAACCAAGCTCCGCGCAGGCTGTAAACGATGCTCGGACAGTTGATCAACGAAAAATGGAAAACGAAAGATTCGGGCTGGTGATCCACGGCGGCGCGGGAACCATCGGGCGCAGCGATATCACACCGGAAAAGGAAAGCGAATATCGCGCCGGCCTCGAGCGGGCTCTGACGGCTGGTTACGAAATTCTGAAACGTGGCGGATCGAGCCTCGACGCGACCGAGGCGGCCGTACGCGTGCTGGAGGACGATCCGCATTTCAACGCGGGCAGGGGCTCGGTATTTACAAGTGCCGGTACGAACGAAATGGATGCAGCGGTCATGGACGGGAAAACGCTCGCTGCCGGTGCCGTCGCCGTCCTAAAGCATGTGAAGAATCCCATCAGCCTCGCGCGCCTCGTCATGGAGAAATCTGGCCATGTCATGATAGATGGCGAGGGCGCGGAAGCGTTCGCCAAAGAGAACGGAGTGGAACTCGTGGACCAGAAATATTTCTTTACCCAGGCGCGATGGGAGGCTTTGCAGAAAATCAAAGCCGCTGAAAAGAAACGCACGGGCGGTGCGGGGAAAGCCTTTATCATTACCGATCAAGATCGACACGGAACTGTCGGCGCCGTCGCGCTGGACAAGAATGGAAATCTTGCCGCCGCTACTTCAACCGGTGGCACCACAAATAAGCGGCCCGGACGCGTGGGCGACTCACCCGTCATTGGCGCAGGAACTTATGCGAACAATGCGACATGCGCTGTGTCCGCGACGGGCGATGGCGAATATTTTATCCGAGCTTCAGTCGGTCATGATATCTCGGCGCTCATCGAATATCGGGGAATGTCGCTTAAGGACGCGGCGCAAGCTGTTCTCGACAAGGTGGCCAAACTTGGTGGCACCGGCGGCTTAATTGCAATCGATCACGAAGGCAAGATGGCGTTGCCGTTTAATACCGCGGGGATGTATCGGGGGTATGTCGATTCAAGCGGCAAGTTTGTCATCGAAATCTATCGTTAAAGCGTTGAAGCGTTAAAGCGCGAGGGGCATTGTCATTCTGAGCGAAGCGAAGAATCTCGGATGGGTCCTTTCGGCAACGCTAGCGTGATAATCAGAGATGTTTCGCTTCGCTCAACATGACAAGAATCGGCCTCCCGCTTCAACGCTTTAACGGTTCAACCTTTTAACGATCTTCATGCTCCCTCCGTTTTCGGTCGTTATTCCCTGTTTCAACGAAGCAGCGCGCATTGGTGCAACACTTCGCGTTACGCTCGATTATCTCACAGCCAACGCGCCGGAAAGTGAATTGATCGTGGTAAATGACGGATCGACCGATGGAACGGGAACCATCGCGCGCGAAATTCTGGCAGAGACGAACGTCGCGACGCGTTTGCTCGAAAATTTTCCAAATCGCGGGAAGGGCGCTGCTGTCCGCTCCGGATTACTTGCCGCTCGAGAACCGATCGGGCTCTTTTCTGATGCGGATCTTTCAACGCCACTCACAGAGACGCCGAAATTGATCGACCCGATTGCAAACGGCGAGATCGATATTGCTGTCGGCTCCCGCGCGCTCGACCGCAGTTTAATCGGGATTCACCAGCCTTGGCGACGAGAACAAGGCGGTCGGGTTTTCAATGTTCTTGTCCGCGTCGCAACCGGTCTGCCATTTTGGGATACACAATGCGGTTTTAAGGCGTTTCGTCTGGAGGTTTGTCGCCCGATTCTGGAGGCGGCGCAGGTTGACGGTTTCGCCTTCGATGTCGAGTTGCTTCTTCTCGCACGGCGCGCTGGATTGCGGATTCGGGAGATTCCGGTCCGGTGGAACCACGCTCAAGGAAGCAAAGTTAGTTTTTTGCGCGACAGTCTGCGGATGCTTCGCGAAGTAATCGCGCTACGAGCGCGAGCATAACTTCTTCGCTGGACAGGCAGCGCTCTGAAGGTGGAATGCGTTGTCCTCAACGCGTTGGCAAAAGATGCGGCTTTGCCGCCGGATTTGGTGAGCAGCGACGCACTGGGGAACAGATTACTGCGCCTTCGGCGATAGACATCGTCTTCGGAGAAGCCGATCCACCTTGGAAGGCAGAAAGCGCATATTGCGTGCACGGCCTTTTGAAACGCGTAAATTAGATGTTCCGCGTTTCGCGGTTCTGGTTCGATGCGCTCATTTCAATTTCATCCTGCGGTCGCGCGGTGGTTCAAAGGAACGTTCGGCTCACCGACTGAACCGCAACTGCGTGGCTGGCCGGCAATCCA
>DATLPS010000032.1:0-48336 GCA_035535575.1 Candidatus Limnocylindria bacterium
ATCCCCGACAAGGTCAAAGTAAACATTGACGGTGACGGAGCGGTTTCGGTGGAAGGGCCCAAGGGAAAACTTCAGTGGAGGCTCCCGCGCGATATCACGGCAAGCGTGAAAGACAACCGGATATCGGTGGTACGCCAAGCGGAAACGCGCAGCGTCAAGGCATTACACGGTCTTTCACGCAGTCTTGTCCATAACATGGTGCAGGGAGTGAGTGAAGGTTTCACTAAGCAACTCGAAATCGAAGGTGTGGGTTTCAGGGCCGCCGTGCAGGGACCGACCCTCAACTTGAGTCTCGGTTTCTCGCATCCGGTTCCATTTGCGATTCCGAAAGACATCAAAATCACGGTCACGGACAACACGAAAATTATGATCCAAGGCGTCGATAAGAAACTCGTCGGACAGGTCGCGGCGGACATTCGTCGGTTTTACCCTCCAGAACCATATAAGGGCAAAGGGGTTCGCTATGCGGGTGAGCAGATTCGTCGCAAAGAGGGCAAGACTGTTCAATAGTATGGCGACGAGTCGTAAGGCAGCGCGGAAGCGTGTTCATCGAAGGATCAGGAAAAGAGTCGCAGGCACAGCACAACGACCGCGGCTGGCAGTTCATTTTTCTGGCAAGCACGTTTACGCTCAAGTGATCGATGACGATGCCGGACGGACGCTGGCCGCTGCGTCGACTACAGAGCGCTCGTTGCTCGAAGGAAAAAAACTGCGTGCGAACCAGGCTGCGGCAGAATTGATAGGCAAGGCAATCGCGGAACGTTCGCTGGCGAAGAAACTCGAGCGCGTCGTTTTTGATCGCGGCGGTTTTTTTTATCACGGAAAAGTAAAGGCATTAGCGGATGCGGCACGCGCGACCGGGTTAAAATTCTGATTTATGGCTCAAACAACTTCTTCACGAAGACGACCAGACTCGCGCAGGCCGGATAAAACCCCTGCGGCAAGAGGCGATACGACGGAGAAAGTCGTCTTTATCAATCGCTGTGCCAAGGTCGTGAAGGGCGGCCGACGTTTTAGCTTTAGCGCGTTGATTGTAGCTGGAGATCACGATGGAAAAGTGGGATGCGGATTTGGCAAGGCCAACGAAGTTTCGGAAGCTATTCGGAAAGCGTCGGAGGCAGCGCGCAAATCGATGGAAAAAGTTTCATTGAACGAAAACACGATTCCTCACGAAGTGATCGGCGAATTCGATGGAGCGCGAGTGCTGTTGCGGCCGGCATCACCTGGGACCGGTATCATTGCCGGTGGAGGCGTACGAGCCGTGGCTGAAGCGGCTGGTATTCGCGACGTCCTGGCCAAATCACTCGGATCAAGTAATCACGCTAACGTAGTGAAGGCGACGATCGTCGCACTGCGATCACTTCGCCGAAGGGATGAAATTTTTAAAGTGCGCGGAATCCAGTTCGGTGATGGAAAGGGGGAGCGAAATGATGCGTCTTCATAATTTGCGCCCGCGTCCCGGCGCTCGACATCGCGTCAAGCGGTTGGGTTGCGGCGAAAGCTCAGGGCACGGGAAAACCAGCGGCAAGGGGCATAAAGGCCAGAAGGCGCGCTCGGGCGGGAGTATCCGGCTTGGGTTCGAAGGTGGACAGATGCCGCTGATTCGACGATTGCCGAAGCGCGGATTCAATAACGCGGCTTTTCACAAGCATTACGCGATTGTTAATGTTAACGAACTCAATGCCTTCGAAGCCGGAGCGGTGGTAAACGAACAACTGCTGCGCGAGTCGAACCTCGTCCGAGGGCAATTCACAGGAATAAAAATCCTTGGCGATGGTGAATTGAAGCACGGCCTGAAAGTGGAAGCCGATAAGATCAGCGCCACAGCACGAGAGAAAATCGAGAAGGCCGGAGGAACGATTACACTGCGCGAGGGAGCAGCACGGAAATCAATCGGTGAGAGCGATCCGGCTGAGATCTCCGCCGGAGAAGCATCTGCTGAACCTGTCTCGCAGGCCGGAGAGAAGAAAAAATTGTCCCCGAAGCCGTCGGCGAAAGCGAAGTCGCGCGTAAAAAAGAAAGCATCGCGGGAGAGCTAGCTTCTCCGCACCCGATGTTTCAGATTTAGCGGATGGTCTCGGCGTTTCTAAACACAGTCAAAATACCGGAACTGCGCCGGCGTATTTTGTTCACGCTGGCGGTGATCGTGGTTGTGCGTTTGGGAGCTGCGATCACGACTCCGGGAGTGAACCAGGGGGTTTTGCAAGAATGGTTTCGCACTTCGCTGAGCCAGCGCACCGGCGGCGGTTTGGCGGCGCTCTTCAATTTGTTTAGTGGCGGCGCGCTGGAGAATTGCGCGATCTTCTCCCTGGGCATCATGCCGTACATCAGCGCTTCGATCATGATGCAGCTGCTCACTGCGGTTATTCCGCAGCTTGGCAGGCTGGCACGTGAAGATGGCGGTCGGCAAAAAATCATGCAGTTAACGCGCTACACGACCGTGGGGTTGTGCATTTTCCAAGGTTACCTGCTGGCGCTTTCATTTCAGCACCCCGAATCGTATCACACGATGTTGCCGGGAATCCTTGATACTATTCAGAACCTTGGCGTTCCGCTGGTGGACGATCTTGGGTGGAAATTTCGAATCATAACTGTGATTTCGCTGACGACCGGCACGCTTTTGCTGATGTGGCTGGGCGATCAAATCACCGAGCGCGGTATTGGCAACGGGATATCCCTGATCATCACCATTGGAATTGTCGCGCGACTTCCTGCGGCGCTCGCGCAGGCATGGAAGACGTTCGTGCCTTCAGCGCAAACCGGTTCGAGTCAGGTCAATCCGATGGTCCTTGTATTACTAGTGTTGTTCTTGATCATCGTCATTGCCGCGGTGATCACGATCACGCAAGGAGTGCGAAAGATCACCGTTCAGTATGCAAAACGGGTAGTGGGCCGCAAAATGTACGGCGGCCAGACCCAATACATGCCTTTGAAAGTGAATTATGCCGGCGTGATGCCAATCATCTTTGCCTGGGCATTGCTTCTTTTTCCAGCGACGATTGTTCAGTACGCATTTAAAGGGAGCCCTACAGCTAATCGGATCGCCAGCGCGCTGTCTACCGGCTGGCCACATTATGTCGCTCTTGCAGCAATGATTTTCTTTTTCAGTTACTTCTGGGTTGCGACTCAGTTTCAACCGACTCAAATCGCGGACGATCTCAAAAAATATGGCGGTTATATTCCGGGCGTGCGACCCGGAAAACCAACAGCCGATTTTCTTGATTTCACCATGACGCGACTCACGTTCGCCGGCGCGATTTTTTTGACGGTCATAGCAGTTGTGCCAAGCCTTCTCAGCCAAGGCTTGGGTGTTCCCATGATCACGGCGCAATTCTTTGGCGGTACGAGTTTGTTAATTATTGTGGGCGTCATGCTGGATACAATGAGGCAAGTGGAGACACACTTGATTCAGCGTCACTACGATGGCTTTTTGCGAAAGGGCCGGATTCGCGGACGCTCATTTGATCGCGCTTCGTATGCTCGCGGCGAAGCAGCAGCAGGTGGAATCCTGATGTGGCTGTATGTGGGGATCGCAGTGCTCGTGATTGCTGGGGTCGCCATTTTTCTTTACGGGCGATAGGTGAAAAGGCGGCTTGTGCTTCTTGGTCCGCCCGGTTCTGGCAAAGGAACCCAGGCTGAATTGATTACGCGCCACTTCGGCATTCCCGTCACTTCGCCGGGCGCTATCTTGCGCCGTGAACGAGATCTGGGGACACCTCTGGGTCAAGAGACCGCTGAAGTGCTTCGAAGGGGCGGGCTGGTACCGGACAAAATCATCATTGAACTGATCGAGGACTGGTTGCGCTTGCATGGTAGCCACGGATTCGTTTTTGATGGTTTCCCGCGCACACTGCCGCAGGCCGAGAGTTTGAATGCAATGTTAGCAAGGTTACGAACTGCCTTGGATTTGGTGATCTGGCTCGAAGTGTCGGAGGAGACCGTCCGCGACCGCATCGCAGGCCGGCTTCAATGCGGCGAATGTGGTTTTACCACCAGCTCATCGAGCGCACAGTTTGCCAATCGTCCTGTATGTCCCTATTGCGATGGTCCGTTGGTGCGCCGCAATGACGATGATTTGAGCGTGTTGCAAACCCGCTTGCAAGAGTTCCACGTCAAGACCGAGCCGCTAGCGTCCTTTTATCAAAAAATGTCGAGCTTGCATCGGATCGACGGCAACCGTGATCGCGAAGCGGTATTTGGCGATATCTCGCGACTGATTGAGGGCAAAAGCGCGACGTGATTCCGATTAAGAACGCCAAAGAAATTGACAAGATGCGGCAGGCCTGTCGCACAGCCAGCGATATCCTGGACCGTGTTCGCGACCTGGTTCGCCCCGGCATTACGACCAAAGAAGTCGACGAAGCGGCAGCGGACTTCATGAGCGAAGCCCATGTAAAGAGCGCTTTTCTCGGTTATCGGCTGGGCCACCGCGTTTTTCCCGGAAACATTTGCATCTCGCTAAACGACGAAGTGGTGCACGGCATCGGTAGCCAACGGCGAATTCAGTACGGCGACATTGTGAAGCTGGACATCGGTATTATCCAGGGCGGCTGGGTAGGGGATAACGCCACGACTGTGCCGGCTGGAGTCATCGACGAACGGACGGATCAACTGCTGCGCGTCACCGAAAATGCGCTCGCACGCGCGATTGGAGTCGCCCGCGAAGGTCGGCGCGTCGGCGACATTTGCGCCGAGATCGAGGATGAAGCTCGGCGCTTTAGCTTCTCAGTCGTGCGCGAATTTGTTGGGCATGGGGTGGGGCGCAAAATGCACGAGGAACCGCAGATTCCCAATTACGGCAAACGCGGCAGCGGTCCAAAGTTAAAAGCAGGGATGACACTGGCAATTGAGCCGATGATTAACATCGGCACGTCCGAAGTACTATTGCTTGATGATGGGTGGACGGTGCGCACGGCAGATGGCATGCCTTCGGCACACTTCGAGCACACGGTCCTGATTACAAACGATGACCCTGAAATTCTGACATGGCGCGCAAAGACGCAATTGAAGTAGAGGGCACAGTGGTCGAGTTGCTGCCCAATACCATGTTCAGGGTTGAGCTGGCCAATGGTCATCGTGTTCTGGCGCATATATCTGGGAAAATGCGGTTGCACTTCATTCGGATCTTGCCAGGCGACAAAGTTATGCTAGAGATTTCACCTTACGATTTGTCGAAGGGGCGAATTACTTATCGCCAAAAATGATAACGCGGTGGCCCCCGCTGTTGTCCATTTCGCAGATTATGAAAGTACGACCATCAGTAAAAAGACTTTGTGCGAGTTGCAGGATCGTGAAGCGCAAGAATGTGGTGCGCGTGATCTGCAAAAACCCACGCCACAAACAAAGGCAAGGGTGATTGGGGAGAGTGATTAGTCATTAGTTATGCCAAGATTACTCGGAGTTGAAATTCCAGCAGACAAACGCATCGAGGCGTCTCTGACTTATATCTACGGAATCGGGTTCAGTACAGCCAGGCGCATTCTCGAGCAGACTAACATCGACCCAAACATTCGCGCGAAAAACCTCACGCCGCAGCAGTTAAACGAAATCATTCACGCGATCACGAATAACAAGATCAAAATTGAAGGCGATCTGCGCCGGGACGTGCAAAGTAACTTGAAACGTTTGCAGGGGATCAATTGTTATCGCGGCATCCGTCACCGGAAGGGCTTGCCCGTGCGTGGCCAACGCACCTCAACAAACGCCCGAACCCGCAAAGGACCGCGTAAGACCGTCGGCGTGATCCGCAATCCGGAAGCTAAGGCCGGTAAAGTTTAAGTGACTCATTAGAATTATGGCTGAGCCGAATAGTCCAAACGATCCAACTCCAGAAGAACCGAAAACGGAGGAGTCGAAGCCAATGGCGACTCCGGCGGATTCCCGGCAAGACGGGAAGGTTGCAGCATCCAAAACTGACGCAGCCAAGCCTGCCAAAAAACCTGCAAGGCAAAAGAAAGAACAACCAGCTCCTGCCGCGGGCACTGCGGAGAGCCTCTCACTTGCTACGGATGACGTCGACAAGCCGAAGATTGTTAAAGCCAAAGGCAGCAAGAACGTTCATTCAGGCATCGCTCATGTCCTTTCGACCTTTAACAACACAATTGTGACGATCACTGACATGAAGGGGAACGTGATTGGGTGGTCGAGTGCCGGAAAAGTGGGTTTCAAAGGTTCACGCAAAAGCACAGCTTACGCAGCGCAGATGGTCGCGCAGGATGCGTCCCGGCAGGCGATGGGCCACGGACTGAAAGAAGTGGAAGTATTAGTCAGAGGCCCAGGAGCCGGACGCGAATCCGCCGTGCGAGCGTTGCAGGCAATCGGGCTCGATCTCACCGTGATCCGCGACGTTACTCCCGTGCCGCATAACGGCTGTCGCCCTCCGAAGCAGCGCCGCGTCTGATATTACCGCTTTAATGATTTAACGGTTTAACGAATCCAATGGCTAGATACACAGGACCAAAAACAAGAGTGAGCCGGCGTTATGGGGTGCCGATTTTCGGTTCCTCCAAGGCATTGGAGCGAAAAAATTATCCTCCAGGCATGCATGGCCCGAGAGGTTCCCGGCGCAAACAATCGGAGTATGCGATTGCGCTCGGCGAAAAACAGAAGCTGCGCTATCAATATGGGCTTCTCGAACGGCAGTTTCGGAGGATTTTCGAGAAGGCGCTGCAGAAGCGCGGTGTGACAGGTGAAACACTTCTTCAACTATTGGAGACGCGTATCGATAATGTCGTTTATCGACTTGGCCTGGCTAACACTCGCAGCGCTGCTCGCCAGCTGGTGTCGCACGGCCACGTGCTCGTGAACGGACGCACGGTGAACATCGCTTCCTACAATGTGAAGGCCGGCGATGAGATCGCGATCAAAGACAAACCGAAGTCCCGCCAGTTGGTGCTGCGGAATCTTGATCTTACGCAAATTGTTCCCGTGCCCGACTGGCTTACCGTTGATCGCGATGCGCTCAGCGGCAAAGTCGCGCGAATTCCGTCTCGAGAAGAGATGCAGCCAATCGTGAACGAACAGCTCATAGTCGAACTGTACTCAAGGTAGGGCCGATTCACCGAATCGCCCACGGACGATTGAAGTTCAATCGCCCCTGACCTCTAGATATTCCAGCGCCTTATCGTAGCTCTTGCGCTCGAGGTAGTGCGCCAGGCGGGGATCGACAGGCTGCGGAAGCGCTCTTTGTAGTCTGTCTATCTTTTCTGAGACTGTTTTCAATCGCGCGATGTGTCTTGCCTCGTCGTGGCGGCTCACCTCATCTCGAATCACTGCGAGCCGTTCGCGCAGAGCTTCTGCCAGATCAAGCAGAGTTTCTTCCATTGTGTCTCCTGCTCCCAACTCAGCCCCGACCAGCCTCGAAGAGCAGTTGTCGCTTCGCTTCGAGCCAGTCCGATTCCGCGTCACCGGGTAAGGCAAATCTGCGCCGGCGCTCGGAGATAAAATAGGCGCGGAGACGAATTGCATCGTCTGATGGTTCTGTGGGCATCCCTCCCGCGTCGGGAGACGTTGCAATCTGTGGTGTTCGCTCAGTGGCACTTTTCGTGGCGCTGGTCCTGCGCGGCTTTTGAGTTGCAGCGGCACGGCGCGTACGCGGGGCTTTGCTTGGTTTAACTGCGGTGGAGGGCTCTCCAGGATCGGTGGACGCCTGAGTTTTAGTCTCGACAGTTTTCGGTTTTTTCGGCACAGATTGATCAGCGTTGTTGATTTCAATTCGTTTATCGTTCATCCGTCAATTGGCAAGTGCTTTCTCGCTCCTCTTTGACAGGGCGCCAGATTAACCGAACACATTTGCATGAGACATTTCGTTTTCCGCTGGGCGGTCACAACCGTTGCCGTAATGGTTGCTTCCTCGATAATCCGCGGGATCCGTTATGACACCGTTGCGGCGCTGATTGGCGCGTCGCTTTTGCTCGGTATTCTCAACGCGTTTGTTCGACCTTTTTTGCTAATCCTAAGTGCGCCGCTGATTCTGATTACGCTCGGCTTCTTCATTCTAATTTTAAATGGGCTGTTGCTGCTTGTGGTGCCGAGCGTCGTGGTCGGATTTCATGTGGATCACTTCTGGAGCGCATTCTGGGGCGCGATAGTTATCAGCGTTGTCAGCTGGATTTTGAGCGCATTTTTTCGCGGGAGTGATGGGCGCGTGCATGTGCTCACGCATCACACCCAGATAAAACGCGTCCGGGGCAGGGTTCTCGAGGGCGACGAGCGGCACCGAAGGTAATGAATTCGGTTTGATTAGCTAGCTGAGATATTTGCTGAGGCGCGATCGGAGTTCCGAACGCGCGCGGAAAAGTACGCTCTTTACGGCGGGTACCGACAGATCGAGCACCTCGGCAATCTGCTCGTAGCTAAGCTGTTCGTACCTGCGCAGCACCAGCGCCATCCGCTGCGTTTCAGGCAGCTGCAGAATAGCTTGTTCGATCGTTCGCTGAAGTTCCGTCTCGAGAAGAGACGCGTCCGGCGCGAGATTCATCTCGTCTTTCAGTGGCGGATCTTCTGCGCCCGCTTCCAGCTGAAGCGGAACATGCGCGCGGCGCTTTGTGCGACGTAGTTCGTTGAACACCAAATTGCGCGTAATTTTCAAGAGCCAGGTCGTAAACTTGGCGCGTGGCACGTACCGGCGCGCGCTTTTCCAGACGCGAATAAAGACCTGCTGCGCGATGTCTTCCACGTCCGAATTACTGCCCAACATGCGCGCCACAGTCCCTGCAACGAGAGTTTGATGCTTTTCGATGAGCTCCTCGAACGCTTCGGTATCGCCGCGCCCCACCAGCTGCATCAGCCGCAAGTCGTCAGCGTCATCTTCCGATCTCCCTCGGTTTCCTCGGTCGTTGCCAGACATCGGTCAGTTGGACGTTCCCACGAGAGAAACCTTGCCAGAAAAATGGCAACTGGCCAAAATCACGCCGCATCACATTCGTACCCATGGTTTTTGTTGCAAGCCAGAACCGCCCTGTGCATGGTTGGCTGCCGAGGGCGTTACCCTCCACTTCGCATGAATTACCAGCTTATTCCGAAAGAACTCCGGCCGATCGCTGAAAAAGTTGAGGCGCAACAGCGGATTTCAGAGACGGACGCTCTCAGTTTGTATCAAGCGAACGATCTTAATGCACTTGGGATGATTGCGAACGTGGTTCGCGAACGGAAAAATGATAATTACGCAACCTACATCCACAACCGTTACATCAATTACTCTAATATCTGTGTCCTCTCCTGCCAGTTCTGTGCGTTTGCTGCCAAAAAGCGCGACGCGCACGCTTTTGAATATGCCATCGAAGAAATTGTCCGCGCGGTCAGTGACGCGCTTCAACTCGGAGTCACCGAGGTGCACATGGTGGGCGGATTGCATCCCAGTCTGAAAAAGGATTGGTATCTGGAGCTCTTGCGAAGACTGCGCGCGCTTGACGCGCAGCTTCACATCAAAGCGTTCACCGCAATCGAGGTTCGTCATTTGGCCCGACGAGTCTTTCGTATGCCGATTCGTGATACTTTGGAGACGCTGCGTGAAGCGGGTCTCGGCTCGATTACAGGTGGTGGCGCGGAGATTTTCGACCCCGTCGTGCGCGATCAGATCTGTCGCGGAAAAGAAACCGCCGCCGAATGGCTCGATGTACATCGCACCTGGCACTTGATGAGCGGCCGCAGCACCTGCACCATGCTCTACGGTCATATCGAGACGGTCGCTCAACGCGCTGATCATTTGCGCCAGCTGCGTCATCTGCAAGATGAGACCGGTGGTTTTACAGGGTTCGTTCCTTTTGCTTTTGAACCATCCCAATCCCATGGGGTCCTAGCCCACATAAAACGTGCATCCGCATTTGAACAACTCCGCAATCTCGCGGTTAGCCGAATTTATCTGGATAACATTGACCACCTGACCGCTTATTGGGTGAGCCTGGGACTGCCTCTCGCACAAGTGTCGCTCAGCTACGGAGTAGATGATCTGCACGGCACAATTTTGGAGGAAAAAATCTTCCACATGGCGGGTGCAACCACACCGCAGCAGCAAACCGTAGCAGCGCTAGAGCATGCCATTCGCGAAGCCGATCGCGAGCCCATCCAGCGCGATAGTCACTACCGGCATGTATCTCCGCGCGTATCTGAGAAAAGCTTGGCGTCGGCGCCAGCAGAGTTAGCCTGTGCTTGAATGGAAAATGTGATGAGTGATCAGTGGACAATGATCAGAGCCTAATCCTGATCATGCATTATTCATCACGGATCACCGATCACTGATCACTTGCACACCCTCCGCATCGGCTGCGTAAAGTATCTCAACGCGTGCCCCCTCATTCGCGGCTGGCAAGGCAAGGTAGACTTCGATCATCCATCAGCGCTGTGCAAACGACTGGCAAAAGGTGAGCTGGATGTTGCGCTCGTGTCCAGTTTCGAACTTCTGCGCAACCCGACTTATCGAATCGTCGACGACGTTTCCATTTCATCGGACGGACCGGTTTACAGCGTCCTCGTCGCGCACCATGGCGATATTTCCGAGATTGAAGAGATCGAACTCGATCCTGCATCGGAAACTGCAGTGAATCTGCTGCATTGCCTCCTCGCCGAACTCGAACTGAACCCGCGCCTGGTTGAGTGCAGTACGGGCATTTTACCCGCCACAGGATGGGTTCGCCGTGGCGAACCTGTGGCGCCAGCGAGCGTCTCGCCTGCTGTGAAGAAATCAGCGGCGCGTACCGCGCGTCTCCTCATCGGCGATCAAGCCATTCGGTTTCGCAAGAATTATAGTGACCAGTTTGAATTCTGGGATCTCGGTGAGCAATGGAAGAAACATGTTGGTCTTCCATTCGTTTATGCGCTCTGGCTCATTCGTCTGGAAGTCGCCGGTGCAAAAGAGATCGCGAACCGCCTCCGGGAATTGCGCGATGAAAACTTGGCAAATCTCGACGAATTAATCGGAGCCGATAAAGAATTCGATCACCAATTTCTTTCCCGCTATTATCGGGAACATCTCCGGTTCAGTTTTGGAGAAAAAGAAAAGGAGGGCCTGCAAACGTTCGCGACTCTATGCGCGACGCATCATCTCCGTCCAAAGGGCGATCTCACGTTTACGTTTGTTTGACGCTGATTCCTTTAGACCGGTGAAACGCTTCAAGCGACCTTGGTAGGACTAGTTCCTAAACTTTCCAAGCCAAGATCGATATCGTTGAGCCGCCAGCCGACACCTGAAAAGTGGAATCGCAGTTTGATTCCGTCACGATCGATGACAAAGGTGCGAGGTCCTGTGAAGAACGCATGTTTTACTTTCAAGAAGTCTTCGGGCTTACCACCGGAGAAGCGGAACTGCCGCGGATTTTCGAGGTTCTTTAACGCTCCTGGATTGGAAACAAGCGCCGCGATTCCCTCCGGGGTCGCGTACGCGTCAACGATCGCGTCGATCAGTGTCGGGCCGAAGTTAGCCCAGGGCTTCTGGCCGCTGGTCGCGTGAACGAAGCGGGCGATAAGTTGCTTCTTCAATGATGCGCGAACAGCGGAAAAATCCACACGCGAATTGATCGCGGCGCTGTTACCGGAGCGCACGGCGACCGTAAATCGCCAGAAGGAAAAATAAGGCGACGCGCCATAGAGCAACAGCAGAATGACGCAAATAAGCGCGATCCACCGGGTGAGTTTCATTTCGATGTAGCTTCACAGCGGATTATGCCCGCTAAAAACCGGCACGAGGAGGCGCGCGCACTTCCAAAGCTTACGCGAAATCAAATAGGCGCTCCATTTATTTCGCACGAAGTGCTTTTGGAGTGCGATGCGTCCGCGCATCGCTTTAGTCGTGAAGTGTCCTTTTCGTGAGCGGATACCCGATTTTGTTGAGTGCGATTATTGCGAACACACACGCGATCCGCCCTGTCTTGTCAGAAAGTTTTTCGCGAATAAACTGATCGGTGCAAAGCCGCGTAGAATCCAACTCAATCGACTTAGATGCGCCGATGACCTTTAAGCGGCAAAGCCGCTGGATTTTGGCAGCGCGTGAGGAGTTGAATGGCAGCGCGATTGCGTGGACCGAGATTTGCCGATCGGAATGCATCGCGCGGCTGCTTTCACGAAAAGGATTTCGCTGCGCGAAAGAAGTTGAAGACTTCCTGCGCCCGCGACTCAGTTCTCTCAGCGATCCGTTCTTACTGCCGCAAATGCATGCGGCTGTTTCTCGCATTCTTGCAGCGCTGGATAAGCGCGAACGCATAGTGCTCTTCGGCGATTACGATGTGGATGGCGTGACTTCATTGGCGCTGCTCGATGAAACGTTGCGTGCTTATGGCGGCGCTCCGGAACTGTTTTTGCCGTTGCGTATCGAGGAGGGCTACGGCTTGAGTCGCGAAAGTATCGAGCGCTGTTTCGAACAACATCGGCCGCAATTGCTGATCTCAGTTGATTGCGGCACGTCTTCAGTGAATGAGGTGGCCGATCTTAAGAAACGTGGCGTTGACATTATCATACTGGATCACCATGAGCCGAAATCTGAGTTGCCCAATTGCGTGGCGATGGTGAATCCGAAGCTGATGAAATGCGGTTTCGAATATCTCTGCAGTGTCGGGATCGTCTTCAAACTTTGTCACGCGCTGTTGAAGACGCGGCCACTGCCAGAGTTCGATTTGAAATCAAAGCTCGATCTTGTGGCACTTGGCACGGTGGCGGACATCGTGCCGCTTCGTGAGGAGAATCGCGTTCTGGTCCAGCGCGGCGCGATGGAAATTGCGCGGACATCGCGCATCGGCCTGCGGAAATTAATACAGCTCGCCGGAGTGCGACCACCAATTTTGCCTGAAGATATTGGTTACCGGCTTGGGCCGCGCTTGAATGCCGCGGGGCGTTTGAGCACGGCGGAGAAGTCTTTGCGCCTCCTGCTCACGCAAGACGAAGGCGAAGCAACGGTGCTTGCAGCGGAGCTCGACCGGCAAAATCGAGAACGCCAGGACGTGGAAACACAAATTTTCACTGCAGCGGCGGCGAAGATCGACAAAGAGTTCGACATGGCGCGGGACGCGGCCATCGTGACGGGCGCGCGGGGCTGGCACCCCGGAGTGCTCGGCATCGTGGCGTCACGTATTGTTCGAAAATATCATCGCCCCGCGATTGTGATCGGTTTCGACGAGAACGGCATGGGCAAAGGCAGCGGACGAAGCATCGAAGGATTGAATTTGGTCGAAGCGCTGAATCGTTGCGCCGATAGCCTCGACAAATATGGCGGGCATGAGATGGCGGCCGGTCTTGCTGTGCGCGAAGAAAATTTCGATTTCTTTGCCGGGACCTTTCATAACGTTGCGCGCGAAATTCTTTCCGACGAAGCGTTGCAACCGTGCTTGCGACTGGACTATGAGCTGGCGTTCACCGACATCGACGTCGATTTTCTGCGCTGGCACGAAATGTTGCAGCCGTTTGGAAATGGAAATCCGCAGCCGCTGTTTTTTGCGCGTGAAGTTGAGCCAGTCGCGCCGCCGCGTGTCGTGAACGAAAAACATCTCATCCTTCGTCTGCGTCAGGGTGATCGGCATCGGCGGGCGGTTTATTTTAACGGCGTGGCCGATCAGTTGCCGGCGCCGCCGTGGGATATCGCATTCAGGATTCGCGCGGACGAATACAAGGGCGAAAGATTGGTTGCGATGCAGGTCGAAGCGGTGCGGCCGGCGGAGCGTACGTGATCAGTGATCGGTGACCAGTGAACAGCGTCGAATCATCGAAGGCATCACCGATCAGCGATCACCTATCACCAGTGTCTCCGAAATTAACCACTAATAGCGTTGCAATTTCGCAGTCACTCGAGGAATTAAACTGGATTCCGCGTCCGAAAGTACTCGCACTGCGGCGTCTCGGGATTGAGACGGTAGAAGATTTGCTCACGCATTTTCCGCGGCGGCATGAAGATCGCACCGAGTTCCCGCATTTTCCGCGTGCGGAAAGCGAGGTTCCGATTTGTCTTTGCGGCGAGGTGATCAAAACTTCGCTGCGCCGTTTTGGCGGATGGAAGAAAATTTTTGAAGCCACGCTCGAGGAGTCAGAAGCAAATGTTCTAAGCGAGCCTCTCGTGTGTCGGTGGTTCAACCTGCATTACGTGCAGAAGATGATTGCGACCGGCCAGCGCATCGTTGTCTTTGGCAAGCCGCGGCTACGGGCAAAGCGAATTTGCATGGATCACCCGGATTTCGAGATCATCGAGAATGATGAGGAAATATCGATTCATTTTCGCAGGATCACTCCAATCTATCCCGCTACGGAAGGTCTTTCGCAGCGCCTGTTGCGCAGCATGGTTTATCGGGTTCTGAATTCGGTCGGTGATCAGTCATTCGAAACATTGTTGCCGCGCCCGTTCGTGAACGGCAACATGACGCGCGCGGCGGCGATTCGCGCAATCCATTTCCCGCACGATTGGCAGCAACGCGATTCCGCCCGCGAGCACTTGGTCCTCTCTGAATTTTTTACCATGCAAATGCTGATTGCATCGCGACGTACGAAGGCATCGATTCGCATCGGCCAGGCACACTGCGGTTCTGGCGCATTGTACGACAAATTTGTGAACTCGCTTCCATTCGCACTGACGGGCGCGCAGAGGAAAGTTATTGAAGAAATTCGGCGCGATCTGGCAGCTACCCATCCAATGAATCGTTTGCTACAGGGAGACGTTGGTTCAGGCAAAACCTTAGTCGCGATAGCGGCCATGCTTTTGGCTATTGAAGCCGGCTATCAAGCCGCGTTCATGGCGCCAACGCAAATTCTGGCCGAGCAACATTACGATGTACTGCGGCGCTGGCTCGATCCTCTGGGCGTACGTGTTGCATTGCGAACAGCCGCGCGACAGGAAGAAAGTGGCCCCGTTTCGTTGTTTCCTCTCGCGCAGGCATCATTCGGGACGGACGAGCCAGAAATCATCGTCGGCACGCATGCGTTGCTGTATGAGTCGGTTTCGTTTTCGAATCTCGGGCTCGTCGTGATTGATGAGCAACACAAGTTTGGCGTCGCGCAGCGCGCCCGATTAACAATGCGCGAACCAGCGCCCGACGTGCTGGTGATGACGGCAACGCCGATCCCCCGCACGCTGACTATGACCATTTACGGTGACCTCGACGTTTCAACGATCGATGAAATGCCGCGGAACCGTGGCAAAATCGTTACCGCCGTGCGTGATGACTCAAAGCTGCCTGAGGTTCTCACCTTTTTGCGAACTGAACTGGAAAGGGGTCGCCAACTCTACGTGATTTATCCGTTGATCGATGAAAGCGAAAAATTGGACGTCAAAGCGGCAACAGCAGAGTACGAATTGTGGCGGGAACGCTTGCATCCGTTTCGCTGCGAATTGCTTCACGGCCGCATAGCTCCGCTTGAAAAACAGCAGATCATGGGACGCTTTCGGCGCGGAGAGACGAACGCGTTGATCAGCACGACCGTGCTTGAGGTCGGTGTCGATGTTCCCAACGCCAGCGTGATGCTCATTGAAAACGCGGAGCGTTTTGGTCTGGCGCAACTGCATCAACTTCGGGGGCGGATCGGCCGCGGAGAGCATAAATCCTATTGCATCTTGCTGACCTCGGCTCAGGCGAAGGAAGTCTCGGCAAAGCTCGATGTTTTGGAAAGAACACGTAACGGCTTTGAAGTGGCCGAAGCAGACTGGGAATTGCGCGGCCCGGGCGATTTGCTGGGTACGGCGCAAAGTGGTCTACCTGCGCTCAAGATTGGCAACTTGAAGACTGATGCGGATTTAATGCGACGCGCACGCGCGGCTGCGATATCGGTCTTTGAGGCAGATCCGCGTCTGGAACGGCCCGAGAATCAACATTTCCGGCGGCTAATTGTCGAACAACAGGGACGAACTTTTTCCAATGTCAGCTAATGAAAAACCTCGCGAAATTTCTGCTCTTTGTCCTGGTCGTCAGCGCGGGAATTTCCCTGCTGTACGATTACCGTCTTAAACATGGAGGGTTAAAGCTACCGTCCAGGCGGACGCCCGAAAAGTACACGCTAGCGTCGGAGCCAAGCGTGGACTCAAAACAGGTCGCTTCGCTCGAGGCACTGAACCGGGAACGGCGGGAGCTCGTCAAGAGCGTGGTTCCATCCGTTGTTGCGGTGAAGACATCAAAGAAGATCGCTATCCGGCGCGAATATGGCCTCGATCCCTTTGAGTTTTTCTTTCCGAATCAGCGAAGATTTCGGAATCCAAATGATGAAGCGCTGGTGCAGAATTCGCTGGGCTCTGGCGTCATCGTGACGAACGAAGGCCATATTATCACCAACAATCACGTCGTCACCGACAGGCAGGGCAATCCGGTTGATCAAATTGAAGTGCAACTAAGCGACGGACGGACAAAAAAAGCGCGGTTGGTAGGCGCAGATGATCAGGTGGACGTTGCTGTGCTTAAGATCGATGATCCGGAAGTCAAGCCGCTCAAACTTGCTGATTCCGATACTGTGCAGCCTGGAGATTTTGTCCTCGCGATCGGTAATCCGCTGGGGTTTGAGGAAACTGTGACAGACGGAATCATTAGTTCAAAAGGGCGGCCGAATCGCAGCGATGTTTTTGCTGATTTACTGCAGACCAACGCTGCAATTAATCCGGGAAACAGCGGTGGGCCGCTGATCAATCTCCGCGGCGAAGTGATCGGCATCAACACTGTGATCGCCTCGACCACCGGCGGCTCGCAGGGACTCGGTTTCGCCATTCCCTCAAACTCGGTCCGGACTGCGCTGGAAAGCTTGTTGAAACAGGGCCGGATCATTCGCGGCTACCTCGGCATTCAAACACCAGCTTTGCGACCCGGTGAAAGCGGCATAGAAAGCGACGGAGTTACTGTCGCGCAAGTTCAGGCGGGTTCCCCCGCAGCTCAGGCGGGCGTTCAACCAGGCGATGTCATCCGTAGATTCGATGGGCGTGAGGTGAAGAATCTTAATGTGCTGCGAAGTCTCGTGGCCCAGACTCAGTTAAACAAAGAAGTTGAGCTTGAAATCGTCCGTGACGGGAAACCGCTCAAAGTGAAGGCACAGATCAAAGAACAACCCGTTGAGTACCAGTCTGCGGGCGTTTTACCACGACGAAACCAACCGCAGCCACAAACCCCACGACAACCCAGCGATCAAGATGATCAAGAAGCGGACGCGGGACCTCTTGCGTCGATTCAGGTGGAAGAGCTGAGTCCGGAGATGGCGCGTCAGCTTGATCTGCCTGCCAATGTGAAAGGCGTTTTGGTGATAAGTGTGGATCCTGATAGCGGCACGGCAGAATTGCAGAAAGGCGATGTGATCGAAGAAATCAACCAACAGCCGGTCACATCAGTTTCGGACTACAACAAAATCGCTGCCTCGCTTGATCCAAGGCAGCCGCAAGTCTTATCGGTCTGCCGACATCGGTCGCGTTCGTTTCTCGTTCTGCGGCCGCGTTAAGGTTGCGCAGTGGTGCTCACCGGGGCGAAGACCTGGTCCCAACCTCAGCACGCTACCGCGTGGCGTCGGCAAACGCCGGAGAGCATGTCCCAGAGCGCGTCGAGAACGCGATTCACCGATCCTTTTACAAATTCGAAGTTTTCTTTGTCGACATACGAGCCAAGCATCTTTCGCTCGGCAGCAGAATGTTCACGATCCGCTTTCACATGGACGCTGAAATACTTGTAATGTTGCGAATTGCTGAAGCCGTAGTATTTCTTCAGCCCGTCGATCTTCGACTCACAGATCGCTGGAATCTGGCTTTCGTACGCGTAGAGACCTGCGAGACCTTCCGCAGTTGATCCATCGCGGCAGACTGATCGGAACGTTTCGATCAAGTTTTTTGTCTCTGGCCATTGTTCTGCGTTTTTCGAATCGGTCTGAGAGATGTCGAGGCCGTCGGCGAATTGAAGCCAAAGCTCGGGATGATTTGGCGATCCAGCTTCCTCATCGATCAAGTTGTTCAGCAATTGCTTTCGCGTGTCTTGGTTCTCGCATTGCGCGTGGACGGCCGAAAGATACGTCGGGAACGCCGCTACATGGTGATAATACTGCCGCGCATAATCCGCGAGTGCTTCCTTGCTCAACTCGCCGCGTGCCCACGCGAGGTAAAACGGATGCTTTAAGAGATGCTTCTCCGCGATGTCGTTATCGATCTTATTAAGATATTTGTTCATCATTTTCTCCAGATAACTTCAGGGCCACAGATTGACACAGATTTTCACGGATTAAAGAATAGAATCTTATCTGTGTTTCATGGGTGTTTATCTGTGGCTGAAAATTCACGCCGATTGCAAAATGTGTTTAACGCCGCGGATCGGAATGACGACCCAAGTTGGGCGATGGTTTAACTCGTAGCCGATTTCATATACGGCTTTGTCGAGCAAGTAGGCTTCGAGCATGATTTGAAGGTCGTCGCTGTTTTTCGGGACGAAAATCGCGCCGACGGTGGTCTTTAAATAACTCTGAAGAAAGACGCTGCTCATTTGGCGATACCAGAGGTCGGCCCAGTGCTCCAGGAAAGGCACATCCTCCTTGCGCATAGCTGGCTGCCATAGCGCGCTGTAAGCGGCGTACTGGAACGACCGCATCATCCCAGCGACGTCACGCAATGCGGAGCGTTTCAGTTTTCGGTCGCTCAGTGGGCGGGCCGGTTCACCTTCGAAATCGAGAATGACAAAATCTTTTCCGGTATAAAGCAACTGCCCGAGATGATAGTCCCCGTGAATCCGAATTTTCGCGGCGTTGGTGCGGCGATCCAGCAGCCGCTTTTCACGCGCGAGAATTTCCTGCTCTGCGCCGAGCACCTCCTTCGCTTCATCTCGAAATACTCGGGAGAGGTCCGGCAACTTCTTTTCCAGGAGAGTAAACGTCCGCCGCAATGTTGTGCGCATTGTCTGGTAAACAGAACGTTGCGCCATGGCGTTGAAGGGCTCAGGCCGGAACGCAGGATCATCCGGGGATGACGCCAGCGCGAGATGCAATTCGCCGGTGCGTTGCCCAAACAGCTTTACCTTTTCAGGGTAAACCCCGCCGATCAGCTCATCCAGCAGCGCACCCGGGGCCGCGCTTTCGTTCTGAGGATCCGCTTTGCGCTCCAGTACCCGGTCATAATAGCGACCCACCGCGTCCACAGTGCGCGTCCAGACATCGCCTTCATTTGCAGCAGCGCGTTGTAACATGCAGACGACACTCGGTTCTGCTTTTGCCCGGCGATATTCAATCGCACCGACGAATGCCGGCACATTTGGAAAATTCGTCCGTTCTGTTAGGAAGCGAATGATTTCGACATCGGGATTCAGGCCGTCTTCGAGCTTGCGATAAAGCTTAAGGAAAAATTGATTTTCAAAGAGCATCGACGAGTTGCTCTGCTCTCCACTCACGACGTGTGAATTGCCAGAGATAGCGGTTTGATCTGCTTCGAATCTGCTGGCGATGACGCCAACGAAGTGGCCACCGCGCGCGTTCATCGCCTGGCGGCGCACGATGGCTTCCAGTAATTGTGAGCGAAATGTCGCGTCCCAGATCGCGTCGATCAGAACCGCTCCGTTGTCCGCGAAACGCGCAATGATCGCGTTCGGCGCGCTCTGGGAAACGGAACGCGCCATGTCATCCGAGGCGATCTTTACCGGGATGGCATACGTTTCTGTAGGAGCATCCAGATAGCTAATCTCAATGAACCAGAGTTGCGCGCCATCTACGTCCCCGGAAATAGAAAGCTGCTCGATCACCTTCAGATCGCGAAAGGTGCGCGCCTTCGAACCGAACCAGCGACAATTACGAATGTACATGGGTAAGATTTCGCGCTCGAGCGGTTCTCGCCGGTCATCGTGAAGGAGGGTCTCTAGCTGAGCCGGCGCTTTCAGTGTCGGCACAACGCGTTTCTTTAACGCACGGCGAGCCTCGGTCGGTGCTTGCAGCGCGAACCAATAATATGCGTGCGGGCCGAGCGTGATAACGTAGCGCGACTTTCTGATTGGCCGAAAAAGATTCCGGCTAAAAACTTCCATGGGCACGCAGCCGGCGAAGCGCGATAGATCCAGCTCCGCAGATTGTGCGAACCGCGAAAGGTTCGCCACCACTACTATCGTCTCATTTCCCCAACGGCGAAGGAACGCCAGGACTTTCGCATTGTCCGGGTAGAGAAACTCAAGAGAACCCCGTGAGAACGCCTTGAAATTTTTTCGCATGGCGATGACTCGGCGCGTCCACCACAGCAAGGAGGAGAGATTTTTCTGCTGGTTCTCGACGTTAATGGCTTCGTAGTGATATTCGGGATCGATCGTAACGGGCAGATAAAGCTGCTGCGGATTGGCTCTTGAAAATCCTGCGTTGCGATCCGGGCTCCACTGCATTGGCGTGCGGCAGCCATTGCGATCGCCCAGGTAAAAATTATCGCCCATGCCGATCTCGTCCCCATAGTAGATAATGGGCGTGCCAGGCATCGAGAACAGGAGCGTGTTTAGCAGCTCGATTTTCCGGCGACTGTTTGCAAGCAGCGGGGCAAGCCGCCGGCGAATGCCGAGATTAATCCGCGCGTGCGGATCGGTAGCGTAGACCCGATACATGTAGTCGCGCTCTTCATCCGTGACCATTTCGAGTGTGAGCTCGTCATGATTGCGTAGAAACATCGCCCACTGGCAATTCTCGGGGATCGGCGGAGTCTGCTCCATTATATCGATCATCGGAAAACGATCTTCCATCTGCAGCGCCATAAACATCCGCGGCATGAGCGGAAAATGAAAACTCATGTGTGACTCGTCACCTTTGCCGAAATACGCCGCCGCGTCCTCGGGCCACTGGTTGGCCTCTGCAAGCAGCATGCGGTTTGGGAATTTCGCATCGACATGAGCGCGCAGCTTGCGGAGATATTCATGCGTCTCAGGCAGATTCTCACAGTTGGAGTCTTCCCGTTCGTACAGATATGGGACAGCATCGAGACGAAGCCCGTCTACACCCATGGATAACCAGAAGTCGCAGACTTTCTCCACTGCATCATGCACGGCCGGATTATCAAAATTCAGTTCCGGTTGGTGCGAATAAAACCGATGCCAGTAGTACGCTTTTGCAACGGGGTCCCATGCCCAGTTCGATGTTTCGAAATCTTTGAAAATGATTCGCGCATCCTTGTATTTTTCCGGCGTGTTGCTCCAGACATAGAAATCCTTATAGGCGGGGTCGTCAGTGTAGGCGGGAGTCGCCCCGGAAGCGGCCGCCGCTACAGCACGTCGGGACTTCTGGAACCACGGGTTTTGGTCGGAAGTATGATTAATTACGAGTTCCGTGATCACGCGAAGGTTACGTCGATGTGCAGCGTCCAGGAGCGCACGGAAATCATCGAGCGTGCCGAAACTCGGATTAACATCAAAATAATCGGCGATGTCGTAGCCGTCGTCGCGCAAAGGGGACGGATAAAATGGCAGCAGCCAGATTGCGGTGATCCCCAGCTCCTGAAGGTAATCCAGCTTTTCGATCAGTCCGCGGAGATCACCCATCCCGTCGCCGTCGCTATCGCAGAAAGTCTTAACGTGCAGCTCGTAGATGATCGCGTCCTTGTACCAAAGCGGATCGACAACAGTGTCATTTGTCCTTTGGGCCATGCGGTTAACTCTTGACGCACAAAACGCGACGCGCAATCAATCGATTTCGCATTTGGAAAACTGGTGGACGAACTCGCCGGCACGGATTAAGACAGCCGATTCCGATTCTGCGCTCGATGCTATCTCTAATTGCTGCAATTCGTGATCACATATGACCTCGAAATTAGTTAGTTCCAAGCGCCAAAAGCCAAAGAAGCGCGTGCCCCTGGCAAAGTCGCGGGCGCGAGCGCGCACCGTTGTGCCGCAGCTTGAACCTGGAGCGCCAAGTGATTTCGAGTTGATGAATGGGATCCAAACCCGCGACGCGGACGCGCTCGCCCAACTGTACGATCGGTATAATGGCATTTTAAAGGCGCTGATCCTGAGGGTGATTCATAACGAAGCCGAGGCCGACGATCTGTTGCAGGAGATTTTCATGGAAATCTGGAACCAAGCGAAAAATTTTTCTGCTCAAAAAGGCAAACCGCTTGGCTGGATGGTTACACTCGCCCGGCGCCGCGCGATTGATGGTCTGCGCAAGAAGCAGGCTTATGCGCGTGCAGAGGAACGTCTGCAAAACGAAACGGAACAGCAGCCTGACGCGTGGGTGCATAACGCTACTGAGGAAGAAATCGTGCTGAGCGACACGCGCGCCCTTATTCGCAAAGTCATAGCCTGCCTGCCACCGCCCCAGCAGCAGGCAATCGATCTCGCATTTTTTAGAGGCATGAGCCAGCGCGAAATCGCGGCCAAAACGAATACACCTTTAGGCACGGTTAAAACGAGGCTTGAACTTGGGCTAAAAAAAATTTATGACGGTCTGAAGGAGTTTCGAGATGAACTTTAGCGAATTCCAAAACCAATCGCGGCTCTACGTTATTGGCACGCTGGAGGCGGAAGAATTGGAAGAATTCGAGAAAGCGCGAAAGAAATTCGGGAAAAAGGGCGAAGAATTTATTACGAAATGCTATGCGTTGCATGAAGCGTTTGCGCTGAGTTTGCGTCCGGCGAAAGCATCTGCCGCAATCAAAGAACGGCTGATGGCGATGGTCAAATCAAAGCAGGACGCCTGACGACTCCGAGCGGTCTCGTGTCAACACTCCATTTCCCGCAGGATAAATTCCTGCAGAAAACCGTAGAAGTTCACTTGAAACAGACTCAGGTCCCGGCGCGATCCGATAGGTGAGCGAAAGTGGTCGTTCAGCTCATTTTCAGTGAAGTTATTTTTCGCCGCGATCACCAAGCGGGCCTGATTAAGCGCGCTTAACCATGCGTCAGTATGGTTGGACGGTATCCGTAGCGTGCGGTCCGCGAGACTTTTCTCGTTCCCGTTTAATTGTTTCAGATCGGACGCCACGGTCTGCGTCGCCGTCTGAAACAGGCACCGCAGCTCGGGTTCCACATACAACTTCCATTCCGCGCAAATGTCGGCTTCCTTTCCATTTGTTGGAGGACTGAAGAGGCGTTCTTCGGCAGCAGATACACCGCCTGGGTCCGCGCTGGTGGGAATCTGCCGAAGCAATTCGGCGAGGAACGGGTCCAACTCGCAGAGTTCGATCTGGTCCTTGCGCCGGCGAATTTCCATTTCAGCACGCCTTCTCCAGAGTGGCGAGCAGGAGATAACCATGCAGCTGTTGCACATAAAGTTCGGCCCGCTCGCGCATGCCGCTCCACAAAATCGATCGGCCGTTGTGATGCACTTCCAACATGTGTTTCTCTGCTTTCTCGCGTGGATAGCCGAAGACGCGTTGGAAAACCATGGTCACATAACTCATCAAATTCACAGGGTCATTATGGACTACGACCTGCCAGGGAACGTCTAGATCTTCTTCCGAACTTGTTTCTTTTTCGATCGTCGGCTCCGCAGTCGTGATGGTCCCCGTCTTCTCGTCTGATACTCTGATGAGCCCTGTGATCCCTTCGGTTTGCGTGATGCCCCCGTTGTCCTGCGACGGCCCGCAACTCATGCAAAATGCTAACATACAGCTCCCTCAGTTCAAACCCGTGCCACTGGTGAATCATCGCAGAAGGCGCTCGAGCACTACAACACAGAGTGAAGGATTCTTTCCTGGGTCCTCTGCATTTTGCGCGCCTCAGCTGGCGTTCGATCGTCGAATCCGTGCAAGTGTAAAAGGCCATGGATGATGTACAGCTGGAGCTCGCGCACGAGCGGATTTCCAAACGCGTGAGCGTGCTGTTTGGCCGTTTCGACGCTAATAAAAATTTCACCGTGTTGAAACGTCAGCACGTCAGTTGGCCCGATTTCGCCGAGAAACTGCCGATGTAACCGCGACATCCCGCGATCGGAAATCAGCCAAACGAAAACTTCACGTAATCTGCTCAAATCCGTTCGCTTCTGCTTCCGCAATTGCAAACAACGCTGCACGGCTCTCCGCGCGAAATTTTGCAGCGGGGTAGCGTTGACTGGGATATTTCGCTGAAGATTGCGCACCCTGATTAGCGGGGACATTTTCACGCTGGCGGTCTTTGTTCCGCTTGAAAATTGCGGGTAATCAGTCGCGCGCCTTTATCGAAGGTAAAATACGCCCACGCCCACTGAAAGAGGACCAGCAAGCGGTTGCGGAAGCCAACCAGAAAAACGATGTGCACGAATAACCACGCCAGCCAAGCGAGGCGACCTTTCAGGTGCACAAACTTTAGATCCGCGACGGCTTTGTTGCGGCCAATCGTCGCCATTGTTCCCTTATCCCGATAGTGGAAGCGTTGCGGTTTACGCCCTCTTATCATTGCGAGTATGTTGCGCGCGGCGTGGCGTCCCTGTTGCATCGCGACTGGCGAGATTCCCGGCAAGGGCTCTCCAGTCTGATGTGGAAAGTTCGCCAGGTCCCCGATCACCTGAATTTCCGGATGTCCGGGAATGGTGAGATCGTCGTTCACAACGACGCGACCGACGCGGTCAACGGGTGCGCCCAGCGTTTTGCCGACGACTGACGCGTTGTTGCCAGCTGCCCAAATTTTCACGCGACATGGGATGAATTCGTCGCCAACCTGTACACCAGCTTCATTAAGATTTGTTGCGCGCGTGCTTGTGCGCACTTCTACGCCAAGATCCATCAGCTGTTTGCGCGCGCTCTCCGACAAATCCGGCGGATAAGCAGCTAGCAGACGTGGCTCGCCCTCTATGAGAATCACACGCGCTTCCGATGGATCGATATGGCGAAAGTCTTTGGCCAGCGTGTAGCGGGAGATTTCTGCGATCGCACCGGCCATTTCAACACCGGTTGGTCCACCGCCGATGATGACAAAGTTCATCGCCGCTCTGCGTGCCGCTTCATCTGTGATTTTTTCTGCGTATTCAAACGCCATAAGAATCCGGCGGCGCAGCTCAATCGCGTCCTCGAGACTTTTCAATCCGGGTGCAAGTTTTTCCCACTGGTTATGTCCAAAGTAGGAATGTCGTGCGCCAGTGGCGAGAATCAGATAGTCGTAGTCGATTTCCAAATCGACGGTTTTCACTTTTTTGGCCTCGACGTCCACGGATTCCACTTCCGCAAGGATCACCTCTACGTTCCTGCATTTGCTCAGGACTGCACGGATCGGCGCGGCAATATCAGCCGGTGAGAGTGCGGCTGTGGCCACCTGATAGAGCAAAGGCTGAAAGAGATAGTAATTTGTGCGGTCGATCACCGTGAGGCGCACATTTTTGCAGGCAAGCTTTTTGGCTGCCTCCAGCCCGCCAAATCCCGAGCCGATGATGACGACGCGCGGTTTTTGGTTTGATGACTCGCTCATCGTCACATTTTAACGGATAACGCGCGCTGCAAAAGCCGGTTGTCAACAATCGCTTCCACCATTATGTTTCGCGCCTCATGCCCAAGCCGATCGCCCGCAGCAAAACACGTAAATCGGTCGCAAAACGCTTCAAAATCACGGCGCGTGGCAAAGTGTTGCGAGCGCACTCTTCGCGGCGCCATTTAATGTCCGCCAAAAACGCTAAACGTAAACGGCGGCTGAGCAAAGCGGCCTGCGTGGACAGCACAGATGTTGCGCGTATAAAGGCGAATCTTCCATTCGGTTAGCAGACTGCCCAATCCGCACCCGGGCGTCTTAGCTAGTACTGGTGGAGTTGGGGTACGACTTCGGTCCGCGTCGTTGTCGTTGTTGCGGTTCTAGTGGTGGTCGTGCCGTACCACTGCCGGGCAGCTTCCAACGAGTCGGGCGCAGGCTCCGGACTGTAAAGATCGCGTCGATTAACCAGCGTTGTGCAGGAGTTCGCTCCACCGAAAAGGACAATAAGCAACACCAGCGCCAGCCATTTCACGGCGCGATGCAAACAGAACCGTGATAGCTTGTCAATGCGGCGATTTTGCCAGCCGGAAACGCCTGCTTCCAAAAGCCATCGAAGTTCAGAGTTGCACGCTGCACTTGTTGGGAGAAAATTTGCTTTCCGTCAGGGGCTATGGATTGAGGACTTACGAATCCCGCCAGGGCAGGAATGCAGCAACGGTAGTTTGATCCTCGTTGCCGTAGTTCTCTGGCGGAGTCTTTTATATCGCGCACCGGTACTGTCCTCAGCGAACGTGACAGAGTGGCACCGCTGTTCATGGGTTATGAAACTTCTTAAAGTCAAAACGGCGCGTTTTTCGCAAGTGGTCGAAAAATGCGGTAAGCCGCAGGTTTACACTCTTTGGCAAAGGCCCTCCGCCGATCGTCACCTCCAAGCGCAAATAAAGAACAATCGGGTGATGACAATTCAAAAGAGCGAGAGCGGAACCGACTTCGGACTCATTGGTTTCAAAGAAAGAAAAGGCGCGACTTATCTAGCATTTCCCAAGTCGCTGAAACGGTTTGCGGAAAAGCGGATTATTGGACTCGATTGGGCGCTTGTGCGCGAATAGCTGCCTTACCCCGGCGGCCAGGCAAGCGCACGTTTGCCCAGCAAATGAACGTGCAGATGAGGCACGCTTTCACCCGCGTCGGGCCCGCAGTTGATCACGACGCGATACCCGTTAGATAGCTCCAGCTTTTTCGCCATGTCGCGCGCGACCAGAAGCAATTTGCCGAGCAGTGCGCGGTCATCGTCCGTCGCGTCCGTCAAACGCGGAATCACGTTTTTTGGTACGATTAGCACGTGCACGGGCGCTTGAGGGTTAACGTCGTGAAAAACGACTGCGTCCTCGTCCTCCCAAAGGATTTTCGCTGGGACTTGTCGTGCGATGATTTTTTCGAAAATTGTCATGACGTTCGGACCGGTTGATGTCTCATCACCGCATTGCTGTAAATCTGCGCAATCTGGCGCTAATTCAAAACCGAAAACTGGACCGTTGTCCGTGCATCTCGCAAAATTTCAACGCACGGAGCAATCCAGTCGCGCAAACTCAGTCACGGCTATTAATCTTTCTCGTACGAAGCAGACAATTTCCTCGCGCAGCGAGTCGCAGGTGCGCGTCCAAGTTTTGACGCCGCGAAGGTGCTTCACACAAGACTGAAGCGAACAAAGCTGAAGATTATCCGCGCCCGCTTCAACCAAGGCGTTAATTCGTTTTTCCAAAAGATCGAAAAACGCGAGTTCATAACCGGCGCCGGCATGGTGTGCGATATCCAGCAACGAAACCGAAACAGGCGGTGGCGAGGGAGCAAAATGCGGCACGATTTCCTTGTAGCCGATCACTTTGAGGACGTAGCGCACAGTCTGCGACAGCTGGTTAAAGGCGACGACGTTTTCGTCATTTCGCAGGTGCAGGTAAAAAGCAATGCTTTCCGTTACGTGATCGGTGAGCCACCAACTGGGATAACCAGCTTCGTCTGCCGCCCGAGTGATTGCAGCGTGCAGCCAATCGCGGCTAAACTCGAACAGTTGCCCCGAGCTTGTGCGGAGATATGGAAATTCTTCCTTAAAGGCGACCATGATTCTTGTTCTGGATGTTGCGTGACGCTGGCGTGGAATTCTGTGGGGTCTCAGACGGAAACAATTCCCGCTGGAGCGCATTGGGTTTTACACGACGTCCTAACGTATGTATCGCATCTACAAACTGATCGACGTCCTGAAATCGCTGGTACACCGAGGCGTAACGCAGGTACGCCACTTCATCGATCGCACGTAGTTTTTCCAGCACTTTCGCGCCAATCACTGATGAAAGAACTTCGCGCCCGCCGGTTTCAAGTTCGTGCACAATCTCGTCGACGATATCCTCCAGGGTAAGCAGGCTGGTCGAACGTTTTTCAAACGCTTTCGCGATGCTGCCAGCCAGTTTGCGTCGGTCGAACGGTTCATGCGTTCTATTCCGTTTCACAACACGAAGGTCAGAGCGCTCGATTTCCTCATAAGTGGTGAAGCGATACTTACACTTCAAACATTCACGGCGGCGGCGGATGCTGGAAGCATCCCGCGACTGACGGGAATCGATGACTTTGTCATCACGAGACCCGCACTTGGGGCAACGCATAGTGTTAAGCGGCTAATTAGCACACCATAAGTTGTGGCGTCAATCCTTTAATCGATTCTGCCTGTCCATTTAATATGGGCAGCGCATTGACGTGACAACCTGCCGACGTTACCGCATTCGGTAATGCAGAGCCGCGACACGCGCAGCACAGCTTATGGCCCGTGGCTCGTCGGCTTAGGCGCAGCGCTTTGGGGGACAGAAAGCGCGTGGCGTATTCCGCTCAATGAGCTTTTCGACGCAAAGGTGATCGTCTTCTGGGAGCATGTGCTTATCCTCACGATGTTCCTGCCAATTTTGATCTCAGGTTTGTACGAGATTCCAAAAATTCCCGCGCGCACTTGGGGCTTCCTGCTTTTCTCTGGGTTCGCCGGGTCAGCGGTCGGCACAATTTTTTTCACGTTGGCATTGAAATACGGTAACCCGACCGTGGTGAACGTGATCCTGAATATCCAGCCCGTTATTTCGACGATCGGCGCATTCGTGCTTTTTGGTGACCGGCTTGCGCGGCTATTCTTCTTGTACGCTGGCATTGCTATCGTTGCTGGGATCTTCGTTTCTGTTACACATCCAACGATGATCGGAGTCTCCTTCGAACGCGCTGGTCTGAATCTCGGGACCGGCTATGCGCTGGTATGTGCGCTGTTCTGGGGATTATCAACCGTTGCCGGACGTGCCGTCATGATCGGTATGTCCCTCCAACTCGCCTCCAGCATGCGGATCGTCGTCGGACTCATCTGTATGACATTGATTCTTCTCGCTTACGGCAAGCTGAATGGCGCCGCGCTCTGGCCAGTGGCCGCGCAAGCACATCCCACGAAAGCAATCGTTTGGCTGATTCTGCTCGCGTCAGTCTCAGGCGGAATTCCGCTCTTGATCTATTTTCAGGGCTTACGCTTCACGCGCGCATCGACGGCAGGCTATTTCGAGATGATGCAAACGCTCGCTGCCGTGTGTATCACCTGGGGTTTCTTTCATGCTAGTCTTCACGTGCACCAGGTTCTTGCGGCCATCGTGCTGATTGGTGCCGTGGCCATGGTGCACCAGGTGCAACAACAGGTTGAGCCGGCCGCGCGTTAAAGTGCCAGTTCGCAGTCACGCGCATCGGCGCGCCGCGCGATCGCGCTCTTCCCAACTAGCTCGTGTTCTATCCTTGCTTGGATTCGTTTGCTGGCGCCGTTTTCTCAGGAAACTCGAAACCGATTTTGCCATCCTCCAGTTTCAAATAAGCGGAGAACGGCCTGCCGCGTTTCGAGATGAAGCCGTCGAGGAGATCGGTTGTGCCCAACACAACGAGTTTCTGCGCCTGCTCTTTCGGGATCTCGCGACCCAGAATTGTTTTACTTAGTTTGAATTTGCATGGCTTGCGGTCAGCCTGTGAACGTTCACAAATATAACTGTTCTCAGTCTCAAAAATTTTACCGCCGCACTTCGGACATTTCCCGATTACTTCACTGCCAGAGAAATCGATTTTCGGCGCAGGCTCCGCTGCTTTCCTTTTTCCTTTTGGTTTCAGCTCGCGCTTTTCGAATTCGAAGCCAACATCTCTTTTGTTGGTCAATACAAGAAACGCTTTAAAGGGTCTGCCTTTACGGGAAATGAACCGCTCGAGCAGATCGGTCTTGCCGGTTGCGAGCAGCTTCTTCACCTGATCGTGATCGATCGATCGCTGCAAGATGACTTTGCCCGATCGAAAATCGCATGTTTTCTCCGGGCCGACTGAATTCTCGCAGATGTAGCTCATTCCGAGCTCGAACACGCGCCCGCCGCACTTCGGACACTTGCCAAGACTCTCCTGATTCGAAAAATCCACTGTTTGCGCAGCGCCGTTTTCCTGGCCGTTCGCGCCGAAATCGAATTCTGCTTTGAACTCGTTGCTGAGTTTCAGCAGGGCATGGAAACGTTTGCCTTTCCTGCTGCGAAAGCCGCCCAGTGGGCCCACCTGTTTGTCCCGGACGAGCGTCTCGAATTCTTCGCGGCTCAGTAACCGACCGGCGATGGTTTTCCAAATCGTGAAATCACATTCCTCATTTGTGCATGTGAAACTCTTGAACCGCTCGATGATACGCGCACCGCACTTCGGGCATTGGCCGAACGGCTCGCTGTCCGGCATGTGCTCGTCTGGATGAAAATGTTTGGCTTTCCCAACGATCTCGTTGGTTAGCTCGCGAATGTCGCGCATGAACGCGTCACGCGTAAGCTTGCGATGCTCGATCTCACGCAGGCGAAATTCCCATTCGCCGGTCAGTTCGGGACTGGTTAACTCCGGCACGGCATTTTTCAAAAGTGTGATTGTCTGAATCGCTTTGGGCGTCGGCTGCAGCTCCTTGCCATGTCGTACCAGATAATGCGCAGAAATCAGTGTCTCGATAATGGCCGCGCGTGTTGCCGGCGTGCCAAGACCTTTCTCCTTCATTGCATCGCGCAGTTCCTCGTCGTCGACGAGCTTGCCTGCCCCTTCCATCGCGCTGAGAATCGTGCCTTCATTGTAACGAACAGGCGGCCTGGTCTGCTCGGGTTTGATTTCAATCCGCTCAGTTTGGACGTTCTCGCCCGCAGTCACCGGTGGCAGATTTTCTTCCGGCTTCTCACTTGCAGCTTCGCGCCCATAGATTTCCAGCCATCCCGGCGCTACAAGGATTTTTCCTTCCGTCTTAAACGGCTCGCCCGCCACACGAGTAATCCGGGTCGTGTTCTCGTATTGTGCGGGTGGAAAAAATACAGCCACGAAGCGCTTGGTCACCATCTCGAAGAGCGCTCGCTCATGATCGTCGAGCGATCGCGGGACGGTACCTGTCGGAATAATCGCAAAGTGATCGCCGACTTTCGCGTCATTGAAAATGCGCTTGTTCGGTTTGACCGACTTGTTTTCCAGCACTCGGCGCGCGAATGGACTATCGAGCTTGCTTAACGTCGATCTTACCGTGGGGAGGTAATCTTCGGGCAACGCGCGCGAGTCGGTGCGCGGATAGGTAATAGCCTTGTGCCTTTCGTAAAGCGCCTGTGCGATTTGCAATGTGCGCTTCGCGGAAAACCCGAGCCGATTATTCGCTTCGCGCTGCAAGGCAGTGAGATCATACAATTGAGGAGCGACTTGCGTGCTCGCCTTTTTTTCTTCCAACTCGACGACTCCCTGTTGACCGCTGCATTTGCGCTGGATGGACTCAGCGATTTCACGATGCCACAATCGCGGTGCGGCGCGGTGCTCGTCCCAGAGCGAACCGTTTTCAGGAACAAGCCGCTGGTTCGCGTCGGGCAGAGTCAACTGCAGTCGATTGAGCAGTCTCTTGGTTCTTTCACTTTCGTCCTCGTCCTTCTGGAATGCTTCATCGAACCAGCGTCCTGCATATTCGCCGGCAACGGCGCGGAATGTGCCGATGATCTCGTGTAGGTCGCGCGGCTTAAATTCCCGAATCTTGTTCTCGCGCTCGACGATGATTGCCAGCGTCGGCGTCTGCACGCGACCGAGCGAAGTCACGGTGCTCCCGCGCCCGCCGCTTAGCCGCAACGTAAACGCGCGCGTCGCGTTGATGCCGACGAGCCAGTCCGCTTCGTTTCGGCTGCGGGCTGCACTGGCCAGTGGCTGCATCTCAGCGTCGCTTCGCAACCGCGCGAAGCCATCGCGGATGGCCTCAGAGGTCATCGATTGCAGCCAGACGCGCTTGATCGGCTTTTTCGTCCCAGCGTATTGGATGATGTAGCGAAAAATCAATTCGCCTTCCCGCCCAGCGTCGCATGCATTGATGATCTCTGACACATTTTTGTCTCTAATGAGCTTGCGAAGCAGATTGGCTCGACCGGTCATCTTCTCCGCCGGTTCGAGCTCAAATTCGACGGGCATAATGGGCAGCTTCGTCATGTCCCATTTATCCTGCTCCTTCATGGAAGCAGGCACCGCGAGCTCAAAAAGATGGCCGACAGCCCAGGAGATCACATATCTCTCGTTGTCGTAGTAGTCTTTACCTTTTTTGAACCCGCCGAGCGCCTTGGCGATGTCGCTGGCAACGGAAGGCTTCTCGGTGATTATGAGGGACTTGGACATGGGACAGCAATCGAACTCAGTTGGAGCATCTTTGCAAGTCAGAGCAGTTTGCCTGCGCCGTCAGAGGCGAAGTAAGTGTCTGGCCTAGCCCAACTTGACGAAATATTTTCCGGGCAGCTGCTTGACCAAGCGTTTCAATTCTAACTGCAATAATGTCGACGAAACGACCGAGCTCGGCAATTGGCTTTTACCGGAGATATTATCAATCGACGTCTCGGTTGCGTCAATCGCGTCATAAACACGGCGTTCTTCGTCAGATAGCGGCGGCAACGGGCGCGCCGCGGCTTCCGGCGACGGCTTCGTTTCGGGAAGAAGAATCTGCAAATCGTCCAAGATGTCGTTGGCATCCATGACGAGCTTCGCTCCCTGTTGGATGAGACGGTTCGATCCCATCGCGCTGGGGGCGTTGATGTGGCCGGGCACTGCGTAAACCGAGCGACCCTGTTCAAGAGCCTGCGCTGCGGTGATGAGGGCGCCGCTATTCAAACCGGCTTCCACCACCAGAATGCCGTGGCTCCAGCCGGAGATGATCCGGTTCCGCATCGGGAAAGTTTGACGATCTGGTTCAATCTCCATCGAGAATTCAGACACAATTGCGCCATTTCCTGCTCGGATTTTTTCGGCGAGCACAGCGTTCTCCGGCGGATAAAGCTTTGTCAACCCGGAGCCGATTATTGCGATCGTGCGTCCTTTTGCCGCGAGCGCCCCTTGATGGGCTGCGGTGTCGATTCCGCGCGCGAGCCCGCTGATTACGGTTAATCCCGCGTAGGCCAGTTGGTAGGCCAGCTTCTTGGCGGCCTCGGTGCCGTAGTGCGTGGTGCGCCGCGCGCCAATAACTCCAATGGCGTGGTGATCGCGCTCTTGGAGCTCTCCCCAGATATAAAGCACGATCGGCGGAGCATGAATTTCGCGCAGTGAACGGGGATACGATGGCGACTCCTGCGTGATGACGCTCGCACCCAAATCGCGAACCCGTTTAACTTCCGCGGCAAGATCGACAGTCGATTCCCAGCTTGAAATTTGGCCCGCAACCTCGTTGCCAATTCCTTCGACCTTGCGAAGCTCACTGCGTTTTGCCGCGAGGATCTGTTGCGGCTCCTTAAAAACCTCCAATAATTTGCGCAGCCGCACCGGCCCAACGGTCGGCAGCATGTTGAGCGCGATGCACGCTTCGGTCGCGTTCATTTGAAATTGGGGAACGAGCAGGGGCGATTGACTCCAATCGCCGGTGAGCGGTTCGGTGAACCGCAACTACTATTCAAAACGGGATCTCGTCCTCGTCTGGCTCGACTGGCGCTGATGGTTTGGGTGGTGCGCTGGTCTGTCGAGTGTCTCCAGTCGTTTCGCTGGCGGCACCAGCTCCACCGGGACGCCCACCTAGCAACTGCATGCTCTCGCCAACAACGCGAAGCTTTGTTCGCTTCTGCCCGGTTTGCTTATCGTCCCAGCTGTCCATTTGCAAACGGCCTTCGATGAAAATTGGCCGTCCTTTCTTCAGGTATTCACCGGCGATCTCAGCCAGACGTGCCCAGAGCACAACATCTACGTAGGTGACTTCCTCGCGTCTTTCTCCGCCGTCGGTGGTATAGACGCGATTCACCGCGATGCCGAGATCGCAGACTGCGCTGCCCTTTGGCGTGTACCGCACTTCGGGATCGCGAGTGAGATTTCCAAGCAGAATAACTTTGTTGAAGCTCGCCATAGTCGCCTTATAACGAAATCACTTTCGTTTAGCCACCTTTTTTGCCGGCTTCTCCTTCTTCTCGGGCAGCCGTTCGTAATTCTGTCGATACACTTCCGGATCGAGCTTAAATTTAGCCCGCAACTTCGCTATCACGCCCGGATCGGCATTAAAAACAAGGTTCACGTAATATCCGGAATCCAGCGGGCCGGCCACATAGGAAAATTGGCGTTTATCCATCTTTTGTACCTGTTCGATCTGGGCTCCTTCTTTTTGAAACTCCGATTCCAGTCGATCGATAATTTCCCGAACGGTATCTTCTTTGCCCTGAGCGTTCAGCACCAGCAGGGCTTCGTAACGGCGGTTCATGCTTCTTCGATTTTGTTGAAAGTGTTCATCGCGGAAACGAGCCCGTTGTCAATCGCGGATTTCACAGCGGTTACTGCGCGATTGATTGCAGACCTAACCAGCGGTTTCTCCTCATCGAAAAAGCGGTTCAATACGTAATCGACTGATCCTTCGCGTGGCGCCTCTCCAATCCCGATGCGCAAGCGCGGAATCTCCTCGGTCCCGAATTGAATGATGATTGATTCCAAGCCGTTATGGCCGCCTGATCCGCCGCGCGCGCGTATGCGCAGGCGACCAAGCGGTAAGGCAAAATCGTCGAGGATAACCAGAATTTCCGAAGGCTCGATTTTATAAAATTGCGCTACCGCAAAAAGCGGGTAGCCACTCCGATTCATAAAGCTCATCGGTTTGATTAGAAGCACGGCACCACATTTGGCTAAGAGCGCGTCCCACTTTGACGATTTTTCCCATGTCGATCCAAACTGCGCGGAGAGCTGATCGGCAACCATGAACCCGATGTTGTGACGCGTCACCGCGTATTCGGGGCCGGGATTTCCGAGACCGGCGACCAGCCGGATTGGTTTCTCTTCCACCGTCGCACGATCGAAAATCCAAAATCGAAAATCGAAATTGGATTACTTCTTCTGCTCCTTCTCTTTCGGCGCCTTTTCCTTCGCAGTCGGAGCGGGTGCAGCACCTTCGCCCTCTTCCTTTTTCTCGGTGATCACTTCTGGTCCCGCGGCCGCCACTTCGGCTTCCGCGACTGCGGGCTCTTCTTCAACTATGGGGGCGACCACGGAGAACGCAGTGAGATCGGGCTGCACCTTAGGCGTTACTCCAGGCGGGAGTTGAACGTCGCGAACGTGAATCGAGTCACCAATGTTCAGTAGAGAGACGTCCACGGTGATCCGATCCGGCAAATCGCCCGGAAGACATTCGATTGCCAGCACGCGCAAGTTTTGTTCAAGTAATCCGCCGAAAGTTTTGACGCCCACGGCCGTGCCGATCGGTTCCAGAGGAACTTCGGCTTCAATCATCTCGTCCATGGAAATGGCGTGGAAATCGACATGACGAATGTCGCCACCAACGGGCGAGTGTTGCACCTCCTGCACGAGCGCGGTGCGACTTGATCCCTCACCGGCAATTTCCAGTTCAACCAAAACATTCTCTCCGGAAGCATGGCTCATCATCGCGTTGATCTCGCGCGCGGCGACTTGCAATGGCTGCGGTTTATTGCTGCCGCCGTAGATGATCGCAGGAATCAGTCCACGCGCCCTGAGTTTGCGCACGGCCGAGCGTCCTACGTCCTTCCGCGGTTGGGCCTTGAGCTTAACTTGTTTTGCCATTTTTTTCGTTCTCGATGTTGAACAGCGACGACACGGACTCGTCGTTATGTATCCGTTTGATGCCTTCCCCGAGAAGCTCGGAGACGCAGAGCACTGTGGTTTTAAACCCTTCCACCGTGCGCACCGGCGTGCTGTTAGTCGTTACTAATTCCGTGATTTTCGATTTTTGCAAACGCGGGATCGCCATATCGACCAAAACGGCATGCGAAACGCCCGCGTAAATCTTCTGCGCGCCGCGCTTTTTCATAAGTTTAGCCGCAGAAGTCAATGTGCCGGCTGTTTCGGTAAGGTCATCAACCAGAAGCACGTCGCGGCCTTCAACTTCGCCTATGAGATAGAGCGCCTCGGTCTCCGTCGCGCTGCGGCGCTCCTTTGCCACGATGGCCAGATTCGCACGCAACGCTTCCGCGTACGCCGAGGCCATTTTGAGGCCGCCCAGATCTGGCGAAACAACCGTTGTCTTTCCGGTGAGTTGCTGTCGCAGATATTTGATCAAGACCGGCAGTGAATAGAGATGGTCCACCGGGATGTCGAAGAAGCCCTGCACCTGTTGCGCGTGCAGATCCATGGTAAGCACGCGACTCACGCCCGCGGCATTAAGCAAATTGGCCACGAGCTTGGCCGTGATCGGCACGCGCGGCTGGTCTTTGCGATCCTGGCGGGCATATCCGAAAAACGGAATCACGGCCGTGATCCGATCCGCGCTGGCGCGCCGCGCTGCATCGACCATGATCAGCAATTCCATCAAGTGCTGATTGGTTGGCGGACAAGTCGGTTGAATGATGAAGACGTCGTGCCCCCGAATGTTTTCCTCGATCCTCACGTACGTTTCGCCATCCGGGAACGAGCTGATCGTTGCCTGCCCGAGGGGGACGCCGATGTATTTGCAAATCCTCTCGGCCAAATCTCGGTTGGCCGAGCCGGTGAAGACTTTCAATTCTGGCTGAAGCGCAAACATCGGGAGCGCCTAACTTAGGCGCGCGGAAACGGCGTTGGCAATCTTCAAAACTTGCCAGGAGCGGTTTCTCTGGCGAATAGTCTAGTGGTCGAGGAATTCCCCCGATGAGTACCCAAGTGATTGCAATAGAACGTCCGACGACCGACTCGAAGCTGTTCGCGCACACGCGCTGGGATGCTCTCCCCGCCGCGGCCGGTCTTTTTCATCTCGCATATTTCCTGGGCCTCTTCTTCCTTTACCCGCACGCGCCGCTATGGGTGATGTTGATTCTCGGGTTCATTTATTCGCTGATGGTCAATGCAAACATCAACGGGGTGGGGCACAACTTCATTCACAACCCGTTCTTCCGCTCAAAATTGCTGAATCGGTTGTTTGGAATCACGCAATCAATCGGGTGCTGTTTCTCACAGACGATGTACGACGGCGTCCACATGCAGCATCACAAAGGGAATTCGGATCGGCAGGATGAAAATGGCGCGACGATTGATTGGCTGTCGATCTATCGGCATGGGCACGACGGCGAACCGGAAAGTCCATGGAAGTATGTTTTCCTTAGCTTTTTCCGCGACGATGTCGGCGCCATTCGCAAGGAACTGCGCAAACGCGGCAATAATGACGTTTTCTGGGGAAATCTCGAGTTGGCAGCGTTCGGTACGACGCTGTTCGTGATGTTCCTCTTCAACTGGCGCTACGTGATTTTTTATTTCCTGCCGTTTTGGTATCTCGGCCACTGCTTCAGTTATTTGAATGGTTATTACCGTCATTACGGCGCGAATCCCGACAAGCCGATCGCGTGGGGCGTAAGCAGCTATGGAAAAATTTATAATTGGCTGTTCTTCTACAACGGCTACCACGCCGAACATCATTTCCGCCCGAAAGTGCACTGGACGAAAATGGCAAAGTTTCGACGAAACATTGCTGATTTACAGAAGCAGGAAGGCGTCCGCACAATTAAGCGAGCGCACATGCTCGGCTTTCTCGATCCCGATTTGCCGAGACGCGGCGAACGCGATCGCGAAAGTGTAGCGGCGTTTGTGTCAAACGCCGAATCCAAATAGCAAGACAGGCGCTCGCCGCTGCGAACGCCACTACAACTTCGCAAACTCCGTGCGTAGCTTTTCTTTCTTCGCTTCGCACTCCTCCTGTAATCGCCGGATTTCCGATGCGAGCTGCTTCTCCAGCGGTTCCATTTCGTCGAACTTGCCGGCACTCTGCGCCTTATTGATCTGATTCTTAAGGAACAGCTCTTTCTCCGCGATCTTCGCTCGATACAGCGAATCAACGTCGGCGAGTTCTTTTTTCTGATCCTCGCTGAGTGCGAGCGATGGCGACGACTTCTCCAGTCGTTCCATCGCCAGTTCGTAAGCCGATTTCATCTATACATCTTACTCTTTGCTGGTCGCTCAGACAGCACGCCCAGCGACCACACTTTATCAAAAACCCTCCCGAATTGCGCGTCGGAAATCAATTCCTAAATTGTTCTTGGATGCATTCACTCATTAAATTGCTCAGCATCGATTTCGATGGGACGCTGGTGTCGCGAGTTAGCGAACCAGTTCTCGACATCCAGTGCATGGAATTGATTCGCCAGTTGCAGAACGCTGGCGCACTGTGGGCGATTAATACCGGTCGTTCCGTCGATCTACTGGAATCCGGGCTCGCCGATTTCAGCTTCCCCTTTCGGCCGGATTTCATTCTCACGACCGAGCGTGATGTTTTTCGCCGTACGCGAAGTGGCGATACATGGGAGCCGTTTGGCGACTGGAACGAACGCTGCGCGCGCGATCATGCCGAGTTGTTTTCTTCGGCTGACTCCGTGCTCGCGGAAGTCGTGGATTTCGTGACACGAGAGACGAAAGCGCGCCTAATCTACGATCCTGAGCGCCTCGAGGGTCTTGTCGCCGAAAACGATGAAGAAATGGAGCGCATCGTCGAGGTCATCGAGAGAGCGCGAGCCACACATCCGAACCTGGATTATCAGCGAAACACAGTTTACCTGCGATTTTGTCACGCCGACTACCATAAAGGCGCAGCACTGGCTGAGTTGGCACGTCTACTGGAAATTCCACGCGAAAACATCTTTGCGTCGGGCGACCACCACAACGACATCTCAATGTTGAACGGAAAAGTTGCCGCGATGCCCTCCTGCCCAGCTAACGCAATTCAGGAAGTGCAAAAGGCCGTACGCAACGCCAGGGGGTATGTGGCGAAAAAAGAATACGGAGCCGGTGTTCACGAAGCACTGTTGCACTTCGCGAATGGAATCCGTTGAAGCGCCAAACCCGAGAGCTCTAGCGGGGCGGCTACAACAACGAAATTACCAGCGTACGCTTCCGCTGGATCCCGGGGGGCCGGGAGCGAACCCTTCGTCGCCGGACATTTTTTCTCCGGGTACAGTCGCGGTAGATCGAGAGTTCGACCCGCTGTCGGTTGTCTCATCGCCCGAGGAGGCGCAAGCCGACAACAAACACGCCATCAGCAAGACTAGAACACCGGATTTGGCAACCCGTTTGGCCATTAGTGACGAACCTAATCATTGACGTCTCTGATGCAATCAGCCCTGCTCGAAAGATTTTGTCGTGAGGAAGGCAAAGCCGATGCAAAAAATTTTGCGCATACAGCGAAGCTCGCCTTTAGTTCGGCATGGCTGAGTACGAGGGTGAGCCCGAACGCATCTGGGATGAGTACGAGTGGGAGCGCTTTCTTCAGCAGCAGGATGGCAAAACCGAAAAGTATATGCAATTGCTGGAGACATATCTCGATGATCCTGACCGCGACGAGATCATCGCTCGCGAGATGGGTTGGACGCAATTGTTGGATGCTAACGATTGGAACGCGGAAGTCGATGCCTTGCTCGATGAGGGGGTGGGGGACGATGAGGGGGCAGCCCCCGAGAATGCCAGCAGGTCCGCAGAGATCTTCGAAGAGCATGACCTGTATCGCGCTGCGTTCGCGCTCACCATTTGGATTGATCAACTGTTCGATCAAAATGCTTCGCTCCAGAACGAACCGGCAGCGGTGAAACTGGCCACCCACGCCGCACTGGCCAGTGCCAAGCTGGCAGCAGCCTTGAGTGGCGATAGCCTCGATGAAATCGGCATGACTATCGCGTATCTAAAGCGCGCTTTGAAAGCCATCACCATTGCCATGGAAGCGGCGGCACAACTGCGGAAAACCAGTGGCCAGATCACCCGTTCGCAATACGCGGTACTGCAGCAGCGACTGTTTCGAGTGCGGGACGGCATTGTTGCCTTGATGGGCGAATATCGCGGCGAGTGGCGTCGCCGGTTCGGTTCTGAAGGTTATCGCGGTTGAATGAAATAAGGGCGCATTCCGTCCAATCATGCAAACGGAAGCGACTCCGGCTCAGGCCGATGTATCGGAATTGGACCTGGTGAGACGATGCCAGGCCGGTGACACCGAAGCATTCGACGAGCTTGTGACCCGCTATCGGACACGCGCGTTTAGCATGATTTACAACATGGTACATAGCGAGCAGGACGCCTGGGATCTCGCGCAAGACAGCTTCCTGAAAGCGTGGAAGTCGATTAAGCGCTTTCGCGGGCGCTCGTCTTTTTACACCTGGATTTATCGCATCGTCATGAACGTGACGATTGATTGGCTGCGCAAGAAACACGTGAAAGGCGCAGGCACCGAGTTCGATGACGCGATTCAGTTGAGGGTTGATCCGGCGTCTAAAACCGTTCCCAAAACGGAAGCGTTGCCCTACGAGATGATGGAGAGAGACGAAATTCGCGCCCGGATCGAGCAAGCAATCGCCCAGCTTTCGCCCGAGCAGCGCGCTGTCGTTTTGATGAAGGAGCTCGAAGACATGCAATACCACGAGATCGCAGAAGCCTTGGGATGCTCCATTGGCACGGTCATGTCGCGTTTGTTTTATGCACGCAAGAAATTGCAAACTTTACTGAGGGACGTTTATGAAAACATTTGAGGAAAAATGGACCACATGGGTCGACGGCCAGCTCAGTGGGCGAGAACTTGCGGAATTTGAAGCTTCATTGCCCGACAAAGCTGCCGCCGAAGCTGAAAAAGCCGAAGCAAGAAAACTTGGCAAGCTTCTTAAGAATGAGCTGGGCGTGCGAGCACTAACGAACGAAGAATTTTTCAGCCATCAGCTCCGCGAGAAAATCGCGCAGGAACAGGCTAGTCGAAGGTTCCCCGGCCGCCGCACGGAAACCTCCACGTGGTGGACAATCCCTCGTCTGTTATGGACAGGCACTGTGTCAATCGCAGTCTTTGTAATTTGCACTGTTCTCGTCATGCACGAGAAAAATCCAAGCGAGGAATCGCAATACCTTACCCAAATTCTAAATGCTCGCGTTGATCCCGTCGTCAGCCCAAATGCGACCGTCTCAATGTTTGAGGTAAAACAGGATCGCGTGACGGTGCTTTGGACAGAGGGATTGCAAAGTTTGCCGGCCGATTACGCGGCCAAATAACTGCTCATGGGTGGCGTTTCGGCGTACTTGATTCCTGTTGTCGCCCTCATCCTCAGTGCGACCCCCGGACTAAAGGGCGCGGAGACGGTCTGGAGTGGACTTGTGATCGCGGAAAATGTCGCAGAACCACAACCGATTCCGGCAGAATTGACGCGCATCGAAGGATCCCTGAAAAAGTTTTTTGGCTACAATCAATTTCAGGTGATCGGCCAATCGCAAAAGACACTCAAGACCGGCCAGGAAGATTGGCTGGCGACCAGCAAATTTTTCGGTCTGCATGTTGATGCCCGAGGCGAGAGCGAGGCGAACTATGTTTTGAACCTGAAACTTTATAAGGAGAAAGAGCTCTTGCTTGAAACCGATGCGAAGCTGAGCAAGCGCAGCCCATTGGTCATAAAAGGTCCGCAAGTCGGGAGCGGACAATTGCTGCTGGTGTTGGTTGTCCAGTAGCGTAGGACGCGACCCTGGGTGCGCGGTTCTCATCATTTGCGATGAAAACAACCCGCATGCGGTGTTTAGTGCCAAACATGCGTTTTTTGTGTCGCTTTTTAGTCTCGCTGCTTTCCGTTACGTTTGCTGCTACGATGTCTGCGGAGAAACCGTTCAGTTTTAATGAGACGCCGGGAAAATTGCCGAAATCGGTTGTCCCAGTCGAGTACTCGATTCGTATTGTCCCGAACATTGACAAGTTCACGTTCAGCGGGACGGAAACCGTAAAGCTGAATGTGCGCAGTCCCGTCCGTCAGCTCGTGCTGAACGCGCTCGAGCTCGAAATCACAGAAGCCTCTCTGGATGGGAAAGCGCTAGCCACGTCTGCAATCAAGATAGACAAAGAAAAGGAACTCCTTACGCTAGTATTGCCGTCAGAGCTAGCATCGGGAGATCACACTTTGGCGCTCACCTTCTCCGGCAAAATTAATCAGCAAGGACAGGGCCTTTTCTACACGCGATACCAGGAACAGGGTAACGGCGCGCCAAAGATCATGCTCGGCACCCAATTCGAAGCGACTGATGCCCGGCGATTTTTCCCATGCTGGGATGAACCGGTCTTTCGCGCGCGATTTCAATTGACCGTTGTCGTGCCGAAGAACTGGCTCGCTGTCTCGAACATGCCGGTCAAGAGCGAGAAAAAAATCGCTGGCGGGAAAGAGTTGCGCTTTGCCGCGACTCCTCCAATGTCCAGTTATCTGAATGTCCTCGTTGCCGGCGAGCTCGATTTCATCGAATCGCGGTGCGGCCCGACCCAGATTCGCGTAATCGCAACCAAGGGCAAGGCAGAACTCGGCCGCTACGCGCTCGAAACCACGGCGCAGATTTTGCAATACTACAACGATTACTTCGGCGTGCCGTATCCATTGCCGAAGCTGGATCAAATCGCGCTGCCGGGCGGGTTCGGTGGGGCTATGGAAAACTGGGGCGGAATCACTTATTTCGAGTCCGCGCTTTTGTTTGACCCAAAAAATTCCTCCGCAGAGACGAAGCAAAATATCTACGAAGTGATCGCACACGAGGTGGCGCACATGTGGTTTGGCGATCTTGTGACCATGGCTTGGTGGGACAATCTCTGGCTCAATGAAGGGTTCGCCTCATGGATGGGCACGAAGTGCACCGCGCATTTCAATCCGCAATGGGAGGTCTGGCTGCGACGCAATTTGCCGCGCGATCCCACCCGGCGCGTCGGTATTGCCAAAGAGCAAGCGATGGAAGGTGATGCAAGATCGACCACGCATGCGATTCAGCAGCGCATCGCGACAGAGGCGGAAGCCAACAGCGCTTTCGATGATATCACCTACAAAAAGGGCCAATCGTTTCTCCGAATGTTGGAGAGTTTTCTTGGTGAAGATGTTTTCCGAGACGGAATTCGCCGGTACATCGCCACGCATAAGTATTCGAACACCACTACCGCGGATTTGTGGGACGCGCTCTCGGAAGCTTCGAAGAAACCGATCGGCGAGATCGCAGCTGGCTGGACGGAGCAGCCCGGATTCCCAGTTGTGGAAGTTAAGCGAGAAGCAGATGGAAAGGTTCGGCTCACGCAGGAGCGATTCACCGTGAATTTCAAAAACGCGCCGCCGCTGGAGTGGCAAATCCCGCTGACATATTCGGTCTTCGGACAAGCTCCTGCGAGTTTGTTGATGGCCGGGAAGACACATATTCTCCAGGACGTTCCCGCAGATCGCGCGCTCAAGTTGAATGTAAAAGGCGCTGGAAATTACCGCGTCGAGTATGACGCGCCGTCTTGGAACTTGTTGCTACAAGCTCTGTCGAAGCTAAGTGTTGAAGATCGCGTTAATCTTCTCAGCGATGGGTGGGCGCTTGTGCAGGCCGATCGCGCGTCGGTCTCGCGCTATTTTGAATTGGTTGAGAAATTGCCTGCTTCGACTGAAATCGCTGAGCGCGAACAGATCATCAACGTCGTGGATTTCATCAATGGCCTGCTCGGTCCCAGTCCAGAGCGCGAAAGATTTCAAAAGTACGCTCGGTCCCTCATGCGTCCAACCTTCGACACGCTGGGCTGGGAACCCAAAGAAGGCGAGCAGCCTACCGCCGGTAACTTGCGCGCCAGCTTGATCAATACTCTGGGAGACTTAAACGACGCGGAAATTATCGCGGGATGTCGCGAACGTTTCAAAAGATATCTCGCGAATCCAGCGTCGCTCGCACCTGATCTGCGGCCGGCAGTGTTTGCAGTCGTCGGGCGTTATGCCGACGAAAAGACTTGGGCGAAGCTCCACGAACTGGGTCTAAAGACGACTAGCATTGAGGAAAAACAAAATTATTACAATGCGCTTGCTTGCGCGATCGATCCCAAGCTAGTGAAGAAGGCACTTGCGATTGCTCTCACGGACGAGCTGCCAACGAGCCGTGCGATCTTTCTGGTTCCAAGAGTCGCGCGCGACAGCGGTCATTCAGACATTGCCTGGGAATTCGCGAAGGCAAATATGAAGGCCTTGCTTGATAAGACCGATGCCGCCGGGGCAAACCGCTACGCGCCGAGTCTGTTCACGTTTTTCTCCGACGACTCGCGCGGCAATGAATTAAGAGCTTACGCCAAGAATAATTTACCCTCGGCAAGCGCGCCTGAGGTGGCGAAGGTCGTGGATGAAATTCAGTTTCGCGCCGAATTGAAAAAACGCCTTGCAACTCAGCTGAACGCTTGGATCGAGAAAAAGAGCCTGTAGAGGCAGGCGTGTCGCCTGCAGGGGAATGCCCAGAATCGCAACCGACACGGCTGCCACCGCAGATCACAGATCACTGATCACTATTCCCTTGCGGCGTGATCCACAGACGCATCGGAATCATCGTAGACTCGACGAACCCGTGACGTCGGAAAAATTCCTGCGCAACGTTTTCAGGTCGGTCAGTCAGCAGTGTAATGCGAAGAAAATTCTTCTTCTTCGCAAAATCAATGGCGTGGTTGAGCAGCTTTGATCCGTAACCCTTCGCCTGGTACTCTTTATGGACCACCAGGTCCTCGAGCAAGATGACAAAGCCGCCTTCGGCAGTGCTAATCGTAAACAGCAGATTGATCATGCCTACAATCACGCCGTTGCGCCGCAGCACGAAAACGCGCCCGCGACTGGGCTGTTCGAAAATAAGTCGCAGGCCGCGAAGCTGTTTGTCCTTATCCGGTCGAAAATCGCTTTCCTGAGCGAACAATTCAGCCAGCATTTGCGACAATTCATCCAGGTCGGCTTCAGTTGCCGGCTCAATGACAACGGTTTCTTGTTCACTCATAGCCCGCCCCGGTTATTCCAGAAATCGGCCGTCCTGGCAATCGTGTAAATTGGGGCGAGCAGTAATGGATCGAACGGGCCGAATGAGCACCCATGCGGGCCTGCCGGGTCGAAGATTCGCGCGGGCGGTTAATTTGCGAGGCAAGCGTTCTTTCCTTCTTGTATGTCATTCTCCAAAATTTTGGCGGTTGAACGGCGATGTGTTGGAATTGTCGGCAGCGTTGACAATGCCACACTCACCCCTACTGTAACCGCTCCTAAATCGCACCAGGCGCCTTCTCGGTTCTATGAAACGGACTTACCAGCCATCCAAGCGAACACGTAAACGGCAGCACGGCTTTCGTGCGCGGATGCGGACGAAAGGTGGTCGCGCAATCCTGGCACGGCGGCGGCAACGCGGACGCAAGCGCCTGCTTCCAAAAGGAGTCGAGAAACATTACGCCCGTCACACGCAAGCCTGATCGAGGTTTTCTGTTGCGCGAAGTTCTGTTCGAATCTGCAGGCGAAGTTTGAAATCCAAAATTTCCTTGCACCGTTAGCTCAATTGGCAGAGCAAGTGACTCTTAACCAAGGTTTAATGGAAGGGTAGTGATGTCGAGTTACCGATACCGCTACCGAATCGGTCGAGCAGAAATCTCACGACGATGCCACACGGGGTCTGAGCTACGTAAATATCCTGAATGAAACGAGCAGAAGGACACAACCGCGCGGGAAAATAGAGCTCGACAGCTTTTCACAAAATTGTTAATGGTTGTCTTGATTACGTCACGCGACGTTTGTCAACGAGCTAGGAGGGTCGAGGGCGCTGAAACTTTCGCTGGTAACGCCGCTTAACGCGATCTCCAGATCTTCCTGGAACACCCTTCGTTATATGGCCAACCACCAATCCGACCCACTCTTCCTTCACCCGATCCTGCATGCTGCCTTGCCGGCGATTCTCGCGGAGATCAAGAAAAATCTCCCTACCGGATGGAAAACGGGGGTGGATTCCCAAGGGGTGCATCGCACGCCGGACGAGCAGTTCGAGATATTCAAGAAAGGGCGGCGCTTTGATCCAAATACCGGGACCTTTGTAAAGGTCGGGACGACGTTCACGCCTCTCGACGGAATCCATAAGAAATCGCGGCACAACTTCCTCGGCGCGCAGGCCATGGATATCATTCTTTTTAAGCCTGACGGCTCGATCCTCAAAGCCGGGCCAGAGGAAAAAAAGATCGCGACGGGCGCGGATAAGTTCGGGCTAACCTGGGGCGGGCGCTTTAAGAAGACCCAAGACATGCCGCACATCGAGATTCCCAAGGAGCGGCTTTTCAAGAAAGACTTCGAGCGCGACGAGGCGCTGCAATGGCAGAAATACCTCTTTCATGCCGCCGCATTTACGAATGCGGATGACCTGGATGGTTTCTTCAAGACGCATTCCAGAGATGCATTGGAGGAGGTGGTAGGCACACGCGAGCCCTCGCCCGACGCCTGGGAGATGCTCTTCAACAAATTCGGCCCAATCGAAGACCTCAACGATTTCGACGGGCTGCCTTTCATCCCGCCAGTGAAATAACTTGTATCACTAAAACTACCACCAAGCACTTCATCCGCCAGCTCCCGATCCATGCATTCGAGGCGACAACGGCTTTTGCCGCCGCATCCACAATGTTAGCATTGATGAGGATTTCCTTTTCTTTGTTTTCCCGGACTCGGCCCTGGAGGACCTTAATGCCGCCAGCCTGGAAGGAAGGATCAAGGAGCGCGCCTTCTTCAACAAGCTGCGCGGCGTCTAGGGCGTGTCATGCACTTTCGGCAAAGAGACCGCGCTGGATCAACCGTGGCAAATTCAAGCTGACGATGAAAGCGTGCAACCTCTCCGAGCTGATTCACAGTCAGTTCTGATTATGCGCGGCATTGTCAATTCCACAGAAGATTTCGAGGCATGGGAGCGGAAGCAAACGGACCTCTCAGACAAGCTGCTCGCGAAGAAGCATGGCAAGATGGCTGATGGAGCGTTTCCATTCCTGCGGGCGACGTTCTATCGTTGGGTTGAGCAATGGCCGGATGTTTGTCCTCACCTTGCAAAGCGAGTCGACGATGTGCTTCTCGCTGTGGGCGATTTGCACGTGGAGAACTTCGGCACCTGGCTGGATTCGCGTGAGCGGCTGGTGTGGGGGATGAATGACTTCGACGAGGCTTGCGAGCTTCCTTTCACGAGCGATCTCGTGCGGCTCGCAACCAGCGCGGCGCTGGCTGCGGAAGAGAACCACCTGGTTACCGACCCGACGGAGATTGCGGCGCTGCTGCTGAAGGGCTATCGCGCGTGCCTGAAAGCTGGGGGGGCGCCGATCCTGTTGGAGGGTGACACGATGGGATTTCCGTTCGCGCTTCCGCCGGGACTGCCGGAGAATCCAGAGGAGTTCTGGACCAAGAAGCTCGATGACAAAGATTCGCCTGTGATCAAGAAGGATGAGCTCGATGCGGAAATCGTGGAGATGTTTCGCGCGGCATTCCCGCCGGGCGCGAAACTCGAGTATCGCAAGCAGAAGAAGCCTGGTGGTCTTGGCAGTCTTGGCCGCCGACGCTTTACGGCGGTGCTCGGTGATGGGAAAGCGAGGACTGCCCGCGAGGTGAAAGCACTCGTGCCGTCGGCGCTCTATTGGATCCAAGACCGTCCGGCGATGCGTTCGCAGATTGCATCCCTTTTGCAGCGGGCGATCCGCGATCCCGATCCTTATTTCCAAATCCATGACTGCTGGATGCTCCGGCAACTCGCGCCGGACGCGGTGAAGATCGAACTCGGCGCATTGCCCGACGAAAACCGCGATAAGCTCGAGCTCGCCCTCTTTCATGCGATGGGCTGGGAAACCGCCAACATTCATCTCGGCAGTCGCAGTCCCAAGGGCATAGCCACCTCGCTCGACGCACTTACCGCGGGTGAAGGCGCAGACTGGCTAGCGAAGGCAGCCACGGATATGGCTGAAATCACTAAAAGGGATCAAGGCGAATGGCCAAAGCCCTCGAACGACTGACCCCAAGAAGGTCTTTCCATCGTGCAACATCGCTAAAGAAGTCTGGGAAACGAATACGCTACCGATTAGCGGCGGGATTCCCAAGGACATCGCCTCAGACGCGCCGGACTTACACTCGCGCCTAGGGGCTCTTCTGTGGACTTTTATTGGGCGCCCAAAAGCGCATGTAAAGCTCTTGAGCTCTGTTGTAACCAACCCAGATTCCGCCGACCGTCATCATGAAGATAGTCGATGCGACGAAGTAGATCCTTACGCCTTGGGCCCAGCCGCCTAGGTCAAGCCACTCGAGCGGTTGCGAAAAGATCCAGCCAAGTAAGCCAAGCCAAGCCGCCCATGATCGCCAGTCCTATCAAGGCGAGAGCGAAAAAGACCGACGGTAGGATCAAGCTCTCGAGAGTCGCCATCAGTGTATGTCCGAGGCGGCGGAACAGGGAAAGGCGGATCAGCGATTGTTTGCCGGACGACGCCTGATTCGTCACATCCAAGCACTTCACTTGGCATCACTTAGAACTGGCGTTCCCGGCGGGAATCGAACCCACACCTAAGGTTTAGGAAATCTTGTATCCTTCGGGCTGGAGTTTCGGTAGCTAAGTCGGTGGCGGGGCGAATTCAACTGCGGAAATCCGACCCAACTTACGAGGGATTTCGACGAACCCGTGCGGCCATGAGTCCCTACTGACTTTGAATCAGATGAATCATGGTCGGGCTAGTTCTGATAAGTAGTGCGACAATGCCGTGCGATATGAAGTTGCGGACCAATTGGTGTTTTCGATCTCGACAAGTCCATCACGGGAAAAGTAGAAACCTATAGGATGCCCTGCAAACTGGAAGTCAGGCGCCAGAACGCCT
>DATLPS010000033.1:0-22730 GCA_035535575.1 Candidatus Limnocylindria bacterium
GATTTTGCGGATTATCCTCGGTGCGGCTGCAAGCATTGTCTGGTCACCGAATGACTGGGCGCGCACTGAGCAATTGGACACTACTCATCAGACCAAACTGGACCTTTGGTTCGCAGATTTTCCAACCGCAGACTGGCCGCGCGGATCGGTGTTTGCCTTTACTTTTTTTTGGCACCGCGATCAGCGCTGGGAAGGCCGGAACTGGCAGGTGAACATTTTATGAAAGGACTCGAACTGGCGGGCTGGTAGACCAGTCATGGCGCCCGAAATTCTTCCTGTCATTTACCTGGCGCGTCATGGGGAGACCGCCTGGAGCGTCACCGGTCAGCATACGGGGCTTACCGATTTGCCGTTGACCGAACGCGGCGAACGCAACGCCAAAAGGCTGGGGGAGCGCCTAGCCGGATTGCTTTTCGCGCAGGTTTTCACCAGCCCATTACAACGCGCCGTTCGAACCTGTGAACTAGCGGGGTTTGGGGCGGCAGCCGAAGTAAATCCGGATCTGATCGAGTGGAACTACGGCGATTACGAAGGTCTCCGCACCTCGGAAATTCGCGCGAAGCGACCCGAATGGGAATTGTTTCGCGATGGTTGCCCAAACGGGGAATCGCCGGAACAGGTTGGCGCCCGGGCCGATCGTGTTCTCAGTCGCGTGCGCGCCGTCAAAGGCGATGTGCTGATTTTTTCCAGCGGACATTTCCTGCGAGTGCTCGCCGCTCGGTGGCTTGGGCTCGAGCCTGCTGCCGGAAAACTGTTTATGTTGGACGTAGCAAGTCTGAGTACGCTTGGCTACGAACATGACCTGTGTCAGCCAGTGATTCGGTTTTGGAATGACACTCGGCACGCAGGCGACTGAGTCGGACAGAAATCTAAGAATCGGCGCTACCTGAGCATTCGCTTTTCTGCCCCATGTTCATAATCTTTCCGGATGAAAGAGCACGCGTGGGAAACCATCTCGAGCGAGCGGCACTTTGCGAATGCGCATCTCGACGTCGTGACCGATCAGGTCCGAACGCCATCGGGAAGCCAGCCGCGCACATGGACGATCGTGCATCGCAAAGCGGCGGTCGTTGTCGCGCCAATGAGGCACGACGGTAAAATTATTCTCATTCGTCAGGAACGCATCCCGATCCGCCAGGCAATCTGGGAAATGCCGTCCGGTCAAATTGACGATCACAACGCTGATCAGCAAGAGATTAGGAACGTCGCATTGCGAGAGCTGCGCGAAGAAACCGGTTACCAGCTGGCCGAAAACGGCGAGCTCATTCCGTTGGGCCATTATTTTTCATCGCCGGGATTCACAGATGAGCGCGGTTATTTATTCCTGGCGCGTTCAGTTCAACCGTGTAAAGAGCCTCCGGCGCGGGACGAAGCGGAATCGATTCTCGATTGCCGCGAGTTTACTGTGGAGGAAATTCGCCGCATGATCGCGGAGAACGAAATTCGCGACGCCAACACACTCGGCATTTGCGCGGCGCTCGCAGCGCGCGGTCTTCTGCCGCTCGGGCCGCGTTGACTCCTCCCGTCCATGGCGCTGCGAGACATCTTTAAATTCCGCGACCTTCCGGACAGCGAAACGTCGAAGCCGTTTCTCGAACACCTCGAAGACTTGCGGTGGACGATTGTCAAGATTGCGCTCACGCTTGGCGTCGCGATGATTGTTTGCTTCGCGTTTCGATCGGCCCTTGTGCGGATCTTGCAGGCGCCGCTGCGGGATGTTGGTTCACAAATTGGCACGCTCAAGGCGCTCGGCATCACTGATTCAATCGTGATCTCATTTCACCTCGCGTTTTACGCAGGCATCGTTCTTTCCTTTCCGCTGCTGCTTTATTTTGTGGCGGAGTTTGTTTTGCCGGCGCTTACCGCAGTGGAAAGACGCTTTTTGTTTCCAGCGATCGGGGTCAGCTTCGCGCTCTTCCTACTCGGCGTAACCATTTGTTATTTCTGGCTGCTGCCGAAAACGATCCTGTTTTTCTTTCGCGACACCGAATCGCTGGGCTGGGCGCCGACCTGGACTGTGCAGCAGTATTATTCTTTTGTGACGCGATTCACCATCGGCTTTGGTCTGGCATTCGAATTGCCGGTGGTAGTGCTGGCGCTGGTTCGATTTGGATTGATCACCTACAAGTTTATGGCGCGCACCCGGCCGTATGCGGTGGTGCTGATCTTCATCATGGCGACGATCATCACGCCTACGCCAGACATCCTGACATTGATCGCAATGGCGCTGCCGATGTGTCTGCTTTACGAAAGCTGCATCTGGATTGCGTGGCTCATGGAGCGTCGCCGCCTAAAACGGATCGCCGGTTAACCACGTGCATAATCCAATTTACGACGTTCTCTTCGGCGCGTTTGCGTTTGTGCTTGGCGCTGTAGTCGGGTCGTTCTTGAACGTCTGTATTTACCGGTGGCCTGTTGATCTTTCAATTAACCGACCCCGCCGCTCTTTTTGCCCGAACTGCAAGCAACCGATTCCTTGGCAGCACAATCTGCCGTTGATCAGCTGGCTCGTGCTTCGCGGCCGCTGCGCAAATTGCGGCGCCAAAATCTCGTTTCGCTATTTCGCCGTGGAACTGGTCACCGCGCTTATTTTTCTGGCGATCTGGGAAGGCTTCTCATCGCAGGTTGCGATCGCGTACTGGGTTTTTGTTTCGTTCCTCATTATAGGAACATTTATCGATTTCGAACATTTCATTATTCCAGACCGGGTAACGATCGGCGGAGTAATCGCTGGCGTCGCTTTCAGTGTGGCTGTCCCCGCTTTGATGGGGACGAATTCCCGCATTGCGGCGGGCCTTCGCGCTTTGCTCGCAGCCGCGCTTGGCTACGTGATCCTTTTGATTGTGTTGGAAGCGGGCAAAATCGCTTTTGGGCGAAAACGGATTCGATTTGATGCGCCGACGCCGTTCACGTGGACAAAACGCGGAGATGACGCTGATTTCGTCGTGGGCGCTGAAGAAAGTCTGTGGAGCGATTATTTTGCGCGCGAAAAAGATCGGCTGTTGCTCACGTGCGATGAAGTCCGGATCGATCACCACGCGTATGGAAATGTAACCCTGGACTTTCGCTACGATCGCATCACGGCCGAAGGCCACGTGATGATGCTGGATGATGTGACGCAGATTTCCGGCGTAGCTCGTGAACTGGTGATTCCGCGAGAGGCGATGGGCCGCGGCGACTTAAAATTCCTGGCTGCGATTGGCGCTTTTCTCGGCTGGCGCGCGGTCTTGTTTAGCCTTTTCGCTGGTTCGCTGCTCGGTTCTGTCGTCGGATTGATCACGCTCGTCGTGGGGAAACCTGTTTGGTCAGCCAAATTGCCTTTCGGACCTTATCTGGCGTTTGGCGCGCTCACCTGGATGTTTTTTGGCGAGATATTTCTGCGCTGGTACACAACGCTGCTCAGCCCGTAGATTGCTTACCTCCTACTCTTATTCCTATTCTTGCTCCTGCTCTTTGCCGAATCGATAGCTCGCTGGCTCTTCAAAGATCCGCACGTCCGAATTTGCGCGGATCAATCCGAACAGTATTGACACGATCCTCATGAGCATGGCCTTGCCATTGTGGATTTCGTCCGCGTCGATGAATCTTTTGGCGACCATCACATCCAGACATGCCGCTGATTCCAATGCCGAACCACGGGCGTTATCGAAGAATCGGCACCGATCAGGCGAAGTAAATTTTCCGTTCCCTTCCGCTATGTTCAAAGGAACCGAAGTCGAGGCGCGGTCCAGTTGATTGCGAACGGATGCACTTGCGGGCAGTCGGTCCAAAAGTGGAATCGTCCATGTGATGAACTCAAGGGACGCTTGGTACACTTCCAGTTTTTCATGGTCGAGTGACGCGCGCATGGAAAAGCGAAAAGATTGGGAATAGGAATAGGAATAGGACTAGGATGAAGATTAAGATTTACCCGCGCCCTACCACGCTTCTGTTGGGACGGTCGCTGAAGCCTGCTTTGCAGGTACTGCTGCGCGTCCCCGCAATATCAATGCCAAGTTGATCAGCTCACATTTCCACCAGCGCAGCAATCCGCGGCGAATCTGTTTGTGAATTCGGATATCCGGAACAAATCCATCATAGAGCTCGCGCCAGCCGGCGTTTCTTTTTCCGTAATAACCAGTTGCCCATCTGCGATTCGCCAACGCGACTAGACGTCGGCTATAAAAAGTCATCGCGTTGCGAGCCAATCTGCCGCCGATGCCTGAGAAGGGCAGGTTGAGAAATCCACATTCCGGATCACGATAAACACCGCATACGAGACCGAGATAATAACTGCTCACATCGAGAAGGAGCGCAGCCGACATCAGTTCGGCGTCCCCCATGTAGTAGTATTTGTCCTTGTACAGACTCTCAAACCAATAACGGTAGGTGATGGGGTATTGCTGGTTGTAATAACGAAGCTGCTCGGTGACGTCTTCACCGGCCAGACTGTGCGCCAGCAAATCGGCCACATAGTAAGAGGTGTAGGAACAAAAATCCAAACCCGGACTATAAAGTGGATCGATGAAACCGGCGGCGTCGCCGACTGCAGCCCAACCGTCGCCGCAAACTTTTTCGCTGTGATATGGCAACATAGACAAGGCGTGCACGTCGCCTTCGATCACGCGTGCTGCCCCAAAAATCTCGCGGCCAACCGGATGGCAGAGGATATGGGTGTGCAATCGTTGGCCGAGACTCGGTCCTTCCGGGAGCTTGAAGATACGACTGTCGTAAACGATGCCGGCGCTGACGTCGCCTCCTTGCAATGGAATAATCCAGACCCACCAGCCGCGCCCGAACAGATGGTTCGTGGCCCATTCGCGCGCAGTGCGACAGCCATTAGCGTATTCGGGAAAACGTTGTCGCCATTCGTAGCTGTCCCATTCCTTCACGCCGCTGAAGCGTGCCCAGACAGCGTTGATGGGGTGCTCGGTGTTCGGACGAAGATGTCCGAGTTTTCGCGCGAGCATCGTCGCGCGCCCGGTAGCGTCGATGATCCAACGCGCGCCAGCGCTGCATTCGCTACCATTGACGGCGGCGCTGACCCGTTGGCCATTCACACTGTTAAACTCGAGATTTGTTACTTTCGCCGGCCGCCATAGCTCGCAACCCGCTTCCACCGCGAGATCGAGCATGTGTGAATCAAGTTTTGCCCGGTCTACTTGAAACCCAGGCAATCTGCTCTGATAACGTGTGCCGACCTCGACGCAATCATCAAAGGGTTGATCAGGGCGATTCGAGAACCACAGGCGCAAACCCTGCTTGGCCAATTGATGATGACCAAGGTAATGGGTGAGACCCAAAATGCGCGTCATGTAACAACTGCTCACTTCCGTTGTCGACTCGCCGACTTTGCGATCGAACTCGGCTGTTTTTTCGATGATCAGGACCCGGGTCTCGGGTCGTTTGCGTTTGAGCACGAGCGCCGTCGCCGCGCCGGAAAAGGCGCCACCGATGATTGCGACATCGTAGTCGAGGTTCATTGCCGATAGAGAGAAAATGGACTTTGGAGCGCGCAAAGGCAATCAGTTCCGGTCGAGATGGTATTGTAGCGAACGACGTTGTCCGTTCCCCTGGGAAGGCAACGGCTTTCCGCACAGAAATCGTCTCGCCCACAACAAATGATTTTCACAAACGCGCATTTAATTTTTCCCGATGGAATTCGCGACGGATTGGAAGTCGTCGTGGTTGACGGAAAAATCGCCGCAATTCGCGAGCAGACTCGTGCGCGCGGGAAAGAGGTTGTCGACGTTGGCGGCAATTATCTCGCGCCCGGTTTCATCGATCTTCACGTGCACGGCGCGCTCGGCCGCGACAGCATGGAAGCCTCCTCCGAAGCATTTGATGCGGTTTGCGATTATCATGCGAGCGGCGGCACCACGTCGCTTCTGCTGACAACCGCGACAGCGCCGATACAGAGCATTGTCGATGTTTTAAACGCGGTGCGTGATTACGGTCGGGCCCGACCGCCGGGCGCGCCGCGCGGACAAATTGCGGGTGTCCACGTGGAAGGCCCGTTCGTCTCGAAAACGAAACGCGGTGCGCAGCGCGAAGAATTCATTCAGAACCCATCACCAGTTGGTGTGCAGCAGTTGCTCGACCATGCCGATGTGATTAGACGCGTCACGATTGCGCCCGAACTGCCGGGAGCGCTCGAGGCGATCGAAAATTTCCACACGCGCGGAATCAGCGTAAGCGGTGGCCACAGCGATGCGTGGGACGAACACGCACGCGCCGCATTCGAGAGTGGCATGCGTAGTGTAACGCACGCGTTCAATTGCATGTCCTCGGCGCGACGCCGCGGAGTCTATCGAATCGGCGGTTTGCTAGAGTTCGCTTTGAGTGAACCGCAGATTAGTTGCGAACTGATCGCCGACGGCCATCACGTTTCGCTGACGTTGATGAAGATGTTGTATCGCGCGAAAGGTCTCGATGGAATTTGTCTCGTGACGGATGCAACTGCGGGGGCCGGGTTACCGGATGGATCGCAGTTTTCGCTTTTTGGCAATGATTGTGTTGTGGAAGCGGGCGTGTGTTTGCTGGCTGACCGCTCAGCGCTTGCAGGTAGCGCCTCGCGCATGGTCGATCTCGTACGAACGATGCTAAGAAAGGTTAATGTTCCGCTGCATGAAGCCGTCGCAATGGCGACACAAAATCCCGCACGCGCGATCGGCCTCGAAACAAAAGGCCGATTGGCGGTCGGAGCGGATGCAGATGTTGTCGTTCTCTCGCCGGAATTAGAAGTGCTGCGAACATTTAGCGGCGGCGAGGAAATGTTGGTTAGAGAGAAATCGGAGGCGTGAAGACGATCGTTCGTTCGATCTTGCGACCTGGCGAACGCTAGCTAGCCAATAATGCGAACGTAATCATGATCTGCTCAGTAGGCTTGATCTGAGCATCGCGATTATATTCGGCCGGACGGTTGGACGGATCAAAGTTAGCGCGATTAACGGAGCGATGTTCGAAGTCGAAATGGAGGGCATTGTTCCCGCGGTTCCATGTGTAAATGACATGCAGGGTTACATTTCCCGCGCCGCCTTCTTCGAGCTTCGCTCGGTCGAACGTCATGCCATTCGCGCTGAAATGACCGAATGGGGTTGCGCTCTTCAGCAGATCGTATTCGCCCGCAACGATGACCAGTTGTTTAGACCGTAGGTTCGTCTTTGGCGGAAGAGCGAAGCTGGTGAATAGGACTGAACCGGCTGGATAACCTGTGGCCGCTTCTTTGGTTACTCCGGCCGGCAGGCAAATACGAAACCTGTGCACACGATCGACATATGCGAAGGCATACTCCGACGGGCATGCTGCTGTTGCCGTGCTGGACCAGCGCGAGGGCACGCAAAGACACTTCATGCGACAAGCTCATTGGAGCACGAATGACGACAACAGCCAGGGGGTTCAGATCGATAACAAGAATTCAGCGACATCGAGCGCGGCGCGGGGCCGGCTGAGCTTTGCGATGTTCGCCGCCCATTCGCGCCATTGTTTTGCGTTGTCGGCGAACGTGCGTTGAATTTGTGCGACGACCTCCGGCGGTGAAAGGGCGATCGCGCCCGAGTTCGTTTCGACAATCAATCGAGCATTGCCTTCCTCCTGACCGGCCACGACGTGATTGATGATCATTGGACAACGCGCGGCGATCGTTTCCTGTACCGTCGCGCCTCCGGCTTTCCCAATGAGCAAATGGCTTTCGTACAGCATGCGGGGAAGTTCATCGGTCCAACCAACGATGTTTACTGGGCGACCGTCTGCTGCTGCTTCGATCGCCGGCCGGAGTTTATCAGCACGGCCAATCGTCACGGTAACATCGACGCCAAGCTCCGCCAGTCGCCGTACCAGATCCGGCGCACCGCGGGTAGCGGCGTGAATCATATACAACACACGACGGCTGGCGTTATTGGACGGCAACACTCGATTCGACGCCGCTAAGTCAGAAAATTTTGGGCTTACAGGAAATCCAAATACCTTGATTTTTTGCGGCGCGACTCCCACTGCTCGTAAAACGGCGGCGCTCTGTTCGTTGGCAACGAGGAAATAATCGGCGGTGCAGTGATACCAGGCCGCGTTGATGGTGATCGAATCGGTGACAACCACCACACTCTTGCAGGGCCGAACACGGTCAGGATTTTCTTCTGCAATTTCTCGCAGCACATTCGGATACGCCGGGAAAGTGCAAATCACCACGTCAGGTTGAAATCGGTCCAGCAACGCGGCGAAATGCTCTTTTAGCTGTGAGAATCGCGCGAATTGGTTATCGAAATTCTTTTTGCGATCGAGCCATCGATAAACAGCTCCCCAGGCATGCGGCGCGAAATTAACTAGCCCGAGATAGCTTCTTCGGACGAGCTCGTTGATCGGTCCATAAGCTTCGGCGAACAAATCGCGCAATTCTACGTCGGCCCCCTCCAGTGCGACGCGGGCCAGGCCGTCGCGAACACCTCGCGCGGCGCTATTGTGACCCTCTCCGAAGCTGGCGGTGAGAATCAGGATTCTTTTTTTCACAGTTTGTCAGAAGGCGCGTGTTCTCCGTACTCTTATTGTTATTCACGGTTCGTCCTCCAGAGTCGTTCTGACTAGCAAGAGCCCGAGTAAACCTGGAATAGAGATAAGAGTAGGAGCAGGAATTAGAAGAAATGGCGGAGTTTTTCAACAAGCCGTCAACCCGATTCCAAGGCAACGCAACCGGCGCGAAAGCATTTGGACTTTAATGGATATTTACGCGCAGCAACGTAAACTCAGCCGGAGATGAAATATCTCGTATTCATCTGGCGCGTTTTGCGCCGGCTGGTTTGGGAAACAGCGACTGATCAGACGACCGGCCTGGCTGCCCAGATGGCTTATCTGCTTCTTTTTGCGCTAGCTCCCGGGTCATTGTTTCTCTGGCATCTGCTGGGTCTGTTCGGCACCGATCCGAGCACGTTGCATCGGATGTTCCTTCTCTTGAAGAGCTTCATGCCGCCGGACCCGAAAGTGCAGGACATTCTGGATTCTGCGATGGCCAATGTGGTCGTAACAGGCTCGAGCGGTCTGCTTGCCAACGCAGGCATCATTCTCGGCATTTATTTTGGGACGGTTTTCATCGCAACGATCTCAAGGGCCCTTAGCCACACGTACGGGATGCGGGAAGATCCGCATTGGTGGTCCAAGTATGTCATCTCATTTTTCATGATTTTCTGGTTTGGGATCGTGATCGTGTTTTGCTTCAACGCGATTGTTTTTGGTGAACGCCTGGCGGGTCTTGCGGAAGTCAATTTTCAGCTGGGCTTTCCGCTGCAGGCATGGATTGCGACGTTGAATTTGCCTTTTACTTTTGTGGCGCTGGTCATTCTCGCGCTCGCGCTGTACCTCCTGACGCCGGAGAATTATTTGACGATTCGTCAGGCGTTGCCGGGCGCGATTTTCTTTTCGGTCGGCTGGATCATCGCGACAAAACTTTTTCAGCTCTATGTGGCAAGATATGATCGCTACAACCCGACATATCTTGCGCTGGCGTCCATCGTTGTGCTGCTCACCTGGATGTACCTGACTTGTCTCCTGCTGTTGCTGGGAGGCAAATTGAACGCAATCCTTCGGCGGGAACGCGAAAGAATGCGCCGGGCTGCGCCTCTCGCACCTGAGCCTGCCGCGCGCGCGGCGTGAATACGAGGCAGACGTAACAAACGTTACAAATGCAATCGAGCTGGACTTATTGCGCGTTGTAAATCTTTTTAAGTTTTTAAACGATTCCGTTGACTCGCGAAAGTCTTCGGAGTTGATCGCATCGCGCGCTCTGTTACGCTCCGTCGCAGTGGTGCGCTTCCGCATTTGGCTCGCAACTGCGCTCGCCCTCGGCGCAATCGTCACAGGTCTCGTTCGCGCGCAAGTCAATGAAGAGCAAAAAAGCCGGCGTGACGAATCGGAGTCAAATAAGATAAGCGCCTCATCTCCCAAACCAAAAAAATCGCCGACTCCCAAAGCAAAAACGGCAACCAGTAAATCGGCGAAGAGGCATCGAGCTTCGGACGCTTCTGTGACTCCCAAAAAATCGCCGAGTCCAAGCGCCGAACTTAAAACAAGCAAAGAAAGATCTGGCGACGAGGAAGAGGAGCCCGTTGCATCGCCAACGCCCCGCGAAACACCCGAGTCCAGCGCGTCATCGAAATCAAAGCGGGGGCACACGCCCACACCCAAGCCGAAAGCGGCGAAAAAGAAATCCCGCACGAAAGAAACTACGGGCAAAAGCAAGAAAACTGCGAAGCTCAAACACGCGCCTGAAGAAGAGGAAACACCGAAGCCTGCAAAAACCCCTACTGCTCGCGCGGAAGAGCGTGGCGCGTCATCAGAAATGTCACCTCCACCGCTGAGGGCGGTTGCCGTTCCTACGCCAACTTCAGCGCCCCAACCAAAAACTCCCCGTGCTGCTCCAGCCGGCGAGCGAGCGCAGGTTGTGATCGAAAAGTCCGGTGTCGAGGAAGACGAAGGGTTCGAGCCTCCACCGTCGCCACCGCCGCGGAGATTCGGTTTCTGGCCATGGTCTCGCCAATCAACGAGCTATCGCTATCTCACGCGGTCAGTCATCGAAGCAATCCGGCGCGCTCCGGTGAAACGCCGTCGCTGGCAATTCATTGTCGTGCATAACAGCGGGACACGGCAGGGAAACGCGCGTGTTTTTGATTACTACCATCGGCATGTCCGCCGGATGCAGAATGGTCTCGCCTATCATTTCGTGATTGGCAATGGCACGTCGACAGGCAATGGCCAGATCGAAGTGGGCGATCGGTGGCGGCGCCAGATCAACGGCGGCCATGTGCATAGCGATTATTTGAACAACATTTCGCTCGGCATTTGCCTCGTCGGCGATTTTAATCGCGATCAACCAACGCGCGCGCAGCTCGACGCGTGCGAAGAACTCATCCGCTACCTGCGAGAACGATGCGGCAAAGTCGACAGGGGTAATATCCCCGTGCGGCCGCATCGTGAAATGAATCCACCACGCTGGGCGACGGATTGCCCGGGAGACGCCTTCCCGTACTCGTGGTTTCGCAGGTTTTAAGAACTGGCACGTCACGTACCTGTCACCGCGAGCGTACTCGAAACATCTCTAATTCTTCAAGGAGACAGCTAAAGATCCCTAGACTTCGCTCGGAATGACAAAAGGCATCACTTACGTTCCGCGACCATCAAGTTGGCTTCCTTGTAGTTCCAACGGTAACCGAAACCGAAATCAAGCGGCGGCGGATTGCTTTGTTGGAAAAGCTCCTGCAGTCGCGGCTGGTAATGCTGTTTGAACAGCTCAAGCGGACCTAGATAGACACCGAATAGACGCAGGCTCCATTTATTCGGGTCAAAGTTCGCAACGGGAATTCCGGCATCGTCCTGCACGATTAGATTGCTGTGTTCGAGAATGAAATTGCGAATTGTGCCGAAACCATTCTCGAACATCAGATATGAGGATGATTTGAGAAAGCTCGAGCCGACGCCCAATCGTTGGCAAAACTTCAAGAAGCCGGGAGTCGCCTTGATGCCGCCATCAGAAATGTCAGTGGTGAAATAGTACATCGTTTGCGGCTCGCCGGATTGATTGTCCGTGTACTTGATCCGCACCCCGGAGATACTGCCGCCTTTCTTTCCTGGCGCGGCCTCTTCAAACGCCCCGCTGGCGCTGAGAGAACCGAGCGTCACATTCGTGATCGATTTATCTGCGCGCGCGAGGAACGTGTAGAGAATCGGCAACACGCCATTGAGGTTCTGCACGTGCAAATCAATCTTCATGTCTCTGGTGATGAAGTACGTCGTGTTCAATGAGGATTTCAGCGCGTTCTCGAGATTTCCTAACGCGCCGGACAGATTCCCGATGCGCAACGGATCGGGCGGCGGGCCCAGAGCTTCCTTCCCGCAAAGCATGTATACGGCAGCCTTGGGAAAAAATTGATCGACGTACAAAAAATCCGGCCCGCTGAACATGTAAAACACTGCCGGGGTTGGTTGCAGCGATCGTGGAAGGTACGTCTGTTGCCAGGAGTGAAGTTTTTCGAGCTGTCGGAGATTTAGCTTTGAGAATTGCTCTTCGAAAAACGCGGCGTGTTCCTGCCATGCCGGGTTGTGCGTGAGCGGCGCGAGCGGCGAATCTGCTGGCACCGGCATTCCAGCAAGAAAACGCGCCACATCATTGGGACCGGCAGCCACCGGCAGGGCACGCGGCGCGATTTCGGGATTCCCCTGCGCGTACACGCTAAGTCCGCTTACCAGACCGATAATGATGGACACCGCCGTCCGAGTGTTGCGTCGGAACATAGCGATTTTGCCGGTGCGCTTAGCCGACATGTTGTCCACGGCGTGAGCGCCAGCGGGTTTCAGACCCGCAGGGTGCGTAGGCCGGAGGTCGATGTTGCGGTCCCGTTTCATGACGAGTGACTGGGCCGTCTTCTCGCGCAAAAATAGATGAGCAAACCCAAAAGCGCTGTGCCCAAACCAGCAAGGGATTCCGCGGTATGCCAGCGCAGCAGATAGAACATCATCCATATCGTGATTATTGAAAAGACAACAGGCGGCAGCGGGTACAACCAAACCCGATAAGGGCGCTTAATTTCTGGATGCGTGAAGCGGAGCACGATTACCCCCAGGACAGCAAGCAGCGAGCAGATCAACAAACTGAATTGAGTGTAACGGACGACGTCTTCGAACCTGCGAGTGAGCAAGAGCAGATTCACGATAATCAGTTGCAGGGCGATTGCGTTGCTCGGGATGCCATGCCTGTTTTTCCGGCCAAGCAGTCGCAACAGCCAATGGTCTTCGCCCATCGACATGGTGACGCGCGGTCCGATCCACGTCATTGAGCTGATCGCCGAAACTAACCCGAGACATATGACTGCGCCGGCAATTCGCCCGCCGTTTGCGCCAAAAATGTGTTTGCCTGCGATCAATGCTACTTCGAGTTGACCGTTCAATTCCTGAGCAGGCGTGGTGGCGAGGAATATCGCATTAACCAGCACATAAACCACGATCACCACGCCTGTGCCGACGAGCAGCGAGCGCGGCACATTTTTTTCCGGCTGCTTAATTTCTCCGGTGATGTAAACCGCTGCGTTCCACCCGGAATAAGAATACATCACGTAAACCAGCGCCACTGCAAAGGACGCGCCGAAGATCGATGTCGTGTCACCGCGCGCAGGGAAAAAATCGATTGGCTGCTTCGGGTGAACGAAAACGCCCGCCATAATTAGCGCAGCAATCAGGAGCAATTTTATGAGCGTCGAAAGATTTTGGAACGCACTGCCGACTTGCAAACTCTTGAAATGAAATAGCGCGACCAGCCAGACAACCGCAAACGAGAGCAAGACCGGTGAGCCAAAGTCGAGCACGCCATTCAGGTATTGGCCAAAGGCCATCGCGGCGAGTGCGATCGGCGCGGCAAATCCTACTGTCGCGGATACGAATCCGCCCATGAACCCGAGTGCGGGGTGATAAATCTGGGACAGAAAATTATACTCACCTCCGGAACGCGGAAGCGCGGCGCTGAGTTCGCCATAACAAAGGGCGCCACAAAGCGCCGCGACTCCACCGACAACCCAGAGCATCAGCAGAGCGAACCCCGAGTGAATGTCGGCCAATTGAAATCCAAGACTAGTGAAGATGCCGGTGCCAATAATGTTTGCGATAACGATGGAACATGCGGTGAGAAGGCCGACGCGGCGCGGGGACGCTGCCCGTTCCGCAATGGAATGTTCGGCGACAGTGTTCATCGGAGTACCGACAATCGCCAAATCAGCGGGATCCGCGAATTGTTTAGGATTTTCGGTGGACTTCATATTGGCGACGGGCTGACGCCGTAGAGTTCAAATCCTTCAGATTAATGAATTTGTCAGAAGTCATTCCCGGCATCACTTTGAAAGCGGCATGAACCCATCTCCCAAGCTGTCCGTTGAAACAGCCACGCAACTCGCGGTCTTTCTTGCGAATCGTCCCGGCGCTCTTGCGCGCGTGTGTGAGGCGCTAGCCAAAGCCGGAGTGAACATTCATGCGCTGGCTACTTCCGACACTGTCGATCATACGGTGGTGCGGATGGTTGTAAGCGATCCCACTAAGGCCCTCATGCTCCTGGGCGAAGCCGGCGTGCTCGCGATCGAGACCGAAGTGCTTACGATCGAAACTACGAGCCAGCCTGGCGTCTTGGCTAAAATCGCAGAGCGCCTCGCGGAGGCGGAAGTCAACATCGAATACGCTTATCTTGCCGGCAGTCGCGGAGCTGAAAAAGGGTTAATTATTCTGCGGCCATCAGATGTGGAAAAAGCCAGGCGCGTTCTGCAGGAGCTCTAGCGGGATCGTCCAAAGCGGTGGAGCAGCGCCGCACTCCAAGACGCAAGCGACAAACGGAGCTTGAAACCACGGCTACGTTTTGGAGTGCGGCGCTGCTGCGCCGCTTTCAATCTGAAGCGGGGCACTCTGGACGTCCAATCCGCTGTTCATGATTGCCAATACTGACTCGATGCCGGATAAATGCGCGGCGCGTTTATGACCACGGTAAGGACCTTCCTCGGTTATCCATATCCGTTGGGAGCAACGTGGATGGGTAATGGCGTGAACTTCGCCATTTTTTCCGAGAACGCGACCGGTGTTGAGCTTTGCTTATTCGAGAATACGGAGGTGACCGAAGAAAACATTCGTATTCCTGTCACTGAACGTACCGATCAGGTCTGGCACGTCTTTCTGCCCGATGTGCGGCCTGGACAATTGTACGGTTTTCGCGTGTCCGGCCCGTATGATCCAGAGCGCGGGTTGCGGTTTAACAGCTCGAAACTCCTGCTCGACCCGTATGCGAAAGCTATTGCCGGAGAAGTGAGCTGGGCAGATGAAATGTTCGGTTACGTCATCGGCGATAAGAAAGAGGATTTGACGCAAGATTTCCGCGATGATGCGTGGGGCGTGCCGAAATCGGTGGTCATCGACACGCAATTCGATTGGCAGGGCGACCATAAACCCGGCGTGCCATTGGATAGGTCCGTGATCTACGAGGTGCATGCGAAGGGTTTCAGCAAACTTTGGCACAATGTGCCGGAGGAGTTGCGAGGCACCTATGCAGCGCTGGGCAGCCCGGTGGCCATTGATTATTTGAAAAAACTTGGCGTGACTGCAATCGAACTGTTGCCTGTCCACGCGCACATTGACGACAAAATCTTAGTCGACCGTGGTCTGACGAATTACTGGGGCTACAACACGATCGGATTTTTTGCGCCGCACGCGCAGTACTCCAGCAGCGGACAAATGGGCGAGCAGGTGTCCGAGTTCAAAAAGATGGTGCGCAACCTGCACGTGGCGGGGATCGAAGTGATTCTCGATGTGGTCTACAATCACACGGCAGAAGGGAATCATCTCGGTCCCACGCTTTGCTTCCGTGGGATCGACAACATCGCTTACTACCGGTTGCGCCCGGAGAATCCGCGCTTCTATCTGGATTTCACCGGCACGGGCAACACCTTCAATCTGCTCAATCCTCGGACGCTGCAATTGGTAACCGACAGTCTGCGCTACTGGGTGGAGGACATGCACGTCGACGGATTTCGTTTCGATCTCGCGCCGGCGCTCGTGCGCAATCGCGAGGGGGTAAACATGCTGCATCCCTTCCTCCAGGTCATCCAGCAGGACCCGATCCTTTCGCAGGTAAAACTAATCGCGGAACCGTGGGACGTGGGCGAGGGCGGGTATCAAGTCGGGAATTTTCCGGCGCCTTGGTCGGAATGGAACGGCAAATATCGCGATGCGGTTCGCAGTTTTTGGAAGGGCGATGAGGGGCGTATTGGCGAGATGGGATACCGGCTCGCCGGAAGTCCAGACTTGTATCAACACAATGGCCGACGCCCATACGCCAGCATCAATTTCGTCACCGCGCATGATGGTTTCACGCTGAACGACCTGGTCAGCTACAACGAAAAGCACAACGAGGCGAACGGTGACGGCAACAATGACGGCGACAACAACAATCTATCGTGGAACTGCGGCGTGGAAGGTCCAACCGATGACCCGCAGATCAACGCCCTACGCGAACGGCAGCGACGAAATTTTCTGACTACACTCTTTCTTTCTCAAGGCGTTCCGATGCTCACTGGCGGAGACGAGTGGGGAAGAACCCAGAAGGGCAACAACAACGCTTATTGTCAGGATAATGAGATCAGTTGGTTCGATTGGACGCGTGACGAAAAGCAGAACCACTTTCTCGACTTCACGCGAAAGCTGATTTGGTTTCGCGAGGCGCATCCGGTATTTCGCCGTCCAAAATTTCTTCAGGGCCGCCGGATACGCGGTTCCGAGATTCGCGATGTGATGTGGTTTAATCCCGGCGGCTCCGAGATGACTGATGAAGAATGGGCGTCGCCGTTTGTTCGCTGTCTTGGCATGCTGCTAAGCGGCGATACGAACGATATCCTCAATTTCGAGGGCGAACCCATCTGCGATGACACATTTCTGCTGCTGATTAATGCTCATTACGAATCGATACCCTTTGTGCTGCCCGGCCAGGAGAATCTTGAGTGGCAATTGATTCTCGACACGATTGATCCCGACGGGTTTTTGGTAGAGCCAAAAAAATTCGCGTCCGGCGATGACGTCGATCTTGGCGGGCGCGCTTGCTGTTTGCTTCAACTGGTGAAGGGCGCGCAAGCCAAGGCCCGCGAGGAATCGTGGAGAAAACGCCGCGTGGAGTTTCCCCAGCTCACTGCGGAGGAAGAACGAGCACGCCGCAGATAACGAGCGCTGCCGAGCAGGCGCGAATTTGCCGGGGCGTGTGTGTTCCCCGGACAGGCGTGACGCCCGTTCGACTACACTCAGGGCAGGCAGTTCGCTCTCCCTGAACAGAAATTCAGGCAACGCATTCTTGTTGCGGGAAACGAATTAGTTTATAGAGATACAAAGCGCGTGCTATTATGCGCGGCCAATCTTTTGGTCGGCGATTTGCCCATGACACCGAGTTCTATTGTGATCGTCACTGATCGAGGCGGTTTAAAAGCATATCGGGTGAATGAGACGCCAACGCGCGGACCGAGCCTGCAACTAGTACAGGCTTTCAACATTACCGACGCGCACGGGAGACTGGTCGATAAGGTGAGCGATTTTGCCGGACGCTTTCCGGTGAGCGACGGCGCGGGAGGGCATCACGGCGCAGCTTCCATTGCGGAACGGACGCAGATCGGGACGGAAACCGATCGCCGCATTCAGAAAGAGCTCGCCGATCAAATTACAAAGATTGTTTCGCGCAACGGAAAGGAAGGTTGGTCGTTTGCTGCGCCGGCTGAAATTCACGCGGCGATTGTTGATCTTTTGCCTCCCGCGGTACGCGACCGGATCGTCGAGCATGTGAAATCGGATTTGGTAAAAGTGGAATCGGCGAAATTGATCTCGCGGTTTCGTTCGTTGCAGCAAATCCCCTGAGGCGACGCTCGAGTATCGGAATATTTTTGTTCCCTGAACGCTCGAGGGCTCGTTAGTATCTAATTAATCATGCAACTGCCTGTTAAGATCTCCTACCGGGGTCTGGAAAAATCTGACCAGATCGACAATCTCGTATTGGAATATGCGGCGCGACTTGAAAAATTTTGCGATCACATCAACCGCTGCGATGTGGCGATCGAGCAAACCAATCACACGCATCAAAAAGGAAATCCGTACCGGTGCCGCATCGATGTGACTGTGGCGCGCGGCCACGAGGTGGTCGCTGATGAAAGGCAAATGGACAACGGCACGCACCAGCCGCTCAACAAGGTGATTCACGACGCGTTCAAAACGATGGAGCGCGAGTTGCGCCGCGTCGTGGACAAGCAAAGACGCGACGTAAAGACGCACGCCGACGCCCGTTCGCCGAAATAATCGTGGCGGAGTCTGTACGTCGCCGCCAATTACGTACGGGCGATTGATCTCAATCGTCCGTGCCTTTGTTTCACTAGTCCTGTCGCGCCGCTCACGATCACGAGCCCAGCGCTCGTCAGCCAAAGCCAATAGCCCGCGCCGTAGCCGATGATTTTCGCATGGGTCGGCGCCTCGCTCGCAACGATAGTGTGGCGAAAAAGAAACGCGACCATCAAGGCTGAAGCTACAATTCCGAGCAACAGCGCGATCTTATTCTTTCCGGCTAAAGAAAATACCCAGGCGGCAAGCAACACTGGATTAGCCAGCCACTCGAAGATCCCATAAAAGACTCCGATCAGACCAATCAATAGTAAATACCAACCGGGAGGCCATACCTTGGGATTGTGCCCATCGGTATAGAAACACTTCTGCGTCAGCGACGCCGCGAAAACGATGACGCTGAGGAGCGTAATGATTTTAGGGAGTCGCATCACAAGATGGAGATCGAGGATAATAACGATGCCGCGCGAACAGAAGCGGTATTTCGAATGGAGAACGCGGACAAGAACTCTACTGATCTCGCAAATTCAGCGCCGCAGAATTCTTCTGACCAAAAATAATCTGCGTTAATTTGCGTAATCTGCGGACGAATTAGCTTTTCTTCGCGTACTTTTCGGCGCCGAGAAAATGCAATGACACATACGGCTGATCGCCAATGACCCAACTGTCGTGGGGAATCGGCGGAATGTAGAAAAGCTCGCCAGCGCGTAACTCGACCACGCGCCCATCATCGAAGGCAGCTGTCGCAGCGCCGGAGAGCACTAGTCCAACGTGTTCAACGTTGCATCGGGTCGCACCTACCTCCGGCCCGACATGCTCGCTCCATTTCCAGCCTGGCTCATAGATGGCGCGACCAATCGTCATTCCGCCGAGATGCACAACCTCGAAGCGACCTTTTTGTAGAATCCGAACTTCGTCCGGTTCCTCGAACGATTTCAGAATCACAGCTATTTGCTCGCTGCTCATGCGTGACTCCACATCGAAAACTCTCTCGTGAATCAAAGGCGGCTCTTCGCCTTCCGCAAAGGAATTTGCATCATTGGTGGGTTGGGAAGAGCGCTTCGAGACCAGGCGATTTACTGTCGGCAAGATAAACGTAACCGGTAAATCGGGGGTAATTGTCAGGATCAGATTGCCAGCGGTAGGTAGCATCGTACTCTTTGCCGTCGAAACGAAAATGCATTCTTAGCACGGCAATACGATCAGCGCCCGCCACGGTATCGAATCGAGCTATGCATTTCTCAGTCTTGCCCTCGATCGTCCGAGTAACCTGTAGAACCCCTCTCTCGTCTCGAAGTGTGACATGTCCCGTATAAGTCGCAGTCGAATCGGGCTTGCGCCCGACGAGGTCATATTGTCCAGACATGTAGCCACGCAGGAACTCCTCATCGATTGGCTCGGCGTTCGGATCGGCTCCGAAGGCAGAGTGAAGACCGACGAAGAAAATTGTCGCGAAGATTACGACGAATGCTCTCACGAAGTCCAAACAGAGCAAACTCACCCACCCAACCACTTGAAGCAAAGGGTCCGATTCGTCCTCACGCGCAACGCAAGTGGCTGGGTCGCTTCCATTGATTTTCAACGGGCCTGCAGTTGCTTGCACATTATGTCACCGGGCCGCTGATGCCACAGACACGGCCCAAGGACTCTCCAGCCCAGGCGTGAATACCACGCCTGCTTGTCGAGCGTGAACAGATAAAGAGTCTGTATCCCTCGCGACCGAGCCGCGTCCTCAACGGTGGCACATAGTGCGGCGCCAATACCGCGGCGACGAAACTGCGAGCCGACAAATACTCCGCCGAGCCAGGGAGTCAGGTCTTCACGCCCCTCAAGATCATGCACGCGAAGAGCGGCAGTTCCGAGAAGTTGTCCATTCGCATGTGCAACCCATGCAATCGGCAACTCATCTCGATTCATGTGGGCCTTTAGTTTTTTGATTCGAGCCTGAGGGGTTTCTTCGCCAAGAATGGAATCCCATTGCTCGAAGAGCCACTGCCCCAATTGCGGGATGTATTCTGGATGTTCAATCAGGTAGCTAATCCGAACTCCATGCATGCGGATTCACTGCAGCGGCTTGTCAGCCTCTGTTTTCAAGTCCGGCCTTCTTCCTCTGTTCTCGAATCGAGTCGGCCTGGCTTTCCACTTGGTCGCGCATTTTCTTCAATCCCGCGTGATTCTCTTCGTAAATCGTCGCAAATTTCTTCTTCGATGTGAATCCGTTCGGGGACTCGTCGTCCCACTTCAACGCTCGATTTATGGCCTTCACCCAATCCTTCACATTACCGCCGGCATACTCGTTGATGGTCTTGCCGACTGTGGCGCTGAGGGAACTGAACAGCGCAGGGTCTCCGGTCGCATCGATGTTCGGGTTCGCTTTCAGATGAAAGCGATATCGTAGCTGCCCAACATAGAACCAGAAAACCGCATCGTCCTTCTTCCCTTCACGAAACAACCGACGCAGCATAGCCGTAATAAGCCGATGGATGCTCATGCGGTAATGCCGCCTCAATGGTTGCTGGAGGAAGCTTTTTCAGATCGTCGGGTCAGAGCGCAGCATGCAATAGGGAGTAAGCGCTCAAAACCGACAGAACTATCAGGATTCGTAGTGACATAAATTCGTTGACTAACGAGAACGAGCTGAACCACCGATGGCCCGCCGCGACGGATAAACTGGGGCGAGCGTGGCAAACTTCGGGAAGTGTTTCATAAAATCAAACGTGACTTCGCATCGGCCAGCGTGCCTGCTCGCGAATGCTTTCAGAGTTGCCTCCAGCGCTTGGTTAGCCATGGACTACTCCGGAATCATCCCGATCGTCTTCAGCCACATTTCTATCAACTGAGGCCATCCCGTTATCGGAAACTTCGTCCGACGCAGCCCAAAGGCATGCCCGCCCTGCGCATATAAGTGCATCTCAACAGGGACCCCGGCCTTCTTCAGCGCCTCGTAATAAACCAACGAGTTCTCCACGTCATCCACTGGGTCATCCTCCGCCTGTAGCAAAAACGTAGGCGGTGTTTTGTTTGTAACAGGAACAGCCGGATTCAATTCAAACTCTTTAGAGGTGTTTTCAAGCATATGTCCCGGAAAAATCGCCACCGCAAAATCCGGGCGGCAGCTTTCCTTGTCGGCGGCATCGACAGCCGGGTACAAGCCCTTGTCAAAATGCGTGCTGATCGCAGCTGATAGATGTCCGCCTGCGGAAAACCCGAGCACCCCAATCTTGTGCGGCTCGATATGCCACTCCGCGGCGTGAGAGCGGATCAGACCCACCGTCCTTTGCGCATCCTCCAACGCTTCCGGTGAGTTTGGATAGCACCCCGATCTGGGAAACTTGTTCTCACCCGGCACGCGGTATTTCAACAGCACAGCGGTTATTCCTTTAGACGTCAGCCAATCACAGACCTCGGTACCTTCAACATCGATGGCCAACAGCCAATAGCCACCGCCGGGAAACACGACTATCGCAGCACCCGTATTCTTTTCCTTTGGCGAATAGACTGTCATGGTAGGCTGCGAGACGGCGTCCACATGAACCCACGGCCTGCCAGCGATTAGGTCCTTAGTGTTCGTCCCCATAGTCTCTGGCCCTGCGACAGGCGTGGAATCAGGCACTGCCCCTGGCCATAGCGGCACTTGAGTATGTCCCGGCGACGGTTGCCATGCACTCGTCTGCGCGCTTACTCCGCCACACACAAACGCAGCAACGAAAACTGTTTGGATCAGCTTAGACATGTGTTTGTCGCCTAACGAGACTACGCTGAGCGGCCAGCCTGCTCGCGAATGCTTTCGGAGTTCGATCGAGCGCTTGATTAAGCCATATCGTGTTCATGTCGAAATTTTCTCGTTAAAAGAACCCGCGGAGGAACGCGGTCGCTTCATCCGAGATGCCGACGATCTTATTCGTTGCCTGACGATAGAATTTGAAGTTGAGCTCGGTCTCGGGTCGACCGTCGTTCCAGTCGGAAAAAAGTTTGAGCTCGCTCCGCCCCAGGCGCCGCTTCGCGAGCGCGGTGCGTCTGATGGTGATGCTCATGCGCGGCGTTTGCCGGCCGATCCCGCGTTTTTTTGCGATCGCTTTGGCCGAGGTGACGACGCCGCTCGCGATGAGACCTGGCCCGCCTTCGTTCTCGCTCGCGAAGACGAAGACCGTATCGCCTTTGGCGATGTGCCTGCCACCATACATCGTCTTCTGCGCGCTGAACGCGAACGTCTCCGCCCGCGGATCGCTAACCTCGGCTTTGATCGCGAATATCATACTCCTTATCTCGCACCATTGATTCCATGGCCGTCCATGGGGCCAGGCCTAACGCACGAAGCTCAGCCGCGGGGTAACGTCGCCTGCAGCGCGTTGTTAGGCACAAGCCTTATCTCTTCAATATTTTCCAAAGCGAACGCCCGTCTTTGTATTGAATGTCAGCGATGCGCCATCCCATTTTCGTTCGCTGAAGTGCGAAGATAATCTCTTGGTCGATCCCCATATTCTTAAATCGGGCCGCCAAGTACCCTGACCCTTTTTTATTAGGGAGCACGACCAGGTTGAAATCCGAGATTTCAAAATCCTGCGCATCGTAGAGAAGGTCGAAGTCGATCTTACCCACTTCGCCTTTTGAGTCCTCCTGGTCCTTAAGATAGAGGTCAAGGAGTGGTTTGTAAAAATAGTTCGGAAGTAGTTTCTTGCTGGCTGGGTACTGCAACGGGTCTGACTTTTTAGAGTGTTCCTTATACAGCTGGGCAACCAATTCCTTTCCAGTGTCGAGGTTCGATGGCCCAGGTTGCGCCGAAGCGAACCCTGCGATTAGCGCCAAAATTGCAAGGATTACAATTAACCGATTCATAGATCCCTTGTGCCTAACACCCAAGCTCAGCCGCGGCCACG
>DATLPS010000034.1:0-11461 GCA_035535575.1 Candidatus Limnocylindria bacterium
CTTCGAATTCGCCTCAGGTTGCATCGCCGGATATTCAGCAGACTCAAACAACGAATGTGCAACCACAGACCGCTGCTCCGAACACTCCCGAAGCAACTTCGCCAGCGATCGCGGAAAGCTCTTCCTCTCCTGCGGGCGAGACGAACTCGTCAGCCCAGGCAATCGCTGGGGCGCAGCCGAGCCCTGCCACCGAATCGAGTTCACATAGCAAAAAGAAGTCTGTTGCCTCGACATCACGGCGCGCGCGCGGAGCGCAGGATTTTTCCGAAGACGCACCACAACGCCGCGCTGGCACAATGCGCGGCCGGTTTGTGGGTATCACCTCTGATGGAAGATTGATTTTGCGCTTGCCCTCGGGCCGCACTGCGATCGTCGCGCCTGACGAAGGAGAATCCGTTCCTCGCCGGCACCGCCGCGCTAACGTCGATCGCGATGAGATGTTTGCTCGACCGCCTCGATTTGAGCCGGATTATTTTCCTAACGATTAGCGGTGGAGCAGGCACGCGCCCCGGCAGGCATGTAAGCGATGATTCTCCCGCACGGATTTTTTTTAAAAAAAAGCTTGCCTAACGCCGTGATTCCCGGCATACCTCGCGTCCATGTGGCGACCGGCCTACGTCGCATTCGCAACTATTTCGCTTCTCGCTGTTTTTAGCACAACCGCGTACGCGCAAGCGCTGGCCCCTGCCACACTGGGTTCTGGGAGCCATGATCAGAAGGCCGCTGACGATATGGTTCAAGTGATCACGGAGAAGTCGGCCGGGGGAACCGCGAATAAGCCGGTGCACCCAATCACGAAAAAGCGCGCACCCGTAGTGATGAAAAAACCGGCGCAACCCGCGGTGAAAGAGTCGTCGCCGACAATCGCCAAAGATTCAGCGCGGGCGGTCACGGAAAAGCCGGCGCAAGCGGTGCCAAAATCGGCTGCGCGAACGTTTGCGATGGAGCCGGTGCGTCCGATGAATCAGCCCACCGTGAATAAGCTGGCGCAGCCGGCCAGCCGTTTCAGCTTCAAAACTTCAGGAGGCAAGCAGGAATCAGTTCCCGTTGTCACGCAGTATTATCCGAAGCGGATCGTTTACCCGCTCGCGAAAGTCGACCGGCATATCGACAGCAGATTGATGCAAGCGGCGACGATCGCGCAGGAGCGCGCCCATGCGCATTCGCGCTCGCGATGCTGGCATTATGTAAAAGACGCCTTGCTGGCTTCCGGCGTGATCGATTCCCGCCCAAAGACCGAACTCGCAAGAGACGCTGCAGCGGAACTCGTCAACATCTACGGATTCAAAAGACTCTCAGTTAACGATCCATTTTCCGCCCCAGTCGGTTCGGTGCTGGTGTACGGCACCGCGCGCAGCGTAGGTCATGTCGAGCTTCGCACCAGGGATGGCTTCGTAAGCGACTTTCGTTCACTGACTCCATCGCGTCGGCCGCTGCTTGGCGTTTACGCGAAGCTCTAATTCGCTCGGCTGGAGCACATACCGTTACCGCCGGCGTCCGTTCTTTCCGGAGAGCACCAGGCGCCGTCAGCATACCGTGACATCACGCGACGTGGGCTTTACCGTGCGCGAAATGGAGACAGCCGATTGGGCGTCACTGAATGACGAGCAACTGCTCGAGCGCCGCATTTCCAGCCTCGGTCTGAAGCTTGAGGGCACGGCGCTGGAGCCACTCATTCGACAACTCTACGATGAATTATCGGCAAAAGGCCTGGTATTTCACCCGCCGTGCCACGTTGGCGATGAATGGTTTGTGCCTATCGGCATCCCCGCGATCTTTATTCCGTTCTTTCTCGTACACGAGCGACTGCGCGCGCTGGAGCGGACGATGATGCTCGAGGTCGAAGGCGAAACGCCGGACTGGTTCATGAAACTGATGCGGCACGAAGCGGGGCACGCTTACAGCTACGCTTATCAGCTCCAGCGAAAGAAAAAATGGCAGCAGTGTTTCGGCCCCACCTCGCGCGAAGAAACCCCGGCTACGTACCGTCCCCGTCCGTTCAGCCGCAGTTACGTGATGCATCTTGAGGACTGGTACGCGCAGAGTCATCCGGACGAAGATTTTGCGGAGACATTCGCGGCTTGGCTGACGCCGGGGTTGGACTGGCGCAAAGAATATGCCGGCTGGCCGGCGTTAAGAAAACTGGAATACGTCGATGAGCTCATGCGCTCGCTGGCGGGAACGCCACCGGTGCATGCGCCGGAGTATCGGGTCGCCGATTACAACTGTCTCAACGTCAAGCTCAAGACCTATTACGCGCGCAAACGCAAGCTCTACGCGGATACGTACCCCGATTTCTACGACGCCGATCTGCGACAGCTCTTTGCCGCGCCGACTGGCATCACAGCAAGCGCATATCTGCGACGGCGAAGACGGCGATTACTGAATGCCGTTTGCCAGGCGACGAACGAGAAAAAGTTCCGGGTGAACAAGCTTCTCGCGCGGCTTACCGAGCGCTGCGATCAACTAGGACTCCACGTCCTGAACGACGATCCGCAGCAGGATTTTCGCGTCACGGCTTTCATTACCACGTTGGTGATGAATTACCTTTTCACCGGCAAATTCAAGCGCACCAAATGATCAGCCGTGCTGTCATATCGAGCGATGTCGCGACATCTCTTTCTGCTGCCTTGGGAAAACTATTAGAGATTCCTCGACTTCGCTCGGAATGACAAAGACGACGGAGTAACGTGAAAAAGAAACTCAAAGTCCTGGTGCTCTTTGACGGCACAAGCCCTACCAAACTCGATCAGGACTTCAGCGACGAACTGAAAACAAAAGAGTGGAAGACCGAGGCCGATGTCATGACCGCGCTCGGCCAGCTCGGTCATATGGCGGAGCATCTCGCTATTTACGATGATGTCGATCTGGTGAGGCAAAAATTGGAGACCTTCGCGCCCGACGTTCTTTTCAACCTCGTCGAGCAATTCAAGAACAAGCCCGAATTCGATCAAAACATCGTCTCATTCTTCGAGATGCAGAGCCTGCCTTTTACTGGCTGCGGCTCGACCGGCCTGACGCTTTGCAAGCATAAGGGCATCTCTAAAAAGATTCTCCATTATCATCGCATCCACGTGCCGAATTTCGTGGTAATCCCGCGCGGTCAGCGCGCCGCGCGACCGAAGCAGTTGAAGTTCCCAATTTTGGTGAAGCCGGTGAAAGAAGAAGCCTCCTACGGGATTTCGCAGGCGTCATTCATCCAAAATGAGGAGCAATTTCGGGAACGGGTGGCTTTTATTCACGAGAAATACAACAGCGACGCCATTGCAGAGGAATACATCGAAGGCCGCGAGCTTTACGTGGGCCTCATGGGCAATGTGCGGTTGACCGTTTTTCCGATCCGCGAACTGGTTTTTCGCGAAGTGCCGCCGAACGAGCCGAAGATCGCCACCTACAATGCAAAATGGGACGAAGAATATCGCAAACGCTGGGGCTTGCAGAATCAGTTCGCCGAAGATCTCGCTCTGGAGCTCGTCGCCAACATCGAAGAGACGTGCAAAGAGATTTATCGTTTGCTGACTATCGACGGATACGCGCGCATTGATCTTAGACTGACGCCGGAGAACAAAGTTTACTTTATCGAGGCGAACCCAAATCCGATCCTGGCAGATGACGAGGACTTCGCGCTCTCAGCGGGCAAAGCTGGCCTGCCATATCAGGAATTGATCGATCGGATCGTTCGGCTCGGGATGAGAACCGTTCGCGACTGACCGAAACGCATCGGGGGTTTAGAGCCAGTTCTTTAAGCGTGGCCAGAGTTCCGGAACGCTGACCTTCAAATCGCGACAGAGAAAAATATGCATTCGCCGCTCGAACGGCATCGCCCAGGCGCTGCTCACGATTTGTCCCAAATCCTGGACCGAGGCGAATAGCTCGCGCTCATCATCGTCGTTTGTGTCAAGCACCAAGGCTACTTCGCCGGTCCAATCGCGTGGTCCCCACAGAAAGTAATTCTGATGCCCGGAAATCGCCGGTGGCAGTCCAAGCTTAGGCCCAAAAAAATCGATCGCTCCCGCCTCGCCATAGTTTTGGCAGAATATGGCGGCGCGTTTCTCATCCTCGGGTCGCAAGTGATGATAGACGTGCGCGACCGATCCGGCCATTTGTTCCCAGCCAAACTGGTCGGCGAAAACCTGCGGGAGCGCGGCGGTGTGGGACGTTTCGGTGCGCGGCAGTTGCAGCCCAATGGCTTGCATGTGTGCGACAAGTTTGCCGGGTGGCAGGATCGGCACGGCCAACGGCGTAAATAGCGTGCCCGTTAGGAGAATCACGATGAGCAATCCCGGTCTCAGCCATTTTAACCGGGCGGCGAAAACACGCTCCACAGCTACGCCACCAGCCGCAAAGAGCATCGGGTACGCTGGGGCTAGGTAATAACTTTTGCCATGCAAGACAATGAACTCAATGAGCGTGACCAGATATATGATTGCGAGCGCGCGATACGGCTGGCCATCGCGCGAACCAAACAACCAGACTAGACCGGCAATCCACAGCGGAAGCGTCGCCGGATTCATAAAGACAATTTGCTGCGTGATGAATTGTGCCGGACTAACCGCTACGTTTTTGTTGCTGTGCGCGATGTTGTTCAACAGCTCGTAAGTGGGCCAGTGATGCCACGCCTGCCATAGAAGGTTCGGGAGGGCGATAGCAAGCGCGATAACGCCTCCAAGCCAGATCCATTTTTCGGCAAAATGACGGCGTTCAGGTGTGAGAAGTAGCGCGACTACCATGCCAGCAGCGAAAAACGTCGTGGAATGTTTGTTTTCAAGGCTGAGTCCCACCAGCGCGCCTATCCAAAGCCAAAGCGTCGGTGAACCACCGTTAATGATGCGAACCAAGAGATAAATGCATGCCATCCAAAACAGCGGCTCAAACGCGTTCATGGAAAAAAAATTGCCAACTGCAAGATTGAACAGCGCGCAAAGTGATGCTGCGCAGGCGAGCGAGATTGCCCAGCCGCGTCCGCCCAGTTCGCGCGCTATTACGCCTGTTAGGGCGACGGTCGCTGCGCCCGCCAGCGCCGGTAGCAAGCGGATCGCAAACAACGAGTCTCCGAGCAGAGATTGGCTCAATCGCAGAAGCAAGATCGATAACGGTGGCTGATCGACGTACCCAAACGCCAAGTGGCGCGCGCACGCGATGTAATAGAGCTCATCGCGGAAATAACCGTAGTGTCCGTTTGTTAGCAGATGGACGAGCAATGCGAGCGCGCCGAAGAAAACGATTAAGCCTGATTCGGTGCAGTAGTTTCCGTTCTCTGCCGGCATTGGCTTGTACATAAGTCACAAAATCGCGCACGATTTCATTTTGGATTAAGCTGGGATATGAGCGTGCAAGTCTATGGATGCAATCATGTCGCGATCGAAGTAGATGACGTCAAGAAAGCGGTGGCATTTTACAAAGACGTTTTCAATCTCGAACAGATGAGTGGCGGCGAAGGCGACGCCTTTTTCAAATTGGGCGAGCATCAGTTTCTCGCGATTTTCGAAGTGGAAAAGGTGCAACGGGCGAACGTGCGGCACTTCGGCATCATGGTTCGCGATGAAGCGCAGCTCGAAGAAGTTCGCAGGAAACTGAGAGAAAAATATAAGCTGAAACTCGAGCCGCCATTCCGCTGCGATTTTCACGACCCTTGGGGCAACCGCATTCAGGTTGTCGATCTTCACGACGAATCGCTCGTCTGGCTTTTCCCATACGCCGAAGTGCAGAAGGCCGGCATCAAATTCGACACGAAATAGTTCGATGCAGCTCGTCTTGGAGCGATGCACAATTCGCCCATGGCGACTGGAAGACGCGGAGTCGCTCGCCAGGCACGCGAACAATCGCAAAGTCTGGCTCGTGCTGCGCGATCTCTTTCCCAATCCATACACAACCGATGACGCGCGAAAATTTTTGCAGCACGTGGTGAGCGATCGACCGAAAACAAAGTTTTGCATTCAGGTCGACGGTGCGGCTGCAGGCGCGATCGGCATTCGCCTGGGACAGGACGTGCATCGACACACTGCAAGCCTGGGTTACTGGCTGGGCCACGACTTCTGGGGACGCGGAATAATGACTGAAGCGGTCGCGGCGTTCACCGATTTCTGCTTCGAAAATTTTCCGCTCCGCCGAATTTATGCGGAGGTGTTTGCAAACAATCCTGCATCAGCGCGTGTGCTGGATAAAACCGGTTTCGCTTTGGAAGGGCGCCTCAAGAACAACGTTGTGAAAGACGGAGAACTTCTCGATTCGCTCCTGTACGCGAAAACCAGATAGAGCGGCATAAGCGACGGCCTTGCGTACATCCAAATCGCAACGAAGGTGGCCGGTTTGGAGACAGTGATTTCGTTTATTATTCCAGCGTACAACGAGGAGCTGGAGCTTCCTGCTACACTCAACGCGATTCGCGCTGCGGCTTCTGAGTCCGGCCAGCCCTACGAAATAATCGTCGTGGATGATGCATCGACCGACGCGACGCCAGAGATCGCGGGGCGTGCCGGTGCGAAAGTCATACAAATCGATCGACGTCAAATTGCGGCCGCCCGAAACGCCGGCGCGCGCGCGGCGCAAGGCGATCCTCTGTTCTTCATTGACGCGGACACGCGAATCACTCGAACACACATCACCCAGGGGATTGCCGCCCTGGAAGCTGGTTACGCTGGGGGCAGCGCGCGCGTGGCGATGGATGGGTCTATTCCAATTTGGGGACGGCTGTTGTTGCATGCGTTTGGCACACTTTATTTTGGGCTGAATCTCGGGGCCGGCGCTTTTCTTTTCACCACGCGGCGCAACTTTGAGGCGATTGGTGGTTTCGATGAACAATACTTTGCCGGTGAAGAGGTTTACTTCAGTCTGGCGCTAAGGAACCTGGGACGGTTTAAAGTGCTTCGAGAACTGATTGTTACCTCCGGCCGCAAATTGCGCATGTACCCGGCAAAACAATTTCTGCGCAATTTCTTTGGCGTGATCGTCGGCGGGCCGCGGGCAGTGCGTTCGCGCGCGAAACTGCGCCTGTGGTACGATGGCAAACGCGAGAAACAAGCGGCATAGGCTGGAAACGCGCGCCACAGGGCTGGCCATGATGGACGGTTGCTAAAACGGCTTCTTCGCCTAAAGTAGGCACTTCGTTATGGCAGAGAGCAACGAAACGGTGAGTCTTGGGGAGTTCCAATTACACGAGAAAGATACCGGCAGCGCGGATGTGCAGGTCGCACTTCTGACCCGCAGGATCGAGCATTTGACTGAGCACCTTAAAACCAACCGGAAAGATCACTCTTCGCGCCGCGGCTTGCTTAAAATGGTCGCGCAACGCCGGAGTCTGCTCGATTATTTGAGCAAAACGAAAGCCGATCGCTATAAAAAGCTGATCGACAAGCTGAACCTGCGCAAATAACCGCGCCGATCATTCGGCAAGTTTCGTCCCAACTGTTTGAACTGCTCGAAGCTAGAAGTAAATTAAGAATAGAAATCAGCAGCCCAGGCCGTAGTAATCACCTTGGATTTTAGGTTTTAGTTTCGGATCGAGGCGCTCGCTGTAGCGGGCGACCTCGTGCGGATTTAAAACCTACAGTCAGGGTGACCGGCCTGGAAATGCACATCCAGGAAAAGTAAAATGCAACAAAAGGTCACGGCCCAAATTGGGGCCACTCAAATCTCCATCGAAACCGGCAAGATCGCCAGACTCGCCGACGGGGCGGTTGTCGTTACCTGCGGCGACACCATGGTGCTCGCCAGTGCCGTCTCTGCCACTGCCATCAAAGAAGGCCAGGATTATTTTCCGCTCACGGTCGATTATCGCGAGAAAGCGGCAGCCGTGGGGAAATTTCCCGGCGGCTATTTCAAACGCGAAGGCCGTCCGACAGAAAAGGAAACGCTGACTTCTCGCGTGATCGATCGACCGCTCCGGCCGCTCTTTCCACAAGGTTATTTTTACGACACGCAGATCATTTCGATCTTGCTCAGCGCCGATGGTGAAAATGATCCCGACATTCTGGCGCTCAATGGCGCTTCGGCTGCGCTTTGCGTTTCGGACATTCCATTTGCCGGCCCGATCGGCGCAGTGCGCGTTGGCCGTGTAAAAGGCGAGTTCGTTGCGAACCCGACACACACGCAACGCGCCGAGAGCGATCTCGATCTTGTGTATGTCGGCACCGAAAACGACGTCGTCATGATCGAAGGCTCGGCCAGGGAACTGCCGGAAACCGAGTTTGTAAAAGCGCTCGAGTTCGCGCATGGACATGCGCGCGAGATGATTCGAGTTCAAAAAGAATTGGCTGCGATGGCGGGCAAGCCCAAGCGTGAGCCGCAGTTGCTTCAGGTGAACCAGGAGTTACTCGATATCGCTTACGGCGTTGCCAGCGACAAGATCGTCGGCGCGCTTTATACCGAAGGCAAAGTGGCGCGAGCGAAGGCAGTCGATGCATTGCGTGAGGAAGTGAAGATGGCGATCCTTGAAAAATATCCCGAGTCCGATCCCTTCGCGATCTCGCAGGCATTCGATTACGTCCAAAAAAAGGCGTTTCGCATCAGCATTCTCGAAAAACAAAAACGCGTCGATGGCCGCGGTTACCAGGATTTACGGCCGATCAGTTGCGAAGTAAGCGCCCTGCCGCGCGCGCATGGTTCGGCCATTTTCCAGCGCGGAGAAACGCAGGCGGTCGCGCTCGCCACGCTCGCGCCAATCGAGGAGGCGCAAATGCTTGATGCTTACGGCGGCGGCGAACAATCGAAGCGGTTCATCCTGCACTACAACTTTCCCCCGTTTAGCGTAGGCGAAACGGGACGGACGGGCGGACCTGGGCGACGTGAGATTGGTCACGGCGCGTTGGCAGAGCGTTCGCTGGAACCAGTTGTGCCAGATGAAAGCAATTTCCGTTATGCCATCCGCATTTCGAGCGAGATCATGGAATCAAATGGATCGACCTCCATGGCGAGCGTCTGCGCGGGCACACTTGCGCTCATGGATGCCGGCGTGCCATTGAAGAAGCCGGTTGCGGGAATCTCGATCGGACTCGTGACTGAGCGCGACGACGATCGCGAAATAAAACGCTACGAATTGCTCACCGACATTATCGGCTCCGAAGATCACTTTGGCGATATGGACTTCAAGCTTTGCGGAACAGACGCAGGCGTCACCGGCTTTCAACTCGACCTGAAACTTCCCGGCATTAGTCACAAGATCATGTCGGAAGCGATTCAGCGTGCAAAGGAAGCACGCACGAAGATTCTCGAGATCATGCGGAGCACACTGGATGAGCCGCGGCCTGAACTATCGAAATACGCTCCGCGGATTGAGACGCTCAAAATTAATCCGGAGAAGATCGGGGCACTGATAGGCCCCGGCGGGAAGACAATCAAAGGCATCGTCGCGGAGACCGGTGCAGAGATTAACATCGAGGATGACGGATCGGTGCACATCTACGCGACCAGCGGAGAAAGCATGGCGCGTGCGAAGGAAATTATCAGTGGCATGACGCGCGAAATTGAGATCGGCCAGACCTACCAGGGACGCGTGGTCTCAACGAAGGAATTTGGCGCGTTTGTCGAAGTTTTCCCGGGCAGGGATGGACTCGTGCACATTTCCGAGCTTGCAGATTTTCGCGTGAACCGGACCGAGGACGTCGCCAAAGTGGGCGACATCATTTGGGTCAAGTGCATCGGCATCGACGACAAAGGCCGGGTGAAACTTTCGCGCAAGGCAGCGCTGAAAGAACGCGCAGAGAAAGAAACCGGCCAGGCAGCATAGCGAGCGCTAGCGGTTCGACCGGATCGCGGAAATTCCTAAAATCTAGTGCGTCACCGCGGGCATAGCGGCTTGCGTGAAACGTCGAGATTCAAACCAGGATTGACAAATAATACGGCAGCATGTCTTGCCAATAGTTCCAGTCATGCCCGCGCCATTTTCCGTCATCCAGCCAATGCTTAACCCCCTTTGGAATTCAAAACTTCAGACAAACGATAGGATTCGTGCCGGGTATTGTCCCATTCGCCGGTGCCGATGATGATGCTCATGTGGTTGTATTTCCAAGGGTCGGGCATGTTTTGCAGGTATTGATACGGACTGTTGAAGTAAATGTTGTCGTCATGATACCCATCAAAAAATGAGCTGATACCGAACGAGCCGCTCAAGCTGATAAGATGGCTGATGGCGTCCGGGTGACGAAAGGCAATATTGGCCGCGTGGTAAGCGCCGAGGCTCGCGCCGCAGACTGCTACCCGATGAGCAGAACATTCGCGGCGCGCGAGGTCGAACACGTCGCGAACGATCACCTTTTCGAATGCGTTATGGGTGCGCATTCTATCGGCCGGGTGAATCGATTTGTTGTAAAAGCTTTGCAGATCGATCGCGTCCGGGCAGTAAACTGTGACTTTGCCATTGTCGATGAACCACGCCAAGGCGCCGACGAGTCCAAAATCCTTATTTTCGTAATAACGGGCGCCCGACGTCGGGAAAAGAATCAGCGGCAGCCCGCCGCCGTTTCCGAAAACGAGCATTTCAAATTCACGGCTCAGCCACGGTGTGTACCATTTGATGTAACGTTCGTTTATATTGTCGGTGTCATTTCGAGCAAAGCCGGAGGCGAAGTCGAGAAATCTCTTGTTAGATCCTCAGCATTTTGCCCCTCACCTCAGTCCTCTCCCCGCAAACGGGGAGAGGCGGAAGGCCTGAGCTTCTCATGTTGCAGGTACCCACAGCGCTGTTTGCGTGATCGCCTCTCCCTTTCGAAAAGGGAGAGGATTGAGGTGAGGGATTTCTTCGTTCGCTCACGCTATCACCAACGTTGGACAAACTCAGCATGTTCAACGATGCGTCTCGGTTTGCATGCCCAAGCATACGCTGACCGGAAACATTAAGCGGCACCGCGCTTTTCATTCCAAAGTCTTGGGAAACCGGCGCGATGTGCTGGTCTATTTGCCGCCAGGTTATCGGCGTTTCTCGTCGAGACGTTACCCGGTATTGTATCTTCACGACGGGCAGAACGTTTTCGACGCCGCCACTTCGTTTGCCGGAATCGAGTGGGGAGTCGATGAAACCGCACAGCGATTGATCCATCGAAAACTGATCGAGCCGCTCATCATCGTGGCGGTGGCAAACATCGGCGAAGAACGAATCCATGAATATGCCCCGACGCCGGGTTTGATCGAACCGAAAGACCACCCGCGAAAGCGCAGCCGCGGCCTGGCCGGCATCTACGGACGATTTTTGATCGAAGAATTGAAGCCGTTCATTGATAAAAAATATCGAACGAAGCGGGATGCAGAATTTACCGGGCTCGGTGGCTCATCGCTGGGCGGTTTGGCCACACTGGCGATTGGGATTTTCTATTCGGAGGTATTCACACGTTTAATTGTGATGTCGCCGTCGATTTGGTGGGATGATTACGCGATTTTTCGGCTGGTGGGCATACTGGGTGAAAAGCCGCCGCTAAAAATTTGGCTGGACACCGGCACATCCGAGCCGGGCTGGGAACTGGCGCGCGAG
>DATLPS010000035.1:0-5295 GCA_035535575.1 Candidatus Limnocylindria bacterium
CTCGCGAATGCTTCCATCGCTGAGAAATTGCGGATGCTCGATGCGCTCCGCCAGCGCGCTCTCGACATTCGGCGCGGGTCGAAATCGTATTCCACGATCGATGCGGAGACTGCGGCAGGAACAGCAAAGCGCCTGATCAAAAAGAACTCCGAATTGCGCAAACGCTTGTCCTGACCGCTGACGCTGACTTCTGCCGGCTGTCTCCTGGCTTTCTCCTTCGTAATTGAAACTCGCTCGCCTCCCGGCTTACTCGCTCCTACCCTCGTCACTTTACCTTCTATGTCGCGCGTCCCGCGCGCTCCATTCTTACTTCTTACTTCTGAAATCGCCCGATGCCCGGCATCGCGAATCCGATCGCGTTCAATTCCGCGGCAAGCAACTTTGCCTGCTCTGTCGTGAGCTCGACCAGCGGTGGCCGCACTCTCGTCCACTCCGGATCGTTCGCATAGATCGCAATCGCCTGTTTCAACGCAGCGATCATGGACGGAAACTTCCTGTTACTGAACACCTCACGCACGACATTTAACCGTGCCTGCAGAGCCTCCAGCTCTGCAGGTGTAGAGGCGCTCGCCGCGGCGAGCGCCTTCCTATTGCCTCGGTGTTTGACACAAACACCGCTACACTGCTGATACAGTTTGTGAATCGCCGCCGGATTCACGTTGGCCGTCGCGGAAATGGTGCCCGCGCCGCCATTGCGCATATTGGCGAGCAAGAACGACTCGCTGCCCACAAACACGTCGAAAGTGTGAGCCGCACGGGCAGTTGGAACCGGACGGGCGGTTTCTGCAAACGCGTCGAGAAAAGTTTTCGTGTTATTCCAATCTCCGGAGCTGTCTTTCATCCCGGCGATCGCGTTTGGATAAGCTTTCAGGAGGCGCTCTACCAATTTTACTGTGACACCGACAATCGCCACCGGTGGAATGTGGTAGAGATAAATTTTCAGTCGCGTATCGCCGACACGTTGCACTACTTCGCTGAAGTAACGGTAGAGACCTTCTTCGCTGACGTTCTTATAATAAAAAGGGGGCAGCATCAGCACGCCGGCGCAACCATGTTTTACCGCATGCGCCGTGAGCTCGACTGTCTCGGTGATTGAGCAGCAACCCGTGCCGGGCATCATGCGTGACGGATCGATGCCGGCCGCGAGCAGGCCATCGAGCAAGGAGATGCGCTCTTCCACTGCCATCGAGTTCGCCTCGCTGTTGGTGCCAAAAACGGCCAGCCCGCAGTTCTGCGAAAGTAACCATTGGCAATGCCTGATGAATCGTTGACGGTCCGGCGAAAGATCGGCCTTGAACGGGGTTACGATCGGCGCCAGTACGCCGCGGATGCGTTGAGTCGGCTGCAAAATCCTGGTTTCCAGCATCGCCAAAAGAAAGCCGAAAGTTTGAATCCTTTCTAATTCTTAATTGAAACTTGCTCCCTCCCCGTGCTCGCTCGTCGCTACCATCGCGACTTTGCCTTCTATGTCGCTTATCCCTAAGCTCCATTCTTCCTTCTGACTTTCCTTCCAGATCACGAATCACCGATCACTAATCACTGATCACTTCTTCGCGGCTTTGCCGCTTCCCTGTCTTTTCCGTTACCCGCAGAGCTGAACTTTGCCGTGAAGCCAACTCTCAATACTGGACGGAATTGAACTAAACGTTCAAGGTCACAGATTGTGACCTGAGGATTTTGCGTTTAACCGCCGATGGCAGGGCAAACATTATGCATTTGAGGCTAACCGACCACGAAGATCAGTTACGATCCCGAGATTGATGCTCTTTACATTCGTTTGGTGGAAGGCAAGCACGAATGCCGCTCCGTTCGTTTGTCTGAGGAGGTTGCGCTAAACATTGGTGTCGGAGAAAAACTGGTTGGAATAGAAATCTTGGACGCCAGATCCGTTCTCGGCTCTGGCAAGACGCCCGCCGTTGTGTTGGAAGGTCTTAAATCAGCGAGTGCTCCACTCGTTGTGCGGGATAAGCCCGCAAAGAAATACGGCGCGTGAGCCCGCGGTTTTTACGCGGACTGATCACCAATCACCGTTCACTGATCACATCTTCGCGGCTTCACCGCTCCAGTGCGTCATGTCTTCGATGTTGATCTTAGATGGTATGATTGAACTCGCAGCCGCTTGCGCCTGTCAGAGCCATGTCTGGTTTTTGTCTCAGTAGACCGCTACCTATGCGTCGTATTTCGCTCAAGATCGTTGGAGCTATTGCGCTAAGTCTTTGTGCGGTCCCACTCGCACGCGGATCCGATGTTCAGGACGCGGATAAGTTTGCGCTCGGTGGTATCGGCGTGGCTGGGACTATTTCGAAGGGCGAGAGCGCACTCCGGACGATACTCGACGAGCCGGATGCGGCGAAGCAGTTAGAGGGGATGCTGCCTCACGCGACGGACGCTGGTCGTCTCTACATCCTTGTTGGTTTGCGCGTGCGCGATCGGTCGGCCTACAAACGAGCCTTCGATTCGTATTCCAAGCACGACAGCACTGTTGAAACGGTGCGCGGTTGTATGATCAGCCGCGAGTCATTCCAAGCGCTCATGCGCGAGATTGATCGCGGCAATTTTGATGTTCTGCTTAAGCAACCTCCACGGTGATCTTCCCGCCCTTCGCAAAGCGCGCTAGCCGGCTCGCGCTCCTCGCGTTGCTGCTTTCTACCACATTCTGCCGAGGTGAACCAGCCACGCAGGACCAGAGCAACGAGTATGATCGAATACTCCAACTCATCTCAAACGAAGATTGGAGGGGGGCATCCGATGCGGCCATTTCCTACTTGGCGAAGGCAGGCACCTCCGGAAATCTTCAAGCGCGCCTGCGTTACATCATCATCTATACAACAGCGGGCGCGGTTTCAACGGGCGCATTCGAATTCGACGTTCTCGACCAACGGCTCAAAGGCTTTGTTGGTAAGAGTGTGACGCTTCCGTACAGACCTGTCGTCAATGGTGCGTGTTCAGGCGGGATGAATGCCATCTGCATCAGCGATCCACACGCGACATCATTCATGGTGGTTGCAGCGAACAAGGGCAGTACAACGATTCACGCCTTCGAATACGTGAAACTGCAACAGGCGATCGATTTCTCCGCACATCCTGGGGAATGGGGATCGATAACGGGAACACTGCGCAAGATTGCGCCAAACCCGAACAAGTCGCGCGCGATCGTGATGCGCATATACATCGATGATGCGACCGTCGCGTTCAGCAAGCACTCCTAGCGCGCTGGCCATGCTCGCGCTTTTCGACCGTCAGTCGCCAGAGCCTTCGTTCCGAAAGATTTCGTGTTTCAACTCTCCGAGCATGAATGGAAAACTTGAGGTACCAAATTAGCACCTCAAGTTTAGGCCACGGAGGCCGCCGCCGCCGTTCCTACGTTTTGACTTGATCTTACACATCAATATTGATGTTGCACCTAAGTCGCCGCATTGTCGCTGTGCATGGCATTCGCAACAAAGGACAGGCTATCCCCGCACGCGATCTCGACACTGCCAGACACCGAATGCGGCACTGGCTCGAAAGAAAAACATGAGTAGTCGAACCAACTTCGATCGATATCTGGAGGAACAACTCCGCGACCCGGAGTTCGCGAAGCGCTTCAAACGGGCGGGCGAAGCTTGGGACGTAGCCCTGCAACTTGCCGCGCTCCGCGAAAAGGCGAGCCTCTCGCAAAAGGACCTCGCCACTCGGCTCAAAACCACGCAGCAACAGATCAGCCGACTCGAATCCCCGGGCTACGAAGGCCATTCGCTCAGCATGCTCCGCCGGGTCGCGCGCGTCTTGAACGCTCAGGTGCGCGTCGTCTTCGAAACCGGAAGAAAAACGTCACCCAACCGAATCGCGGAACGACCCGGCAAATACCGAGCCAGCCGCCGGCGCAGGAAACACGTATAAAGTTCAGTGCAGCCCGGGTTATCGGAGTTGAGCGTTGGTCGTTTTCTTCCTTCCTTTAGCTCTCGCCGAAGTTGAACGTAGGCGGGGACTTCTTCTTTCCGAAATCCGCAATCGCCGTCTTCCTTTGTAGTTCCCACCTCCTATTTTTGTGTCGCTGGCGCTCTCTGCTTTCCATCGGAAAAAGTTTTCAATAACTTTGTAGCTCGATGCCTACGTCTTCGAACAAGCTAACGACTGATCAGCTTGGTCGACTCATCTACGAAATCCGTGGTGAACGCGTGATGTTGGATTCGGATTTGGCCGCGATTTACGGCATAGAAACAAGAGCATTAAATCAGGCGGTGCGTCGTAATCGCCGTCGGTTCCCGAACGATTTCGCTTTTCAAATCTCGGCGAGTGAATGGAAAAACTTGAGGTGCCAAATTGGCACCTTAAAGGCCGAAGACACCAGGCACAGAATTCTAAGATCACAAATTGTGACCTTAAAAAACGGCCGAGGCCAGCATCGAAAGTACCTGCCGTGGGTTTTTACCGAGCACGGTGCGATCATGGCAGCCAATGTTTTGAACAGCCGGCGAGCCGTGCAGATGAGCGTGTTTGTCGTCCGCGCGTTTTTGAAAATGCGAGCTTTACTGGGCGACAAACGCGAGTTGGCCCAAAAACTTGCCTCGCTTGAAAAGGAACTGAAAAAAAGACTCGACGTTCACGAAGCCGTCATCGTGACCATTTTACAACGCGTGATGGACATAATTGATCCGCCAATAACGCCTCAACCGCCAAAACCGCGCATTGGGTTTTAGACCGGCATCCGATCACGGATCACCGATCACTAATCACTGCTCGGCTGTTTCCCTGTCAACGCCGTCTTGCCTGCCGCGCCGCAGATTACGGAGGCGGGTCTCGCTGTAATGAATGAAGGCGGAAACATCTGACATCAAACATCAGCGCGGCAGCGCGTTTTCTTCCTTCCGACTCTTCTTCCAGATCACCGATGACCGTTCACTGATCACTTCTTCGCGGCTGTGCCGCATCCTCCTTCTCAATTCTTCCTTCTGATTTTCTTTCAGATCACCAATCACCAATCACCGTTCACTGCTTGCGCGCCATAGCTTTTAGCGACGGCGGGATTACTTCTTCGCGGCTACGCCGCTTCTGCCTTCTGACTTTCTCCTTTCCTCGAGCAGGATCTCAACGCCTTCGCGAGCACCTTCAATCACCATCGCCTTTCCGCTCTTCGAAACCAGATATCGCGCCTGCTCAATCATTTGATCAATCATGTCATCGTCATGACTTGGATCGTGGTGAAAAAGCAAAACCCTCTTGATGTTCGCATCGAGCGCGAGCAGAACCACGCTACTCAGCGAACTATGCCCCCACCCGACATGTCGCTCATATTCTTCGTCGGTATATTGC
>DATLPS010000036.1:0-4451 GCA_035535575.1 Candidatus Limnocylindria bacterium
GAGGCGCTAATTACGCGCCTGGTCAAAATTGATCGGCAAATTCGCGGGTTGTTCTGCGAGATCCCGAGCGTATTGGAACGTGTCGACGGAACCGACGTCCTTGTCGCGCCGGATTGCTTTGATTCTCGGAAAACGCGGTGCCAGTCCCACTGGCGTGGCGATGTTGTAGCCACGGTGCTGTGTCGCCGTGCCCGGGAGTGGTGCCACCAAGCGCGCCTCGACATAGCGAGGCGGCGACAACGACGTCGGCTACGTCGTGCCGAGGGACAACGCGTTCCACCGGTCGCGGCCGGAGTCGTATTGCGCTAATACGCGGCTCGTCTGCGCTTGCGCCTGATTCGTTCCTCCGAGATGATGCAGGGCATGCCCGCGACCCTTGAGCACACCGGGACAAACATGATCACGCCGCGTTCCGCTTTCATTCTGCGGTTCGTCAGCACGATCGCACTTTGGACAGTCGCGCTTCTGATCATGTTCTCCGGGTACGAGATCTTGTTTTGGCTGTTGATCAGCGTGTTCGGAATGATCGGACTGCTGGAATTTTACCGGATGCTCGACCACAAGGGACTCCCGAATTTCAAGATCACCGGAATGATTTGCGGCGCCGTCCTGCTGGCCGGCAGTTTTTATTATTTTTCCAAGATTGGTCCCACAGGTTCCTATGACTTCGAAGTTGCCGTCCTGCTCTTTTTTCTGCTGACGGTCTTCGGTCGCCAAATGTTTGCTCGTTTGCGCCATGATGAACCGCTGCAAACGATGGCCTACACGTTGTTCGGTCTTCTTTACGTGCTTTGGCTTTTCAATTTTATTACCAAAATCGTCTATCTGACGCCGCGTTCGAGCAGCGGCCAACTAACGGGACAGTTCTACGTCTTGTACCTGATCGCGGTCACAAAATTCGCGGACATGGGTGCATATCTCACCGGGAGCGCGATCGGCCGGCATCTGATGGTCCCGCATATCAGCGGCAAAAAGACATGGGAAGGTTTTTTTGGTGCGATTGTTTTTGCGCTGCTGTGCAGCCTGGGCCTGTTTAAACTGATGCCTGGCCATTTGCCGGCACTAACCTGGACGCATGCGACTATCCTCGGGTTGCTACTTGGACTTGCCGCAGTGCTTGGCGACCTGGCTGAATCAATCATCAAGCGCAGCACCGACGTAAAGGATTCGGGAAATTTGCTCCCGGGAATTGGCGGAGCGCTCGACCTTTTGGATAGCCTGCTTTTCACCGCACCACTCTTGTTTTTCTACCTGCGACTCGTGATTCGCGTGACATAAAGATTTTCTGACAGAATTAACAGAATGAACAGAATTGAGGAGACACCGGAGACTTATGATCTATGTGGCCAAATAATTGGTCTGGCGATGAAAGTGCACTCGACTCTCGGTCCCGGTTTCCTTGAATCCGTTTATCAAAATGCACTGATCTGGGAGTTGCTGAAAAGCGGATTTAGAGCCGAAGCGGAGAGACCGATCAGCGTGCGATACAATGGACAGATCGTTGGCGCATTCACGGCTGACTTATTGGTAAACGACTCGCTGATTATCGAGCTTAAGGCAATTCAGTCGCTCGCCAAGGCACACGAAGTTCAGCTTGTGAATTATCTTGTGGCGACCGGAATCGGCGAAGGGTTGCTCTTAAATTTTGGAGCCGAACACCTGGAGTTTAAGAAAAAGTTCCGCGTTCCAAAACAGGAGCTCGTGGCTCTGTAAAGCATTTTGTTAATTCTGTTCATTCTGTCGAAAAAATGAAACGTAAACGAGTCGTTGTCCTAGGCGCGACGGGCTCGATCGGCGAGAGCACGCTGAAAGTGGCACGGGATATTCCGGAGCGGATGGAGATCGTTGGCCTGGCCGCGAATAGCAACGCCGAAAAACTCGCTGCGACGGCGAATCAAACACGCGCGCAATTTATTTGTCTCGTCGATGAAACGAAGATCGATATCCTCCGGCGCGCTCTCGAGTACGAGCCGCGAATTTTCACTGGCGAAGCAGGACTACGAGAGATCGCTTGTCTAACCGACGCGGATATGGTGCTGGTGGCGATCGTCGGCACGGGCGGGTTGCGACCGGCGCTCGCGGCGATTCAGGCTGGCAAGCATCTCGCCGTGGCGAGCAAGGAAATCCTAGTCATGGCGGGCGAGATAGTGATGCGCGAGGCGCGCGAAAAGGGCGTCAATGTGTTGCCGGTGGATTCCGAGCACAATGCAATCTTTCAGTGCCTGGAAGGCAAAAGGTCTTCGGACGTCCGCCGAATCATTCTCACGGCATCTGGTGGACCCTTCAGAGAAACCGCGCGAGGGGATTTCGATTCGATCACGCCAGAACAAGCGCTAAAGCATCCGACCTGGAACATGGGCCCGAAGATCACAATCGATTCTGCGACGCTGTTCAACAAAGGCTTGGAAATGATCGAGGCGCACTGGCTTTTCGGTGTCGTGATGGACTGCGTCGAGGTAGTCATCCATCCGCAGAGCATCGTCCATTCCATGGTCGAGTTCACAGACGCTTCTACGCTGGCGCAATTGAGCTATTCAAACATGTGCTTCCCGATTCAATACGCGGTGACATGGCCAGATCGTGTCCCAAACACGCTGCCGTCCCTCGATTTCTCGAAATTATCAAAGCTGGAATTTTTCACTCCGCGGTATGAGGACTTTCCCGCGTTGAATCTGGCGCGTCGGGCTGGCGAGACGGGTGGCACATTTCCCGCTGTGATGAATGCTGCGAACGAAATCGCGGTCGCAGCATTTTTGGAGCGGCGCATGCGTTTTCCGGACATCTGGCATGTTGTCAAAGAAGTAATGAACCGGCACACGGCCGTTGCGCACGCAGATCTCGATGCCATATTGCAAGCCGATCAGTGGGCGCGCAATGAAGCGCAGGGATGCGTCAAATCGCTAAATCGTTAAGAGAGTTGCAACGGCAGACGCGATGGCGTGTCCAATGATGACCAGATCACTGATCACTAGTCACTAATGACAACGCTCCTGCACATCGTCCGTTTTATCTTCGTCCTGCTCGAGGTTCTAATCCTGTTCAACGTGCTGATTGTCGTCCACGAACTGGGACATTTTCTGGCCGCGCGCTGGCGAGGGCTCTACATAGAAAAATTCGGCGTCTGGTTCGGCAAACCGCTCTGGAAAAAGACAATCAACGGCGTGCAATACTCGCTCGGATCGCTTCCGTTCGGCGGCTTCGTCGCGCTCCCGCAACTTGCGCCGATGGATATCATCGAGGGTAAGGCGGATTTGGACCGTGCAAGGCTGCCAAAAATTTCCGCACTCGACAAAATCATCGTAGCGATCGCAGGGCCATTGTTCAGTTTGCTTCTGGCGGTGTGTTTTGCCGGCGTTGTCTGGGCCGTCGGCCATCCCGTGGGTGAAGCGGATTCAACGACTGTGATTGGTTATGTCATGCCCGATTCACCGGCGCAGAAGGCTGGGTTAAAACCCGGCGATAAAATCCTGTCAGTGGACGGCAAGCCAGTCAGGCGCTTTCTGGGGATGAACGACAGCGTGGCCTGGGACGTGGTGCGAAGCGAAGGCGACAAAATCGCGGTGAAATTCGAGCGAGATGGCAAGGTGCAAACAGTCTGGGTGGAGCCTTACAAAGCGGAGACCCGCGGATGGCGCAGGAAAAGTGTCCGCCAGCTGCTCGTCTACCCGGCAGAGACGCCGATCATTGCCAAAGTGGAGCCGAACACGCCGGCTGCGGCGGTTGGGCTGCATTCAGGGGACATCATTCGGGGATTCAATCAAACACCGATCTACAATCCTATCGCGTTACTGGAATACATCAGCAAACATCCAAACGATGAGCTTGTTCTTCACGTCGAACGGGCTGGCGCGAGGTTAGATATTCGGGTGAAACCGACGCTTCTGCCTACGGAGGGCGAAACGAAACCGCGAATTGGAATTCAATGGGACACGACGGGTATAGTGTCGACGCAACATCCGAATCCGATCGAGCAGGTCTACAACAGCGTGACTAGCACGTTAAAGACCATCGGCGCAGTGGCCTCGCCTAAGTCGGATGTAAAGCTGCAGCACTTGAGTGGCCCGGTCGGGATTTGGAATATTTATGTAAGGCTTTTTGAAGCTGAAGGAGGTTGGAAGCTGGCGCTCTGGTTCAGCGTCATCCTGAATGTGAACCTCGCGATTCTAAACATGCTGCCGATTCCCGTGCTCGATGGTGGGCATATTGTACTCGCGCTCATTGAATCGGTCCGGCGCAGACCGGTGAATATGCGCGTACTGGAGGTTGTTCAAACCAGCTGCGCGGTCGTGATCATTGGTTACATGCTCTATATCACGTTCTTCGACGTGCAGGATTTGCCGTTTGTCAGAAAAAAGCTCGACCAGCTCGAAGCAGGATCGGCCGCGAAAAACTCGCAAGCGCCATAGATCTGCAGCGCGTTGCGAGTTTGGTCGAGGCTTCGTACATTCGAA
>DATLPS010000037.1:0-5186 GCA_035535575.1 Candidatus Limnocylindria bacterium
CATCGGGAACGCAGCTTCAAATCAGTTTCAGCTCGACGTGTATGGCGAAGTGCTGGCGGCGATGTGGCAGGCTGACCATGCGGGAATCAAAATGACCGAGCCCGATTGGGCGCTGATGGTCCAGCTTGTGAAATTTCTGGAATCGAACTGGGAGAAACCAGACGAGGGAATTTGGGAGGTCCGCGGCGGTCGCCAGCAGTTTACGCACTCGAAAATGATGGCGTGGCTAGCGTTCGACCGCGCAATTAAATTGGTTGAGGAATGCAACTGTGCGGCGAACGAGAACTTTCGTCGGTGGCAAAAAATTCGGGATCAAATTCACGCACAAGTTTGCGACCGCGGCTACAACACCAAGAAGAAGGCTTTCACACAGGTTTATGGGTCTGATGCCCTGGACGCGAGCCTGCTGACAATGCCGCTCGCTGGGTTTCTGCCAGCCACTGACGAGCGGGTCCGCGGCACGATCGAAGCGATCGAACGCGAACTCATGCAAGATGGCCTGGTGCTACGGTATCGGCCACAGGAAACGGGCGTCGATGGATTGCCAGGGACCGAAGGAGTATTTCTTCCCTGCTCGTTTTGGATGGCCGACTGCTGGCAGCTCCTCGGCCGAAAAAAAGAAGCGCGAGAATTATTCGAGCGTCTGCTCGATCTGCGCAACGATCTTGGATTGCTCTCCGAAGAGTACGATCCACGCCATAAGCGTCAGTTGGGAAATTTCCCTCAGGCTTTCTCGCACGTCGCGCTGGTAAGTTGCGCTCGAATTTTGAGCGATGAGGACACGGTGGCGCGTGGATAGAATTAGACCCGCGCCTCGCTGGAAGAAACGAGCCGTCGAATCAAATCCTCGAGGGTAACGATCCCGCGAAGGTTTTTCTTTTGATCCACGACAGCGGCAAGACCAAGCCGAGCAGCGCGCAATTGTTGCACAACCCGGTAAGCAGGCTCCTCCTCCGTGATTGTTACAATGCGCCGAACATATGTGTCCAATGGTTGGCTTCCATTTTGGTCGAGCAGGATATCGAGAATATTGATTAGGCCAGTCGGCTGCCCTCCCCGGGGGACGACCGGCAAACGATCAAGGCCGGAAGCGGCGGAGAGGTCCACTGCTTCCTGAGGTGACGCGCCTGGCTGCAACGCGACGACTTTCGTCGACGGCAGCATTACTTCACGAACTTTCACACCGCGAAAATCAACGACGCTATGGATCATTGCTCGCTCGGTCGCGGTGAGAGCCCCATCGCGCTCACTTTCCGTGGCGATCTGCTTTAGCTCTTCACGAGCGGCAAAAAGCCGGGCGTGTTTCGCGGCACGAGCCGGCAAGAGGAGCTTCCCAAGCCGTGCCCCAAGTTCCAGCAAAGGTGCAAATAACATTGAGGCGAACTCAAGCACGCCGGCAAGGCGAGCTAGCGCGCGAAAGGGAAAACGCCGGAACAGCGACTTGGGTAAGACGGAGAGCAGGAACAGATAAACCGGAAGCGCGATGGCGAGCGCGAATAAGTAACCGGCATGACCGTACGATCGAACGAGCTGTCTTGTCAGCAGGAGCAGACCAAATATGTCGGCTGCATTCGTGAAGAGCAGAACGGTTGCCAGCAATCGTTCCGGGTGTTTGAGCAGACGATCCAACCGCAGGGCGGCTGGCACTCCGCGCTTCAAATTCTGCCGAAACCGCACTGGGTCGATCGAGAGCAGCCCGCTCTCAATCCCGTTGAAGAAAAACGAAATAATCCAACAACAGAAAATGATGAATCCTACGATCATGCCGCAGCCTCAAATGCAGTTGTCTTCTCCAGGAGAACTTCCTCAATTCGTTTGCGTCCGGAGCGACGCACAGTGATCGCAAGGCGCGGAATCTCGAGCTTTGTACCGGACGGCGGCAAATAGCCCAGCCGGGTAAAAACAAGTCCGCCGATGGTGTCAATCCCTTCCGCGTCGATCTGAAAACCAAGATGTTCGCTCAGATCATCCAGACGCGCGTTGCCGCTGACGAGAAATCTACCGTTTCCGAGCGGTTCGATATAAAGAGCGACATCCCCCCGAGGCACCGCATCGCTAAGAATCTCTTCCATAATATCGTCCATCGTGATGATTCCTTCGGTGCCGCCAAATTCGTCAACCACGACTCCCATTCCCTGAGGACGAGTTAGAAAAAGGTTCAGTAACTCCAGCGCACGCATCGTTTCGGAAACAAACGACGGTGCGATCAGTTTCTCGGTGTAATGTTCCGACGGATCGAGCAGAAACAGCTTTGCATCAATAATGCCTACAATTTGGTCCGGCGTATCTGCGTAAACCGGGACCCGCCGGTGACGTTTCTCCTTCAACCGCGCGATCGCACCTTCATTCGTTAAATCGTCGGGCAGCATGAAGCTATCGACGCGCGGTGTCATGCAGTCCTTCGCCGTTTTGTCGCCTAACTTGATGATTTGCTGAATCATTTCGGCTTCGCCTTCATACAAAGCGCCCTCTTCTTCACCCATCTCAACCAGCGTCTCCAGTTCCCCGTCGCTCAAACGCGCGCGAGTGCGCAGGTGCGCAGGCGTGAGAAGATCGACCACATAAGCGCTGACTGTCTCGAGTCCGCGACCCATGCGATCGAGAAGCGGCATTGCTATTTGCAATGTCAGGGCGCCGATGGCCGAGAGTCTATAAGGTGCCGAAAGCGCCAGGAGTTTTGGAACAAAATCACAGAACAACACCACGACGGCAAAGATCGCAATTCCAGCCAACCACTGCGGGATGCGTCCGGCGAGCGGGCCCTCCCATAGGAAAAAAAGACACAACACCACAAGCACGACATTTACGAGTCCGTCGCCGAGCAGCAAGACATTCAGAACGCGGCGCGGATTTTCCTGGAAAAGTTGTATGAATTTCGTGAGACCGGGGTGATTCGCCTCCAAACGGCGCAGTTGGTGTGGCTTGAGCAAGAACAGCGCTGTCTCCACTCCGGAGAAAAGCGCCGAGCAGAAAATCAAGACTGCGATCGCAATCAACAGACCGGCAAGCGTGATGGATGTCATTTTAGGAGTGCGGCAACATGTTGCCGCTTTTGAAAGCGCGGACATGTCCGCGCACTCCACAAGGTATCCCTGTTAGGCTGATGAGTGCTGGTTTGCTCATTATCTGAGCTACAAGCAAATTAAGCGCTCCATGAACAAAGGCGAGAGGATTTCGCGGTTTATGTCCGAGCTGGCCGGTCAGGGTGCTGATCTGCATCGGACAAGCGTCGCAAACCACCCCTTTTATCGCGCGTTTTTCCAGTGCTGGAACGAACAACGTTATTACGAAGCGCATGACGTTCTCGAGCAGCTTTGGCTCAAGACGAAATCGCGTGATGCGGATTATTTCAAAGGGCTGATCCAAGCCGCTGGTGCTTTCGTTCATCTTCAAAAACGATTCGAACACCCATCACACGCGAAGCATAGCAGGCGTTTGCCGCCCGCCGTCCGTTTGTTCCGGCTCGCAGAGAAAAATCTTTCGAAGTTCGGCCAGCGACATCACGGATTGAATGTCGCCGTGCTTTGTCAGCTTTTACGCACATATGCCGACCAGATCGTCGCGTCCGATTACGAAATAAATCCCTGGTCGCCGGAAACCGCGCCGAAATTGAAATTGATGTAGCCACGGCGCTTTGTCGCCGTGATAGGCGTTCGCCTCGATATGGCAAGACGGCTAAAGACTAAGCTTTGGTCATGTCGTGAAAAGCAATTTGATTCCCGCAATTAGCAGCACCGTCGCGAGACAAAGTGAAATCACGCGGACGGCAAAACGCCTGCTCCCCAAATGGGAGCCTATGATCCCGCCGATAATCGCAGCCGGTGCAAGAACCAAGCCTAGCGAAGGAATGGAATGAACTTTTGTAAAGTAACCAATCAGGCCGGCGATTGAGTTCACCCAAATGAACAACGCCGAAACAGCGGCGGCCTGACGAATGTGCGCCCATCGACAAAAGAGAAGAAGTGGCGTGAGAAATATTCCGCCTCCAGTTCCGGTTAGCCCTGCAAGCAATCCGAGGCCGGCTCCGACGCTTACCGCCACCGGCCGCGAGGGAGGGAACGTTTCGGGCGGATCATTCCGGCGAGTCACAAGCCGCGCGGCGGAGAAAAGCAGCACAATCCCGATGAGAATCCTCAAAATGGACGCAGACGGCTGCAAATAGCCGCCGACATATGCAGCCGGAATGGAGAGCAGCGCAAATGGCCAGAAAAGCTTCCAAGAGAAGTGACCAGCGCGCCAAAATTGAAATGCGCCAATGGATGCGACTAAAATGTTAAGCACAAGCGCAGTCGGGCGAATGACCGTCGGCGCCAGTCCGAAAAGTGTCATCGTTGCGATGTACCCCGATGCTCCCGCGTGACCCACGGACGAGTAAAGAAGCGCGATCAGGCCGATTGCGAGGAAGAGAAGAACCAGCTGTGTCGTGTCCATGCTTTGTCATGTCGAGCGGAGTCGAGACATCTCTAGCTTCAATGAGAATCCCGCCATTGCGCCCGCCAAAACAGCCAGAGATTCCTCGACTTCGCTCGACATGACAAGAATGGTGGCGTGAAGTCGCGCTCAGCCGTTCTCATTCCATGACAAGCCACTTCCCGTTTGGATTTCTCGCGCTAACGTGCTTGGTGATATCTAGCGACACGTCTGCTGAAGCTGCGTCTGCGCGTTCCGAGCACACAAACCGGCTCGCGCACGAGAAGTCGCCATACCTTTTCCAGCACGCGCATAATCCGGTCGATTGGTATCCGTGGGGTGAAGAAGCGTTTTCCGAGGCGCGTCGCGAGCACAAGCCAATCTTTCTCTCGATTGGTTATTCAACCTGTCACTGGTGTCATGTCATGGCGCACGAATCGTTCGAAAACGAAGAAGTGGCCGCGATTATGAATCGCGAGTTCGTCAACATCAAGGTGGACCGGGAAGAGCGTCCCGATGTTGATCGCGTTTACATGACTTTTGTGCAGGCAACGACAGGCGGTGGCGGCTGGCCGATGAGTGTTTGGTTGACGCCCGATTTGAAACCATTTGTCGGCGGAACCTATTTCCCGCCAGAAGACGCGTATGGCCAACCCGGCTTCAAGAAAGTGCTCGAACGGATCGCAACGGCATGGAAAGAAAATCACGACAAGATTGTCGAGCAGGGGGGCAAAATTGTTGAGGCGCTGCGCGAATCTCAGTCGGCCCCGAAAGTA
>DATLPS010000038.1:0-6369 GCA_035535575.1 Candidatus Limnocylindria bacterium
GGAGCCGTCGGCATCGGCGCTGCGGCTGGAGTCGGCACCCCGAGCTTCAGCCGTCGATCGGCTAGCTCATATGCCGCACCAGCCGAGGGGCCCATTTCCTGAAGTTTGCGCCATATTTCATTCGCGCGGTCGTAAAGCTGCGTGAGATCGTAAGTCTTCGCTAGTTCGGCGAGTACGGCGGCGTTATTCGGTTCGCTATCCAACGCTTCCTGCAAGCGCTCGATCGCATTTGTCGTGTCACCCCGATCGCGCAGCTCGATGCCTTCTCGCAGCAACTGATCTACCAGCGACGGCCCGGATGCAGGGGTTTGATCTACCAGCGGCGGCCAGAATGCAGGAGTCTGGGCCATTGCGTCCACCGAGGACGCCGTTGGCGTCAAAGGACTAGGTGATGGTGACGAAGAGGGGATAGTCCGCGTCAACTCGCTATGCCAGCGCGACAGGCGAGCGGATATTGCATCCTTGTGCCACCCCATCCACAAGCCCACTGCAAACACGACAAGTGCAATGGTCGCGGCTGCCAACCGCTTTTTGAGCAAGTTGTTTTTGCTTAGCAAAAGCAACCTTGGGCGCCATCTTCTCCACAGCGGAACGATTAGAAAGACCCACGTGGCAATGGCAAGTGCTGCGGCTGCCGTATGGCTTGCGAACGGGTTCAATTCTCGAAAAAACCGCATGGGATAACGCCTCGTTCTAGGGTGCTGGAATCGTAAGAAAATCGGACGCCAATCGCAAGCGCATTCCGGCTTTGCAAACCAGCCGAGTCAGCGCGTCCAGTGAAGTTTTATCTCGAATCGATTCGCGCTGATTCGTGCCGGCGACCAATGACGTTGATTGAAATTAGACCGCACCGCTGAGGCGGGAAAGCCCTTGAAGCTCTCCCTGGCATTTGGAGTCATCAGTCATAGCCTTGGCCTAGCAAGCCGTTGTTCTACCATGGTAAGCGCTCTCGTGTTGACGTACTGTTGCCACTATGGCGGCACAAAGCGGCAAAACCCGTGCCCAAAAATTTCCGTAAAAAACTATATGTCATATAAACTCATAGGGGTTCGTGCCGATTGCCCCAACCCAGGCGACGAAAATAGCCGTGTTTTAGATGATGCGTGCTTTTTTCCGCAGAATCATCCATTCTGCTGGCGCCCCATGCCGCAAAACATCGACAGTATTCTCGACGCCGCGGAACAGCAGCAGGCGAGTGACGTCTTCCTTCAGGAGAACGAGGTACCGCGGCTTAAGATCAACGAACAAATCATTGTGCTCGGCGAAGAACCCCTGTCGCCCGCGCACATGACCGCCTTCTGGCAGGCCTGCGGTGCGAACGCGCAAGGCGACGGCGACATGGATCGCGACAGCGGGTTCATCTCGCGCACGCATACGCGCTACCGCGTGAACCTGCACCGCACCATGGGCCGTCTCGGTGCGGTCCTGCGCCGCATCAAGACCAGCATGCCTACCTTGGAAGCGCTCGGAGCGCCCGAGTGGCTCCTGACCCGGTGGGCCGCTCGCGAGCACGGCCTAATACTTGTGACGGGACCGACCGGCTCAGGAAAATCCACCACGATCGCGTCCATCCTTCAATGGATGAACGAGAACCTGGTGCGACATATAGTGACGATTGAGGATCCCGTCGAGTATCAGTTCACCAGCAATCGCTGTCATTTTACCCAGCGACAGGTCGGACGCGACACCGGCACTTTTGCCACCGGATTGCGGAGCGCGCTTCGTCAGGCGCCGGATGTCATTTTTGTTGGCGAAATCCGGGATTACGAGACCGCGTTGACGGCCCTCCAAGCTTCGGAAACCGGACACATCGTTCTTTCGACCATGCATTCGGAGAAGGTTGCGGACACGATGGAGCGTTATTTGAATCTTTTCCCGGCCGAAGATGCGAAGCATGGTACCGACCTTCTGGCAAACCAACTCTCTGGCGTGTTATGCCAGAAGCTGGTTCCATCTGCTGACGGAGGATTGCATTTGCTGGTGGAACACGTCGAAAATGCGGGTGCCATGCGCGACTGGATCGCAAGACGCGAGTTGCAGAACATTGATCAGTATATCGCCCGCGGGTCGGATCCCGCCGCCGTTTCATTTTTGCAATCGACGCTCAACGCTCTCAAGTCCAAGATCATCACGGAAGCGACCGCGATGGCTTCAGTCAGCAATGAATCCGAGCTGCGTCGCGCCATGAGGGGAATCGACTAGACGAATCCGCTGGCAGTACTGAATCATTATGAAGCAACATGACTTGATCGATTTTCTGGTGCTTGCCGCCGAGCAGGGGGCTTCTGATCTTCATTTGACAGCCGGGGCGCCACCAATGATGCGGGTCGCTGGTGTCATTCAGCCGCTCACAGAGGAGGCGTTGTCGGCAGAGGATACAAGGAGACTCGTCGTCGATGCCTTGAAAGAGACACAACGGACGAAGTTGGAAAATGACTGGCAGCTTGACTTCGCGTTGCAGGTCGATGGTGTCGGGCGCTTTCGCGGAAATGCATGTTATGTGTCAGGTGCGATCGAAGCCAATTTCCGACGGATCCCTTTTGAGATCGGCGATCTAAAGTCGTTAGGGCACTCTCCCATCGTGGATAAGTGGTGTGACGAGAGGGCCGGCCTGGTGCTGGTGACTGGCGCGAGCGGTGAAGGCAAGAGTACAACGCTGGCGAGCATGGCTCAGACGATAGCCAATCGGCGTTCCGTCAACATCGTCAGCATTGAGGACCCGATCGAATTTGTTCATTCGCAAGGGCGAAGCCTGGTGAACCAGCGCGAGATTGGGTCTGACGCGCGAGACTTCGCGTCAGCGCTTAAGAACGCGTTGAGACAGGATGCAGACGTGATTCTTGTGGGCGAGTTGCGCGACCTGGACACGATTCAAACTGCGATTACGGCGGCGGAAACGGGGCACCTTGTGATTGGAACCATGCACACCAACGACGCGCCAACCGCCATCGGGCGAATTATTGATGCCGTTCCAAAAGAGGGGCAGCAGTTCGTCAGTGCCCAACTTGCGTGGTCGTTGCTGGGAGTGGTGTGTCAGTATCTCCTGCCGCGAAGCGGCCAGTCAGGCCTGATTTTGGCCACGGAATTGTTGACGGTGAACTCGGGAATCGAGGCGTGTATTCGGGCTGGGCGGCTTTCGCAGATACCGGGACTGATTCAAATCGGCGCTAAGGACGGCATGCATACCGTCGACGATAGCCTTATCGAGTTGCTTCTGGTTGACCGCATCAGTCTCATGGACGCTCTGGCTCATGCGAGGGACCCCAATTTTGTGAAGGAGGAGTTCCAGAAAGCTTTGAAGTCCCATAGAAAAGGGTGGTTTGCTGGAATGTTCGGCAAATGAAATGCCAGCCTCGTCCGCGTCGAATTCAAAGAAACAGTTTGCTATATGTCATGTAAAATCGGCGGGGTTGGTGCCGATTGCGCTCGCGATTAAATGATCGCCGTTCTGCTAAAGCGTCTCGATCTTTGCTGTACGTTTATCGGCTAAATACGCCCAAACTCGCCGTGCACCTTCGCCTTGCTTGAGCCTCATAATCGATCCCGATCCCCCATCAGCTGCGCCGCTGAAATGCAAAACCACGTACTCGCCTGTCCGCTCTGCATACGTGAGGTGATCAAGATTTATGATTCGTCCATCCGGCGTGCTCACAAGATTCATGCTCAGCACCGACTATCAGATTTGAGATAAACACACAACGGAAAAAGAGACCGTTATCTGTTCGTTTTACCTTGTGACCCGAATTGTGCTCAGCCGAATCGCGCTGCTCGAATCGCTGAAGTGGCGTTGCGTGCGACTCTGCCGGTCACACGTTACTGCCGCTCCACTTAAGCTTTTGTCGGACTACGCTGAAGAACGAGGCTTCAGGCAACGACGCCAGTGGAAGTGTTTTTCTGGCTTTGCGAATCGTGACGATTGATTCGCGCTCGACATGGATCGGTTTGCGCCCGTCCAGCGTCAGGAAGACTGGATAATCGGGATCACTCGCTTCGATTTCGATTATTGATCCTTGAGCCACAATGATGGATCGATTCGTGAGAACGTGCGGGCAAATCGGCGTGATCACAAAAACGCCGGACTCAGGATCGAGAATCGGTCCACCAGCCGATAAAGAGTAAGCTGTCGAGCCGGTCGGCGTCGCCACAATCAAACCGTCGGCGTTGAACTCCGTAAGCGGTTCGCCATTGACTCGCGTTCGCAACATGACCAGGCGCGAAAGTTCACCGCGGCTTAACACGGCGTCATTCAGTGCAATCATCTTGTCCGTTCGTTTGTCGCCGAGGCTAACTCGGGCCTCCAGTAGCGCCCGCTGACTGAAATTGATCCTGTCTTTCGCAATGCATTCCACGGCTTCCCGATACGTTGACGAACTTGCGCAGGTCAGAAACCCCAGCGAGCCGACGTTAATGCCGAAGATTGGCTTGATGTTTTCGCCAAGTTGGCCCACTACGCGCAGTATGCTTCCGTCGCCTCCAGCTACTACCAAGAGATCCGCCGCAGCTCCCAATTCAGCCAGCGAGTGTCCCGACTTTTTTCCGGCAAACCGAGCTGTTTCTTTTTCGAACAGGATAGAGATTGAAAACCTGCCGAACTCCTGGGCAATTGCGTTGATTAGCTCAGCAACCCCTGGTTTCCCTGTGTGAGCTATTAAGCCGATCGTTTTCGCATGCATGCAAAAAATTCCTGATTTCCGTCAGCCCCTTTAATGGCAGACGGAACGACACCCGCCACCACATGGCCCAGATTCGTCACAAACGCGACAATCTTGTCTTGCGCCTTTTCGTGCAAGTCCTGATCGCGCACGATTCCGCCTTTTCCCACTTCAGAGCGTTGCAGCTCGAACTGCGGTTTGATCAACGCGAGAATCACTCCTGTTGAGGTTACCAACTCGAAGGCGCTCGGCAGAACCAAAGTCAACGAAATGAACGAGACATCGATCACGCAAATGTCGACAAGTTCCGGAATGTGCTCACGCGAGAGAGACCGTGCATTGACTTTTTCAAGAACAATCACGCGCGGATCGTTGCGGAGCTTCCAATCCAACTGGCCGTAGCCGACGTCCACGGCGTAAACCTTGTTGGCGCCGTGTTGCAACATGCAGTCGGTAAACCCGCCGGTTGAGGCGCCAATGTCCAGCGCCGTTTTTCCGCGTACATCGATTTTAAAATGATCCAGGGCCGCTTCCAGCTTCAGTGCGCCTCGGCCGACGTATTTTCGCGTCGGCTTCACCGTGACGGCCACATGTTCGTCGAGAAGTTCTGATGTCTTTCCCGCAATGCGAGTGCCGATCATTACGTCGCCGGCCATTATTGCTCGTTGCGCTTGCTCGCGGCTGGCGAACAGCCCCCTCCCCACGAGAAGTTGATCAAGCCGTAACTTTTTCGGCATCTCCTTCATGAGAGGCGTTGCTGCGTCCCCAGACCTCGATGATCGCCGTACGCAGTGCTTCCAGAGCTTTGGTTAACTGAGCCATTGTGATGCACAACGGCGGCATCAGAACGACCACATTCCCAATCGACCTGGTTAGCAGTCCGTGGGGGCGCGCTTCTATGCAAACGGCTGCCGCCATCTGGGGTTGGGCGATCTCGATTCCAGCAATGAATCCGCACTGGCGCACCTCCTTTACACCAGGAAGCTCCTTCAACTCGCCAAGTGCGGAGCTCAGATAACGGATTTTAGGCTGCAGAGCTTCCAAGACGGCCTCTTTTTCGAAAACCTCCAAGCTTGCTTTCGCTGCGGCGCAAGCCAGAGCATTCCCCGTATAGCTATGCCCGTAGGCGAGCGCTTTACCGTCTGCGACTGAGCCGTCAAAAGCAGAAAATAGTTGTTCATTAATCAAAGTAATAGCGAGCGGAAGATATCCACCAGTCAAGCCTTTACCTAAAACTACGATGTCCGGAACCACGCCTTCATGCTCGCTTGCAAACATTCGGCCAGTCCTGCCAAAACCGGTCATCACTTCATCGACAATTAAGAGCGTATCAGTTCGACTACACCAGTCTCGAACCGCCCTTAATGTGCCGGATGGCCAAAGGCGCATCCCAGCCGCTCCCTGGATAAGCGGCTCAATAACCACGGCAGCAATCTTCGCTATCTCGGCCGGGGTAAGCGCCTCCAGCGCGTTGATATCTGAGACTTGGCTGGCAGGAAACTTCCACCGGGGGGATCTGGTTTGGAACATCGACGCGGCGCCCAGACTCGCTGCGCCCGCAGTATCGCCATGATACCCGCTTCGAAAAGCGATAAACTGATACCGTCTTGAGCGACGCAGCCGCCAGTACTGATCGGCAACTCTCAAAGCGACCTCGATTCCGGTTGAGCCATCATCGGAGAAAAAAACTTTCTTCAACGGCGTATCCGGCAAAAGC
>DATLPS010000039.1:0-15882 GCA_035535575.1 Candidatus Limnocylindria bacterium
AACGTCGATGCGGAGGCCGCGTCGGTTCAGGCGAGCGACAAGGAAGCGGTCAATCTGTCAACGGTGCATCAGGCGAAGGGTCTTGAGTTCCACACGGTGTTCGTAATCTGGTTGACCGACGGGATGTTTCCGAGCAGCCGCTCCCTCGATACACGCGATGCATTGGAGGAAGAGCGCCGTCTCTTTTATGTGGCCGTCACACGCGCTCGCGATGAGCTCTACCTCACGTATCCGCAAATGCGCTTGAGCGGAGGCTACGGCGACGTGTTCCAGCGGCCATCGCGTTTTCTACAAGAAATTCCAAACGAGCTCCTGGAAGACTGGCAAGTGCAAAGAAGGTGATCCGAGGCCACGGATTGACACAGATGAAACACAGATAGGACATGTTCGAAATCAACGAACCAAGCGAGAAGAAGCTGCTCCACGAAGAGACTACGAAGAAAATTATTGGAGCTGCGTTCGAAGTTCACGATCAACTTGGTTACCCATTTTTGGAGCGCGTCTATCAACGCGCTCTCCGGGTCGAATTACTTCGCCGCGAGGCAAGCGCCGAGATCGAGAAGCGGATCCAAGTGCAATACAAAGGTGTAGTCGTGGGTGATTACGATGCTCATCTTATTGTCGACGGATGCGTGGTCGTTGAAATCAAAGTAGCTCTCCAATATGACAAGCGCGACGAAGCTCAATTGCTGAACGAGTTGAAGGCCACCGGTATTAAAGGTTGGCATGCTGGTGAATTTCGGCCGGAACAAAGTTGAGTATAAACGTCTCATTTTCTGAATCCGTGTTTCATCCGTGTGCATCCGTGGCGGAACAATGAATTTGTCGCCGGAGAAAAAAATCGCGGGAGTGCTGGCACCGCTGTTTGCCCTGCGCGGAAAGGATGACCTGGGAATCGGCGACCTCGCCGCGTTGCGCGAGTTTATTGATTGGGTCGCGGAGATCGGATTCAAACTCGTCCAGCTTCTGCCGATCAACGAGACCGGAGCTGATAACAGCCCGTACAACGCCATCAGCGCCGTGGCCATCGAGCCAACGACGCTGCATCTTGCGCCAAACTCGCCGCAAGATTTAAGACGCGAAGACTTTGATGGTGAAATTGCCGACGTTGATCTCAACAGCCTGCGTCTTGGCGCGGTAAAGTATCGAGCTGTAAAAAAGTTAAAGCGCCGCCTGCTGGAAAAAGCGTTTGCGAATTTCTCCGCTCACGCGGACCAACAACGACAATCGGAATTTCGAGCATTCTTCGAACAACAATCCGCGTGGCTGCGCGACTACGCATTTTTCCGGGTCCTGATGGAGGCGAACGACGATAGCGCCGCATGGAATCGATGGCCGCAGCAGCATCAGACGATGGAACGAGCGCGCAGTTGGCTGCACGATCTGCCGCACGATCGACAAGCAGCGCTGACGAGCCGCCAAGAATTCTTTTGTTATGTGCAATGGATCGCGCACCAGCAATGGCGCGCCATCAAATCGTACGCCGAGGAACGCGGCGTGGCGTTAATGGGCGATATTCCATTCGGCGTCAGTTATTGCAGCGCCGATGTTTTCGCGCGGCCGGACGAATTCATGCTGGACTGGTTCGGTGGCGCACCTCCCGAGCCCTACTTCAAAGACGACCCGTTCACGCAGAAGTGGGGCCAGAACTGGGGTATTCCGCTCTATCGCTGGAACAAAATGTGCGCGAATAATTTTCAGTGGTGGCGGGAGCGCGTCCGCGCTATCCGACGCGTGTTTCACCTCTGCCGGATTGACCATATCCTTGGGTTTTATCGGATCTATGCCTTCCCATGGCGGCCGCGAAAAAACAAAGAATTCTTTCCGTTGGATTGGAATCAAATGCTCGAACGAACTGCCGGCCGCGCGCCGCATTTCATTCCCCGTGATGACGAAACAGCCGACAACCGGCAAGCTAACAAACTCGAAGGGGAAGAATATCTGCGCGTTATTCTGGAAGAAGCTGGCACTACGCGGGTGATCGGCGAAGACCTCGGCCTTGTGCCTGATTACGTGCGGCCAAATCTACACTCACTCGGCATCGCTGGATTTAAGATTCCGCAATGGGAAGGACACGACGGAATGATCATTCCCGGAGACAGATACGAACGGTTGTCCGTGGCCTCCTACGCAACGCACGATCACGAACCGATTCGCGCTTTGTGGAACGAGGCGTTCGAGCACCCAGCGTCGGATGCTGGAGAACAAGCGCGTGCGACGCTGGAAAAAATCGCGGTGTTCGCCGGGCTGAATCCAAAAATCGATGCACTCGATTTTGAAAAAGATTTTTATCCGGCCGTCATGGATGCGCTTTTCAGGTGCAATTCGTGGATTGCAATGGTCATGATCACCGATCTGCTGGCGCGCAAATACCGATTCAATGTTCCCGGGACAAAGGCGAACTTGAATTGGACACGAAGAATGCAGCGCTCGATCGCGCAGCTCAGTTCCAGCCGCAAAGAACGAAAGCGAATGCAGCTGATCAACGAGCTGCTGGTAAAAACTGGGCGCGTTTGAAAGTTCCTTCGGTGGCTCGCCAGGCGCCGGGGAGGAAACCCTCGATTACGCTGACTTTTCGATTGGTGCGCCGACCTTGTTACCCCACTCAGTCCACGAACCATCGTAATTACGGACGTTATCGAGGCCCAGTAGGTAGGTGAGCACAAACCAGGTGTGACTGGAGCGTTCGCCAATCCGGCAATAAACGACTGTATTCTTATCGGGATCGACGCCGCATTGATCGAAATAGATTTTTGCCAGTTCCGACGCCGGCTTGAACGTAGCATCGTCGTTGGTAGCGGTTTTCCACGGCATGCTCTTTGCCCCGGGAATATGACCGCCGCGCAGCACGCCTTCCTGTGGATACTCGGGCATGTGCGTGATATCGCCTTTGTATTCTCCCGGTGAACGCACGTCGATCAGCGGCTTACCGCTCTTGCTTTGCGCGAGCGCTTCATCGAAAAAGGCGCGAATCTCCTTGTCGAATCGTTTCCTCGGCACGGGATAATTTGTGCTCGGATATTTCGGAACTTCGCGCGTCATAGGACGGCCTTCGGCTTTCCATTTGTCGCGTCCGCCATTGAGGATTTTCACATTCTCGTGACCAAACAACCGAAATGCCCAGAGCGCGTAGCACGCCCACCAGTTCGCCTTGTCGCCGTAAAAAATACAGGTGGTATCCGGCGTGATGCCGTGCCGGTTGCAAAGCCGCGCAAATTTTTCCGGTGAGATATAATCGCGAATCAGCGGGTCCTGGAGATCAGCGCGCCAGTCGATATGCACCGCCCCAGGAATATGCCCCGTGTCGTAAAGCAAAATATCCTCATTCGATTCGACAACGCGGATTCCATCGTCCTTGAGATGTTTCTCCAACCAATCGGTGTCCACGAGCGCCTCTGGGTGCGCATACTGCGTAGGATGAGTAGCCATAGGATAAGAAATTTCGGGCTGCTCTTCTGCACGAGCAAGAGATTTTACTTTTGCGGTGTCGTCACGAGGGAATCTTGACGAGCCTAGCGTATGTCGCCCGGTAGCCGCGGCGATGCAACCAACTGCTCGAACCCTTGCCAGCGTTTCTCCGGCTGCTGTTCCGTGCCACCGCGCTTCTCGATGTAACTGCGCACCATGTCTTCGCCCAGATTGTAGTTAATAACGTAGCTGCGGTACTTTTCGATAAATCTCGCGCTTTGTTTCGCCCGCTTCTCATCCATAAGCGCGTATTTTTGTAACCAAGTCGCAGCCGCGTTCGCATCGATCTCGCCGTTCACATAACGCCGAGCCGCTTCGTTCGCGGCGTAATTCAGTTGCTTCACCAAATCCTGCACCGAATAGAACTCCTCCGCGCGTGACGGATCGATCCCCGCGGCCGGCCAGAGCACCTCTTTTTCGAACGCCAACCGCTCCGGTTTTATAAACACAACCTCCTTGCCGAAGTTCGCCGTGCCTTCGGCAATGAGTGATTGCGGTGAGAAAAGCGGATACACCGAGAACTCAACCCAACCGCGATCCCGGACGAGATTTTTCTCAAGTAGCGCGTTGTAGACGTGGTGGCCGGGATAGCCCTCGTGCGCGGCCAGGTCGATGGCGCGATCAATATAGACCGGCAGATCGGTGTTCACTTGGATGATGCTGCGATAATTTCCCTTGTACCAATTGTAACCGCCCCACGGTTTATTCGTGACATATTCAACGCTGAAATTTTCGCCGGACGGTAGCTTGATGTGCGCGAGCGTCCGTTCATGGCAGGCTTTGATCGCCAGCTGAAAAACTTTGTCCAACTTGTCTTTGGGAATCACGAACGCCCGCCGCCAATTCTCATAACGCTGCAAAAGCGTTCCCTCCCCTGGAAGTTTCAGCTCGAGCTTGGCGAGGATTTCCTCGAAGTGAGATTCAGGGACGCTAGGTGCAACGGCGTCATAAAGCGCCTGCGATTCTTCATCGAATTTCAAACGTTTGCCCTTCAAGATGCGAACTCGTGCCTCGAGCGCGGATAGTTGCTTTGTTAGATATCCAAGTCGCAATCGCCCCATCTCATCCGTCGGCTTGGACATCTTTGCCAACTGGTCGCGTAATCGGCTCGCCTCAAGCGCAAGCGCATCCAGCGGTTTCTTTTCCTCCGACTCTTTCTTCCATTCCGGCGGCCCGTAATAAGCGTCGACGTAATCCGGATCATGTTGTCCCAACGCAAGCACCAGTTTCACGTAAGCTTCTGCGATCCCATTGACGCTTGTCACCATCTCTGGTGCCGGCGAAGGAGTAACGGCGTCCGCCGTTGCGGCAGCAACCAAGGGTAACAGAAGGAGGACAACCGAGGCGCGCTTCATTTACAGGTTCTGCCGCTGGCCCTGTTTCAATGCAGAATGGAATCAGCCGGATAAACCATCCCGTTCTTGATCACTGTGTGGATGTCAGAAGTGTGCGCAATATCGTCCACCGGATTGGAATTGAGAATGACCAGATCGGCGAAATAGCCATTTCCGATTTTGCCAATGTGCCCGCCGGTTTCACCGCCAAACAATTTCGCCGCGTTCGCGGTTGCGCATTGCAAGATCTGCATAGGTGTTAGACCGGCTTCTTTCATCAATTGAAATTCACGGAAGAGCGCGGGCCCGTGGATCGTTCCGATGTTTCCAGCATCAGTGCCCGCAGCGATAGTCAGGCCTGCGTCTTCCAATTTTTTTAAATTCGGCAGCGCGACTTCGTACGTCTTGTTGATCCGATCTAGCGCCGCTTTCGGATCAGCCAGAGCCGTCTTCACTCGATCCGGCAATTTGTCCTGTGGAATTTTCGTAACGTCGAGTGACGCGATCACTTCCGGGTTGCCCCACTTTTGTTCTTCGGGAGTGAGATTCAGCTGGTGCGAAAATGTTCGACCATAGCGTTCAAACACCACCAGCGTCGGACACAAAATGACGTGCCGATCTTTCAGTAGCTTCACAAACGCATCATCGACCGGCTTATCGATGACGCTGTGGACCAGCACGTCCGCGCCTTCTTCAACCGCAGCACGCGCGGTTTCCAATTCGGTCGCGTGGACCGCGACTCGGATTTTGTGCGCATGACTTTCTTCAATCGTCGCGCGGACGATCGGCCGGAATGAATCGACCGGATGATCTTTGTCGACGATGTACCAAATCTTTACGAGATCCGGTTTTTGTCCGGCAAGTTTGCGGACGAACTCACGCGCTTGCTCCGGCGTATCGATTTTCACAATAGGGGGATCGCCGAGATCAAGTTTCTCGCGTGAGACGCTGGAGATTAGCGGTCCCGCCACAGCGACCCGCGGTGCTTTCTCTGTTGCGTTCGCTTTTTTGCGGACTTCGAAATTCCACATTGGGCCGCCGACATCGACCACGGTCGTTATTCCGCAACGAATATACCGCGCGAACACGTCGTCGAGATGCGATTTGATCCACGCGACCTCGTCCTTGTAGGGCCGGACACTGTTGAAGTCAGCGCCGTCCGGTCGCGTGAATAGATCTGCTGATTGAAAGAAGTGAACGTGCGTATCGATGTAGCCGGGCAGGATGTATTTGCCCGCGCAATCGATCTGTTTACCGAGCGCCGCGGCGTCCTGTTTCCCCATCGAGACGTGCTCAATCTTGTCGCCGTTGATCACGACAGTCGCGTTCGGCATCACTTTGCCGTCGGCAGGGTTAATCACAGTTCCGCCGACGAGCGAAACTTTTTCGGCGTGCGAACTGCACGCAATCAAAGCAACGGCAACACAAAGTAGAGTTCTCATCGTTTAGGTCTTGGGTTCATCAGCAATTTTTAGAACAATTTTCCCGCGAGTGTGATGTGTTTCCGCCTGCGCATCTGCTTTCGCAGCGTCGGCCAGAGGCAAAACTTCGGTAACGATCGGTTTAATTTTTCCGCCGTCGATGAACTTCGTAATTTCGCCGAGCTCAGCGGAATCAGGATGGGAAGAGAGAGACGCGCCGCGGATCTCGTGTTTCTTCAGTTCCGCTTCATCGCAACGCGACACGATCGTAACGACGATCCCGCCTTTCTTCACCACGCCGTAAGATCGCGCGAGCGTATCGCGGCCCACCGGATCGAGCACAAGATCGACATCGTGCGCGATCTCTTCGAATTTTTGTTTCGTGTAATCGATCGCGACGTCCGCGCCGAGTTGCTTCAGCAAATCCTGATTAGCTGTTGATGCTGTAGCGATGACGCGCGCGCCACGCGCTTTCGCGATTTGAATCGCAAAACTCCCCACTCCACCTGAGCCGCCGTGAATCAGCACGGTTTGTCCGCTCTCGAGCTTTCCGATGTCGATCAACGCCTGCCACGCCGTCAGCGCGGCCAATGGGACCGCGCTCGCTTCAACAAAGCTGAGCGACTTTGGTTTCATGGCGGACTCGCCCTCATTCGAGATGCAGTATTCAGCCCACCCGCCGCCCCAGAGCAGATATGCGTAAACCGGGTCGCCGACCTTCAGTTTTGTCACTTTTGCCCCTATCTTCACCACGAGTCCGGCCATGTCGTAACCGAGAACCAACGGCAGATGCGTTCCGAACTCTTTTGCGTATTTGCCGTTGAGAATCAGCGGATCGGCCGGGTTTACGCCGCTCGCGATTACGCGCACGAGGATTTCGTTTTCTTTCGGTTCGGGCAGAGGAACATCTTCGTATTTCAACACCCCCGGTCCGCCGTACTCGTGCGCGACGATTGCCTTCATCGTTTTCGGCAAAGGTTGCGCGATTGCACACGGCGAGCCATCCAAGGCAACTGACGCGCCAAGAGCGACGGCGAGGGCGATGGTTTGTTTCACGATGAAGTTCCAATCCGCAGCGCGTTATTCCTTTGATTCGGGCACAGCTTTCTCTGCGGCTTGAAAACCGATCTTGGAATGCGTGCCATCGCAGAACGGTTTCTCGGTCGAAGCGCCGCACCGGCAGAGCGCCATTCGCTTTTCAATAGGAAATTTGTTTCCGTCCGCATCGATCAATTCCACTTCGCCCGTTACAATGTAAGGACCGTTCTTGATTGTCTCGATTGTTACTTGAGCCATAACGTAAATCTAAATGTCATCTCGACCGAAGTGGAGAGATCTCTTGATGTTTCTGAAACAATCAGAGATTCCTCGACTCCGCTCGGAATGACAAAAAGAAACCGTACACAGATGAAGACGTTCGCCGCCATTACTTTTCTTCTCGCCAGCTCACTGCTTGCTCAATCAGAGGCACCCAGCAAACATCCATTCACGTTCGAAGACATGATGGCGCTCAAGCGCGTCGGCGCGCCGGTACCGTCGCCGGGTGGAAAATGGGTCGTGTTCGACTGCGAAGATGTTGATCTTGCGGCGAACACGAAGATTTCGCATTTGTGGATCGTGCCCGCGAGGAGCGGTGAATCGCGACGGTTGAATCCCACGCCAAATCACGAGGAACGCCCGCGCTTTTCGCTCGATGGCAAACGACTCATCTGGACGTCGAAAGCGACTGACCCAACGCAAATCTGGATGTGCGATTTCGACCCCGAAGCGGGGCGACTGGTTGGGAAACCGCATCAGGTCACAAACATTTCCACGGGCGCCGACGGCGCGATTTGGTCGCCGGATGGGAAGAACATCGTCTTCGTATCTTCGGTGTATCCCGATTGCAAGGATGATGCATGCAACAAACAGCGCGACGAAGAACTGAAGAAGAGCAAAGTGAAAGCGAAAATTTTCTCGCGCTTGTTCTATCGGCACTGGAACACCTTCACCGAATTCAAGCGCAGCCATTTGTTTGTTGTTAGCGCGGACGCAAACTCGACGGCTTTAAGCCGTCAAGTTGGAGGATCGCCGCCCGACGTTGAGCCGCGTGATGTTACGCCGGGCGATCACGATGTGCCGCCGTTCCATCTTGGCGGGCAGGATATGTATGCGATGTCGCCGGATAGTCAGGAGCTCGCTTACACGAGCAATATCGAGTCCGAAGCCGGACCGGCCTTTGTCGAAGCGACCAGCACGAATAACGAAATTTTCACCGTGCCGATTAGCGGCAGCTCGCCTAAGAAAATTTCTACCAGCCCCGGCTCGGACACGACGCCACTCTATTCGCCGGACGGAAAATACATTGCCTGGCGCTCGCAAGCACGCGCCGGGTTCGAGGCCGATAAATGGCGGCTGTTTCTTTACGATCGTACGTCGGGAGAAATTCGCGACCTGACGTCGAATTTCGATCATTCAGTTGGAAGTTTCGCAATCTCACTTACGCCACCGGTACAGCACCTGAAGCACGTCACACCAATCGTCTTCAGTGCAGAAGAGCACGGCGAAGCTCCAATATTCATGGCCATTCTCGAAGAGGGCGCGGCGCCGGCAAAACTTGCGCAATTACACGCCGACGATCTGATGTTTAGTCCCGACGCTGTTTACTTCACGCGCATGTCAGTCATGGCGCCTAACGAGATTTGTCGACTCGAATTCATGAGCGACAAATCGAAGCCTAACGTTCAACAGATCACGTACATGAACGACACGCTGTTGTCGCAGATCGACATGCAACCATTGGACTCGTTCACGTTCAAAGGCGCCGACAACGACGATGTGCAGGGTTTCATCGTCAAGCCGCCGGGATTCGATCCGAATAAGAAATATCCGCTGAAATTTTTGATCCATGGCGGCCCGCAAGGGGCGTGGGGAAATTCGTGGACGTATCGCTGGAACGCGGAGTTGTTCGCCGCGACCGGAAATTATGTGGTGGTGATGATCAATTTCCACGGCTCGACCGGTTACGGGCAGAAGTTTACCGACTCGATCAGCGGCGATTGGGGCGGCAAACCCTATATCGATCTGATGAAGGGACTCGATTACGTGGAGAAGACTTATCCGTTTATCAACAAAAACCGCGAAGCTGCGCTGGGCGCGAGCTACGGCGGTTACATGGCGAACTGGATCCTCGGCCACACGAACCGCTTCAAATGCATCGTGTCACACGATGGCGTGTTTAATGCGGAGTCGGCGTACGGCACGACGGAAGAGATTTGGTTCATGAATTGGGAATTCGGCGGTCCGCCGTGGAAAAAACCGGAAGTTTATCGGAAGTGGTCACCGCACGAGTACGCGGCAAATTTCAAAACGCCTACTCTGGTCGTGCACGGCCAGAACGATTACCGGATCGATGTCTCGCAGGCCTTCGATCTTTTCACGACCCTGCAAATACTGAAGGTGCCGTCGAAGATGCTGTACTTCCCGGATGAAGGCCATTGGGTGCTTAAACCCCAGAACAGCCGGCTGTGGTACAAAACCGTGAATGATTGGGTTGATCAATGGTGCGGGAGGTGAACGCGTTGTAGCGGCGTTTGTGTCAAACGCCGAACTAGTAATAGACGCTTGGCACAAGCGCCTCTACAACATCCGCGATGCAATCTCCGTCCGGCAGCACTGCCCCCGCTTGACTTTTTGCGCGGCTTGCGCATTAAGAACGCCGTCGACTTCTATGGATAATTCGTTGTTGGGATTTTCGCGGATAATTGTCTCTGTTGGTCTCATTTTACTTGTCACTGGCTGCGGTGAAGACCCGCGCTTTTCCGCCAGCACGCAATATTTGGGTGGGACTTACGGCGGCGCGTCGGCAGGTGCGCCACGCGACACTGTCTCGTATTGGGACGGAGACAGCGCTGGCGGCAGTCCTTCGGTGAAGATTAGCCTCGGAGAGCAGCGCGCCTATTTTTACAAGAGCGGCGTGCTCGTCGGCGTTTCGCAATTGTCAACGGGCCGCGAGGGACTTAACACTCCAATCGGTAACTATAAGATTATCCAGAAGGACAAAGACCACGTCTCCACCCTGTTCGGGGACTACGTCGATTCAGCGGGTAATGTCGTCGTGCCTAATGTCGATGTGAAAAAAGATCCTAAACCACCGGGCGCTCATTTCAGAGGCACGCCAATGCCGTACTTCATGCGCATAGTGTCAGGGACAGGTATGCACGCAGGTTATTTGCCAGGCTACCCGGCGTCACACGGCTGTATCCGCATGCCTGAATTCATGGCTGAAAACTTCTTTAGATCAGTGTCAGTCGGCACGCCGGTCACGATCACGAACTAGATTGTAGACCTGCTACACGGGTCGTCGTCCCGAGGGAGCTGGCAGCTTCCCCAACAAGCACAGCGCTCACTATCTGGGCTTGCAGAAAATTCCTCACCACGGCATTCTGATCATCCCGCGGCCAGGAATATGATCGTCATCACGCAACCAAACGCCACCGAGGAACAGATCCAGCGGATCGTCACGCGTGTACGTGAGTTTGGTCTCGAGGCACAAATCAGTCGGGGCGCGTCTCGCGTGATCATCGGCGTGATTGGGCCGGAGGCGCTTCTGCGCGAAAAGCCGATTGCCGCGATGCCCGGCGTGGAAGCGATCGTCCCCGTGTTAAAGCCGTACAAGCTTGCCGCGCGCGATTCGCGCGGTTCCTCCTCTGTGACAATTGGCGACGTGCTCCTGGGTGAACACGAAGACGTTGTTCTGATTTGCGGCCCGTGCTCGGTCGAAAGCAGAGAACAAATTCAGTCGATCGCTACAATCGTGAAAGAATCTGGCGCAAAAATTCTGCGCGGCGGCGCGTTTAAACCGCGGACTTCCCCATACAGTTTTCAGGGGTTACGCGAGGATGGCCTTCGTTTTCTCGCCGAAGCGCGCGCGAAAACCGGCCTGCCTGTAGTCACCGAAGTGATGGACCCGCGCGATCTTTCCATGATTGAGAAGTATGCAGACTGTCTTCAGGTTGGAACGCGCAACATGCATAACTTTTCACTTTTGAAGGAAGTTGGTCGCAGCAGATTGCCAGTGGTGCTCAAGCGCGGATTCAGCGCCACAATTTATGATCTGATCATGAGCGCCGAATACATCTTGAACGAGGGCAACCCGAACGTGGTTCTCTGCGAGCGCGGCATTCGCACCTTCGACACAGCAGCGCGGTACACGCTGGATCTTAGCGCTGTTCCGATTCTAAAATCTAAAACGCATCTGCCAGTCATTGTCGACCCGACGCATGCGCTCGGCATGCGTGAGTTTGTCCCACAGATGTCTCTTGCCGCCGTCGCCGCTGGCGCGGACGCGCTCATGATCGAGGTGCACGACTCCCCTGAGCTGGCCAAGAGCGACGGCAATCAGGCGCTCACGCCGGAAATTTTCGCGGAACTCGTGCCGCGCCTTCGCGCCGTCGCTGCAGCGATCGGCCGCGCGCTGTAAAAATCTGGCGCCGCTCGCCAACGCGTTCCACCTTTGCAGCGGTGGATCGGCTTCTCCTGAAGACGATGCCGAAATCAATCGCCGAAGACGCGAGAATACAGACGCGGCCACAACTTAGGAATTGCCTAGAGTCCGTTGTCCTCAGCGGATTTTTGAGAGCACGGGACACATGCGCTGGGGACAGCGCACACTACAGCAGAGCGTGCTAATTTTGAACTTCAACGGCTTTTCTGTGTAAACTCGCTAGTGGAAAAACCAATCCGCACCGAGCTTCTGGAACGTGTCGCGGCGAGCGAACCTATCGCCCGCAAGCTTCGGGCACTGCAAAAGGCGCAATGGCCGGTACAATTTTCGCTCGTCATCCAGCCGGCGCAGGCGTTTTTGGCCGCTGTAATCGCGCAGGCGTGCCATCGGCCTGTACCGCGCGATAGTCAGTCTGCTGATTCCACGATCTGGATCCTTTGTCCCAGCGTTCATTCTCAAGAATTGTTTTACGAAAGTTTGCTCAACTGGCAGCCAGACGCGCTTTTCCTGCCGGAAGCGGAGCTTGCAGCCGTCGAAAATGTCTTACCCGATCCGGAAATCGCGGCAGAACGACTTGCGCTCTTGACGGAAATCGAGCGCGGCACTCGTCCCAGTATCATCGTCGCGACGCGCGCAAGTCTCGATCAACCCGCGCCAAAACGCGGCACGCTCCAATCTGCTGTTACCAAACTTCGGCGCGGCGCAAACGCAAAGATGGAACAGCTTCTCGATCAACTCGTGGGCAACGGTTATGAGCGCGTCGCGCAGGTAACCACTCGAGGACAGTTCGCTGTACGCGGCGGTATTGTTGATCTCTATTCGTGGCACGCGCCGTTGCCGTTCCGGCTGGAATTTTCCGGCGACCAAATCGAATCACTGCGCGAGTTCGACATAGATAGCCAAACTGCAGTGCGCGATTTGGGTTCGATCGATATTTTGCTCGGAGCGATCGACGATCAGAGCGGTTTCGTTCGCGAATACATCGAGCCAAATCATCTGATTATCGATATCGAACCTGCAATGGAGGGCGGAGCTCCAGCGACGCCGGCCTCGCGGGAGCTCGCCTCTCCACAAATCCAACTCAGCGAGGGCTGGATTGAAACCGGTCCGGAGGATTTCAGCAGCGCGTTCCAGGATTGTGAGATCGGAGAGTTTGCGGCCGGCGATCTCGTGCTCGCTGAGGCAAAACGCGCGCAGTTTGTCCAGCATTTGGAAGAATGGCGCGCGAACAACGCAAGAATCGTCATTTATTTTCAAACCGAGGGCGAGATTGAACGCTTTCGGGAAATCATGGCCGGCGCCATTGACGGCATCGATTTTGTCGAAGGAGCGCTCGGGCGGGGATTTTGCTTTCCCGCAGCCAATCTCGTCGTCCTTTCCGCCGCGGAGTTGTTTGGACGATTCGCCGTCCATGCGCGCAGGCATTTGCGTCGTGCGGAGCGCCATCGCGCGCAGATCGATTTTAGCGAACTAAACGAAGGCGACTTGGTCGTGCATCTCGAACACGGCATCGGACGATTCCTCGGACTCATGAAAATTGGTAGGGCGCGACCGCCGGGCGCGCCGGATACTGTGGTGGCGGAAGGCCTGGCAGTCGGTCCCTACCAGGATGGAGCCCAGGAAGTTCTCGCACTGGAATTTGCAGATGAAGCGAAGCTCTATGTGCCGCTCGAGCAAGCGTACCTCGTTTCGCGCTATGTTGGCGCGGGAAAAAAATCGCCGCCGCTAAGCTCACTTGGCGATGGGAAATGGGCGCGCGCCAAAGTAAAAGCCGCAGCTTCCATTTTCGATTACGCCGGCAAAATGCTGGCGATCCAGGCGGAGAGGCAAATGCACTCCGGTTACGCCTTCGCCGCCGACACAAAATGGCAGGCAGAATTTGAGCGGTCGTTCCCGTTTCGCGAAACACCGGACCAAATGAAGGCGATTATTGATACGAAGATTGACATGGAAGGTCCCCGGCCGATGGACCGCCTGATCTGTGGCGATGTCGGTTTCGGCAAAACCGAAGTGGCAGTGCGGGCCGCGTTCAAGGCGGTGATGGACGGCAAACAAGTAGCCGTGCTAGCGCCGACTACCGTGCTGGCTCAACAACATTTCGAGGTGTTCCGGCAGCGCATGCTCGATTACCCGGTGCGCATCGAAATGCTCAGCCGCTTTCGTTCGCGATCCGAACAAAAGAAAGTCTTGCGACTGCTGCGCGAAGGCGGCGTTGATATCATCATTGGCACTCATCGGCTTATCTCCGGCGACCTCGTATTCAAAGATCTCGGCCTGGTAGTGATCGACGAGGAACAGCGTTTTGGAGTCCTACACAAGGAGAAGTTCAAAGAGCTCTTCAAGCTGGTCGATGTGCTGACACTTTCGGCCACACCTATTCCACGCACTCTCTACCTTTCACTGGTCGGCGCAAAAGATATGTCCACGATTGAGACTCCACCGCTTAACCGGCTGCCAGTGGAAACAGTAGTCTCGGCGTACGATGAGCGAATCATTCGTGCGACGATCGATCGTGAACTGGAGCGGCAGGGACAAGTATTCTTTTTGCACAATCGTGTAGCGACCATAGAGCGGGCGCGGGACCGGATCGTACATCTTTGCCCGCAGGCCAAAGTTGAAATTGGCCATGGACAAATGGACGCGGACGAACTGGAAGCGGTGATGGCGCGATTCATAGCCGGCAAGACCGACGTGCTCGTTTGCACGACGATCATCGAGAGCGGTCTCGATATTCCGAACGCGAACACGATTATCATCGACCGCGCGGATCAGTTTGGGCTCGCGGATTTGTATCAATTGCGCGGACGCGTCGGCCGCGCCGAGCACAAGGCGTACGCCTATCTGCTTCTTCCGCACGAGATGATGACAATCGGCGCCGCGCGCAAACGGATCAGCGCCATCAAACAATACAGCTCGCTCGGCGCCGGTTTTCGCATCGCCATGCGCGATTTGGAGATTCGCGGCGCAGGCAGCATTCTGGGCACGGCGCAGAGCGGCCACATTGTCGCGGTCGGTTTTGATTTATATTGTCAGTTGCTCAAGCAGGCAGTGGCACAGCTCAAAGGCGAAAAGCCACGGCTTCGGCTCGAGGTCGATTTACAACTCGATTTCGTCGTCACAAATGAAGCGGAGTTCGTGCCGGCTGAAGCAAGGAGCGGCGGTCTCCAGCCCGCCGAGGCGTTTGCAAAAGAGCCGGCACGTGACCGCATCCCCGCTTTCATTCCAGTCACGTACATCAGCGATCCTGCGCTGCGAATACGAGCCTATCGCGACGTCGCGGAAATCACTTCGCATGAGCAATTGGATCGACTCCGCCGCGAATGGCGCGACCGGTTTGGCTCGTTCCCTCCGCCTATTGACAATTTGTTTGCTCTTATCAAAATCAAGCTCGCCGCGGCGAAATCAGGAGTGACTCGGGTGGAAGTACGTGAGCGCAAATTGATGTTAACGCGGCACGGGGATTTTATCCTTGTCGCGGGCAAATTCCCCCGTTTAGTTGCACCGAAAATCGATAAGTATCTTGGAGAAATTTTGGAACTGATTAAGAAATTATGAGGATTCTTATGCGTTCATTTGCCATGGCTTTACTAGCTGGCTGCGGGCTCGCTCTATGGGGTTTTTGTTGCGCCGCATTTGGCGAGGAGGCCCAGGTTGTGGACGGCATCGCCGCGATTGTAAATGGGGACGTCATTACGTACTCACAAGTGCGGCAGCTGTCCGCGCCGCGCGAAAGGGTGCTGCGGCAGCAGCTCACCGGCAAAGAACTGGACAGCAAGCTGATCGAACTGCGCCAGCTTGCTTTGAAAGATCTGATCGATCGACGCCTTGTGATCCAGGCGTTCAAAAAGGAAAGCTACGAAATCCCGGATCACATTGTCGATGAGCGGATGCATCAGATCATCCGAGAATCGTTTGGAGGCGACCGTAATACGTTCATCAAAACGCTCGAGGCGCAGAATTACACGTTGGGCGAGTTCAAAGAAAAAGAGACGGAACGGATAATGGTGCAGGCCATGCGCAGCCATAACATCAAGCAGAACGCGATTATTTCGCCCACGAAAGTGGAGGATTACTACAAAAAGCATCGCGATGAATTTACCAGCAAGGAGCAGATCAAGCTGCGAATGATCATGGTTTCTGGCCAAAAGGACACCGCTAGCGCCCCTGCGCAAAA
>DATLPS010000040.1:0-8440 GCA_035535575.1 Candidatus Limnocylindria bacterium
GACGGCGGAGCGCTGCGGCATTTGTTTCCAGGCTGTGTGAAATGCGCGCTCGAGAATTTTTGCATCGAGATCTAATCCGATTTCGCGACCGACATAGGCGTAATGATCGCCTACGGTTTTTGTTAATCTGAAGAGCGTGCCGACTGCATCGAAAAGAATGGCTTTAATTGATGTCGTTTCGTTTGTAATAGCCATGAGTGCGTTCGCTCGACGAAAAGTTGTTTTGGCTCTGATTGCAACCTCTTGCCGACACATCGCAGTGGCGGCTCAATTTTAGGATTGCAAAATTGCGCGATGAGGATTGCATCATGCGGCGATGATTATTGTTGACGAGCCGCTGGCCCTGCCGAGATGGACCCAATCCAGTGGCGAGGAACTGGCGAATAGTATCAGCCATGGCGTTGGATTCATCGGTGCCATAATCGGCGCGCCGATTTTGCTCCTGGCGGCGCTTCGCCATGGCAGCATTTCTTTTTTTGTCGGCACGATTGTCTTTGTTGCGACGATGTTGCTGCTGTATTTCGGCTCGATGCTCTATCACGCCTGGCCTCAGACGCGCATCAAATCGGTTTTACAAATCCTGGATCACTCGGCGATTTTTTGGTTGATCGCCGGCACATATACGCCCTTTGCTCTGGGGCCGCTTCGTGGAGTTTGGGGTTGGACGATGCTCGGAATCGTCTGGGCATTGGCCGCGTTCGGGGTCTTGGTAAAGGCGACACGCGGCGCCGCGCGCCATCGAAAATTCGCTATGACGCTTTATCTGGGGATGGGCTGGCTTGCGCTGATTTTCATCCGGCCGCTCGCGCTCGCGGTGCCGCTCTCGGCGCTGCTCTTGCTGATCGCCGGTGGCATCGCTTACACAACTGGCGTGTTGTTTTTCGTGAACAACCGCCTGCGTTACGCTCATTTTGTGTGGCACCTGTTCGTCCTCACCGGCACGGGCTGTCATTTTGCGGCGGTGCTTGTCTGTGCGATCTGATAAGAAGCCGCCAGGTTGGGGTGTGAGCGTGCCCTGCGCGTGGTTGGACAAGTTTGCTGGCGCGACCGATTAATTCGGATGGTGCCGATCGAGCACAACGATCCTATCAACGCGAGGATCCTCGCGATCTCCGAGGACAAAATCGAGGGATTCGTGCGTGAGCCATTCGAGGAAATTGCGAGCCGCTCAGATGTAGGTGTTGACGTCGTTATGGCGCGGATTGCTGCGATGTTGCGTGCGCGAACAATCAGGCGCGTTCGGCAAACTTTGCTTGCAACGAATCTGGCTGAGGGCGCGCTGGTCGCATGGAAAGTGCCCGAGGATAAAATCGATGCCGCCTTCGATTGGATGTTTGAGCGCGATCCTTTTTCTGGTCACGTGGTGCTGCGCTCGACCGATACTGTCAGCGCCGGATCGGACTACAAACTTTGGACAACCTTGAAAGTTCCCCGGGGATTTTCGCTGCAAGCGCATTGCGAGCTGCTGGCAGAAAAGGTTGGCGCGGAGCGTTTTCGTCTGATGCCCGCAAAAGGAATTTTCACGCTCGGCGTTGGCCACGTTCGCCGGAAAACGATTGAACCAGGCAGCAAGGCAGATCAGCCCGCAAAGATGATTCCAGTGCAGATGGTCGAGCTGAGCGAGCCCGAATGGAATGTGCTGCTTGCGCTTAAGCGCGAATTTACTCCGGAAGAGATCATGCCAACGCCCTGGGCTGCGCGCGCGAACGAAGCTGCCGTATCATTGGAAGAATTCTACCGCGTTGCTGAAGCACTGAGCGGCCGAAAGATTGTCGGCCGTTTTTCAACTTTTCTCGAGCACGTCAAACCGTCGGCCGCCGGTGTGCGTGTCACGCGCTTCAACGCCCTTTTTCATTGGGCAGTGCCGCCCGGTCGTGAAATTGAAGCGGGCGGCGAGGTAGGTCGTCACCATATTCTGACGCATTGCTACTGGCGCGAAGCGGGACCGGAATTTAAAAACGTCAACGTCATGGCTGTGGCACACGGCACTGACAAACAACTGCTCCTCGAGCATAAGGCTGCGATAGATCGGCATCTTCGATTGAGCGACATTCCGGTTTCTTACACAAACGTCTTCTGGGGGGGGCGCAGCGAGATCAAGCCATCGGAGATTTCGCCGAATGTTTATCGGGACTGGCTGGCGCAGCAGGCGAAAGCTTAAGCCGGTTGTGGAGTTGTAGCCGTGGTGTTGAACCGCGGCGGCGCTCGGTGTTTGACCCTGCAAGCGAGCCTAGGTTAGCGCCTCGGCTACAGCCCCGCGCTCGTGAACCTTTTGCGATAGGTCAGATCCAGGTGTTGCAGGAGAGCGACTGCAAATTTCTGGCGATCAACTAGCCGATTTAGCGCCATGGCAAGCGAGATTGCACGGCTTTGCAGGTCCGGCGGAAAATCTTCCACCGACTGGTTCACGTTAATTCCGATTCCCACAATAGCCAGGTGCGGAGCCTTCTCTCGAGCGCGCATCTCCACCAGCACGCCGGCTACTTTCCGCCCGTAAAGCTGAATATCATTGGGTAGCTTAATCGCCGGTTCGAGAGAAAACTCCGTTCGAATAGCGTCCGAAATAGTTTCGATCGCCCAAAGCGTGAGCCATGCAGAGTCGTTGATTTGGATTTTTGGTCGCAAAAGAATTGAAAACCAAAGCCCTTTCCCTGCCGGCGATTCCCAACGATTGCCACGCTGACCACGCCCGACAGTTTGATGCTCTGCAAACAGAACCAGACCTTCGTTTGAGTTTGCAGATGCGACCTGCAAAATCGCGTCGTTTGTCGAACCAGTTTGCTCGAGCACAATGGTGTTCCGTCCAATGACGGCGCAGGGCAATTGGACTTTCAGTTCATCGGCAATTAGCCGATCTAAAATTTCACCGGGGAACATGTGTCATTTCCAGCGCGATATCGATGGCGGGCGCGGCGTTGGTTAGCGCGCCAATGGAAATGTAATCGACGCCCGTGGCTGCCACGCGCTTCACGTTTTTCAACGTGATGCCGCCGCTTGCTTCGAACTTGATATTGTTCCTTCTCAGCGCCAGGGCTTCTCGAATTTGCGCGGGAGTCATATTGTCCAGAAGGATAACGTCGATGCCGTCCAGCTCGACAAAAGCGCGTGCTTGTTCAAGATCATCGGCCTCGACTTCAATGCGGATGTTCGGCCGCTCCTGCCGAAGACGACGAATTCGATCAGCAAAACTGGAAAGTCCTCCGAGGATAGCGAGATGATTGTCTTTTATGATGACCATGTCGTACAAACCAAAACGATGATTAACGCCGCCACCGGCGACCACAGCAGCCTTTTCGAACGAACGCAACCCAGGGATGGTTTTGCGTGTATCCAGTATCTTGGTCGAACCAGTCCCAATAGCGTTAATGAATTCGCGCGTGAGCGTTGCGATGCCGCAGAGATGCTGGAAAAAATTCAGCGCGACGCGTTCGGCCTTCAGAATTGAGTGGGCCAGGCCACGCACTTCCATAATCACGTCGCCAGCCGCAACGTCATCGCCGTCGCGGCGACTAATCTGGATGTCTATCGCAGCATCGACCTGCCGAAAAACTTCCGCAGCTGCTCCAGTACCGGCAACGACGGTTTTTTCGCGAGCAATAATGCGTCCGGTTGCGTGCAGCGTTTCTGGCACGAAAAAGTCAGTTGTGACATCGCCGTCGCCGATGTCTTCTTTGAGAGCGGCGGCGATGGGGTCGTATTGTCTTGCCTTCATGAGCTCGGAGCAATGCCCACGATAATTGCGAAATGCCAGCGGGTCTATTAGACACCCACGGCTCAGACACGCTGCAGTGTCGCCCCCACCGTTCTGTCGCTCAGAGAGACAAAAAAAGATTCGGGCAGCGCACGCTAAGGAGAAACAACGAATCTAAGAAAATCGTGCGACCACCCGAATCGCCTTAACCTGTTACTTTCGACACCCGGTCCCGCAGTTTGTTCGAATTTTTTACGAAGAATTCGTGTCTGTCCGTAACTCCTTGAGCTACAGCAGGTTCTCCTGTTGGTCAGATCCGATTCGCACCGCTTCGTCACGCACCTCCTGAAGCAGCGATTTAAATTCGCACCGTTCCAATGCCGCGATCAGCGCAGGATAATCAGGTTCGATTTGGAGCTGATCGATCGGCACAGGCAATTCAATGCGACAATCGAGCTCGACCATTTTTCGGTTTTGCAAAATTTGCTCACGAGCCTTGGTGAGCTTCTCCCTCGTTTTCGCGCTTTTCACCTTCTCGATATTGTTTAGCAAGGGTTCCAATCCGCCAAACTCGCGAATCAATCCTGCGGCGGTTTTGCGACCCAGGCCGATCCCCGGGATGTTATCGACCGAATCGCCGGTCAACGCGAGGACATCGCCGATAAGCCTCGGTGGAACCTCCCATTTTGCAGTAACCTGGTCTTCGCCCAACAACGCGAATGCATCCTTCGGTGAGAAGAGGTCCGCTTTCGCCGTGGTATAGACTTTAACGCAAGGCCCGACCAATTGATAAAGATCCTTGTCGTTGGTCGCGAGCACGACTCCCATCCCGGGCCGCTCGCACGCGGCTACGGCATAACAGCCCATCAAGTCGTCAGCCTCAGTATCTGGGAGGGAAATATTCCGAAAACCCAGCAAAGGTGTGAGTTCCTGAATGAACTCGAGCTGTGGAATCATGGGCTTGGGCATCTCTTTGCGCGTCTCCTTGTACGCCGGTTGCAGCTCCACTCGCTTCTGCGGCACGCCTTCGTCCCATACAACTGCGCCTAAATCCGGTTGCAAATGTTTCAGCATTAGCCGCAGCGTTTTCGTAAAGCCGAAAATGGCGTTGGTCGGTTCGCCCCGCGAATTGGAGAGATTGGGAATGGCGAAAAACGAGCGATAAACGTAGTAATGACCATCGATAAGCAACAGTTTCATTGGGAAAGGCTGATGCTGGATTCTGAATGCATGATACTGGATGATCAAGACATGGCGGAAGAATGGATCGTGCGCGTCGAGGGAAAGGAGTATGGGCCGACGGATATCGAGACGCTGCGTGAATGGAAGAGTGAGGGGAGGCTCCTTCCTGAAAACGAAGCCCGAAAAGCGGGTGCCGATCTTTGGAGCACAGCGGCAGCGATTCCGGGGTTGTTCAATGTAGGGCCGATCGCGGCGGCGAGCGTCCCGCGGCCGACACAGCTGCCGCTACAAACGCGACATCGCAGCTTCGGCTGCATTTTGACCGAGACATTGCAGATTTATCGCAAAGGCTTTTTTCAATTTCTTGGGCTTACCCTGCTGGTGTTACTGCCGTCGCTAGTCAGCCAGGTAACGACCGCACTAGCGCCGACCGGGCGCGCTTCAGATGTCGATGGGCGCGTTCTCGCCGCGGGGGCTTTTTCTCTTTTGATGTTCGTCCTGTCGATGGTGATGTGGCCGATCTATGTCGCGGGCGTCCAGATTGTCACTGCTGAAATTGCCGGCGGAGGTCGACTCGGTTTGGTCGCGGCGCTAAATGAAGCTGTCAGATTTTGGCCGCGCGTCGCTGCGCTATGTATCTTCGTTTATGGCGTGTTCTTCCTGCTGATCGTATTCGGATTGGTTATCGCAGGCATGGCTCTTGCCGGAGCGTCTTCATTGTTGTTGATCGTTTTTGTCCTCGCTTTGCTAGTTCTGCAGGTTTGGATGTTCGGCCGTTTCTTTGTCAACGTTCTGTTTTGGCAGCAGTTTGCCGTTCTAGAAAACGCCGCCTTCATTGATTCACTGCGTGATAGCAGAAAACTCGCCCATAGCGGACGCGATCTTCCCTGGTTTAAACGCCCGTTGTGGCGCGGAGCGTTCATTGCGTCCCTTTGGTTCGCGCTTGTGCTCGCAGTCACACTCGTTTCCGAGTGGACGACGCTTCACCACTATTTTGATCAATTGGTGACCACACAGGATCCCCAGGCGCTCCTAAAACAACTGACTGAAGCCCAGCGAGCTCAGGGCTTTAATGTTTCCGGTTTCGCTCTGAACCTTCTGCAAAAAATTCTTCAACCATTGCTCGGCATCGCGTTCGTTGTGCTTTATCTCGACAGCAAGTCCACCTCGAGCGATAGCTATTGACTCCAGAGGCGAACCCATCGGCGAAAAGAGAACCAGCAATGATCCGCGACAAGTCGTGGCAAAGAACTCCGGGGCGCCGCATCAACATCGCGTTCGGCTAATTTGCCTGCCGGCTCCGCAGGACAAGTGGCGCAATCGCGCTGAAGTAACGGCCGGTATAAAAGAGGTAACCGATAAAGGAAAGAAGTTGGGCGCTAATCAACCAAATGTGACCGGCACGAGCGATGAACAAGTCAGGCCACCGCCAAATGGCGAACGCAGAGACGAGATTGAGCGCAATCAGCAGAGGGGCGAGCAGACGAATATTGAGCAACTGATCCGATCTGGCCCAGGAGTAAAGAGCGTGCTCGGAATCGGCACGTGATTCGGCGATGCGCGCGCGTATCAGCCGCATGTCGTAAATAAAGAGCAGCCAAACAATGCCTGAATAAGCGGCGCTTAGTTGAAACCACGCGAGAGGATTATCGAGCCGGCTAAAAAGAATCGCTTCACCGAGCGCGCAAGCGATGTAGAAAAAGTTGTGGCCGAACTCCAATGGCCACCGAATTAGCGTGAGGGTGTGGATAACGGAACGCGACCAAAATATGAAAATCACGCACAACCCTGCCGCGACGTACAAAAACGCACTCCATTGCCGCGTCGACATTAACGCACGGGCGTTGTCGGTTAGGAAGAAAAGTGCGACCCCCTGGATGATGCTGACGAGAGTCAGCTCGATATTGACGACGACGGAATCGAGCTCGCGACGGCTTTCATTTGGCGGGTTCACGAGGCGATTAACCGTTCAATAATTAAACTGTCAAGGCGCTACGCGGCCCAGCGCAAAATAGAGCGGGGCTTGGTGACGGTAACTCTGCCCAAAGCGGAGCATGTCAAACCGCGGAAGATAACCGTTTCATAACGGTCAGCTTCGTCGCACCTCAAGGGCCGTGAACGTGGAAATTCGCGGCCTTTGTTGTTTTCAGGTAGGGGCGATTGACCTCAATGCGCACGTCGCGAGCGGTTCGGGTGAACCGCCCTACCTTTTTCTGCTTGGCGAATCGTCGCCTGGGTCGTACTTAGAGTCCTCCTGATATGGCGACAAAGACCGAAGAAAAGACAGCCGCTGACAAACTGACGGCGGCGCGAAACAAAAACCTCGATCTGGCGATTCAGCAGATAGCCAAAGATTACGGCGAAGGCGCGATCATGCGTCTTGGCGATGAAAAAATTGTCGATATCGATGTCATTCCCACCGGCAATATTTTGATCGACCGTGCTCTCGGTGTGGGCGGATTTCCCAGGGGCCGGGTAGTAGAAGTTTTCGGTCCTGAATCGTCCGGAAAAACGACACTTACCCTGACGGTGATTGCGCAGGCGCAAAAGCGTGGCGGACTCGCGGCATTTATTGACGTCGAGCATGCGCTCGATCCGGCGTACGCGAAAAGACTTGGCGTCAATCTAGACGATTTGCTGGTGTCTCAGCCAAGCTCCGGCGAGGAAGCGCTGCGGATTTGTGAGACCCTGGTGCGGTCCAACGCTCTCGATGTAATTGTCCTTGATTCGGTCGCGGCGCTTGTTACCAGGGCTGAGCTGGAGGGCGAGATAGGCGACACCACGGTCGGTGCCCAAGCGCGACTCATGAGCGCGGCCTTGCGCAAACTCACGTCGCTTATTTCAAAAGCGCGGACCTGCTGCATTTTCACAAACCAAATCCGCGAAAAAATTGGCGTGATGTTTGGAAATCCAGAGACGACGCCCGGCGGAAAGGCGCTGAAATTCTATGCCAGCGTTCGCGTGGATATCCGCCGCATTGGCGCAATCAAGCAGACCGACGGCGTCGTTACAGGCAATCGCACCCGCATGAAGATCGTGAAGAACAAAGTTGCGCCTCCGTTTACGGAGGCCGAATTCGACATCATGTATAACGAGGGGATTTCCTCGACCGGCGCACTCCTCGATGTGGCTTTGGAAAAACAAATTGTCGAGAAGCGGGGCTCATGGTTGAACTACAAAGGCACGCAGCTTGCCCAGGGGCGCGACGCCGCAAAGGAAGTTTTGAAGAACGACAAGGCCCTGTACGAGGAAATTGAAGCCGCGGTCAAAGTGAAGCTGGACGAAGAGAAAAGCTAACTTTCCCGGCGACGCATCAATCGCGAAGCAAGCCACCGGCACTTATCCCGAGTGGCGGTTTCAGGTTTCCTGAAATTCGTGTTTATTCGTGTTCATTCGTGGTTAGCAAATGATGACCTCGGCTGAGATCCGGCAATCGTTTCTCGACTTCTTTCGCGAGAAACAGCACACGATTGTTCCGTCGTCGTCGCTGCTTCCTGACGCGCCGAATCTCCTTTTCACCAATGCCGGGATGAACCAGTTCGTGCCGATTTTTCTCGGACAACAAAA
>DATLPS010000041.1:0-10703 GCA_035535575.1 Candidatus Limnocylindria bacterium
GGTGTCCTGCTTTTCAGCAATTTCTGCTGGAGAAAAAGGTGCCCTGTGCTTTGCTGAACTGTTAGCGGCTTTTGATCAGACTCTTTGCTCCCTTAGGCTATGTCTGAAGCATTCATTAACAACTCAATCGTTGCAAATCCGTCGAGCAATCGCACCGCCTTGAGGAAATCGCCTTATGTAGCGGCCGCGGCTGAGGCGATGAAGAATTATGCGAAAAACAGGGCAAGAACTTGGTATAAGGACGGCATCGACCCGAATGATCAGACGGGCAAATACGCATTTCAGCGACTGCGCCACACCTGCTTCACTCCTCAAGTCGACCCCAAGTTCAAACTTCGGCGAGACGACAGCTTTTACGCCATCGGCTCATGTTTTGCGCGCGGCCTCGAGCACTCCCTGGCAAAACACAAGATTGCTGTTGAAAGCGCAGCGCCGGAGTTTGCCAAATTTCAGCCGGCCAAGAAAGATGTATCAGCTCTCGGATTTACAAACAAGTACAACACGTACTCGATCTCGAACGAATTGCACTGGGCGCTTGACCCGGACGCCCTATTTCCTGTGGACTCGATTGTTCAACTGACAAAGACAACGTGGTACGACCCGCACACAAACCCGACATTAGACTTCGTCAGCCTGGAAGAGACTCTGGAGCGACGTGCCCTGATACAAACGGTCACGAAACGTATAAAGAACTGTCGCGCGGTAGTCGTAACGCTAGGGCTTGCAGAGGTGTGGCGCGATGTTCAAACAAACGTGTTCGTCAATTGCACGCCTATCCCCTCGCTATTCAAAACGCAACCCGACCGCTATGAGTTTCATTTAACCAGTTTCGCTGAAAACTGGGCTAATCTGGAAGCAATATACGCTTTACTATCTCAGTATGGACATCCTGATTTTCGCATAGTGGTCACAGTTTCTCCTGTCCCGTTGATGAACACCTTTTCAACTATGGATATTGTTGTTGCAAACACTTGGGCCAAGTCGCTTTTAAGAGCGCTTGCCCAGGAATGGGCGAGCGCGCATCCTAACGTAGATTACTTTCCAAGTTACGAGATCGTGCAAAATTCCGATCGCGCAGCGGTATGGGAGCAGGATCTGAGACATGTGAGAGGCGCCAGCGTGCAGCACATCATGGACTTGTTCCTGCGGAATTATCTCGAGTAAGCTCGGGAATATTCGATGACCGGAGTAGTTTCCGGAGTTCTGAACGGAATTCCCTGGGACGAAACAAATGCTGTGCAAATAACTTCACCGGGCTGCAAAATCCCAGGTATATGGTGCGCTGCTTCCGGGTCCTGACCTCGGATAAGAGCGCGGCGTCATCAAAAAAATGAACCGGATAATTGCCCCGAAAAGGATGTGGCTGACAAAATTCGCGAATGCGGAATTTCTTGTTGGTATATTGCTCCTGCTCTGCGCACTAGCTTTCTATTACTTTGCGGTCCTCAGAATCGATTACAGCAAGACAACGCTGCTCAACCTCGGTCCCCATCCGGACGCGACGGAATACTTCGCACAGGCGAAAGCACTCCGTCAGGATGGCTGGCCTTCCATACAGATTGGCTACGAGAAATTGCCATCAAGGTATCCTTTTGGATACCCGGTGCTGATGCTTCCTTGGTTGAAGATCCTGCCGGAAGCAGACGCCGTGCTGGCACCGTTTCGCACCAGTCAAATGATAGGGCTGCTCCTGCTTTTGGCCGTGTTTGCATTTTACGCGTACGTGACAATGCCGTTGACGGGCGGGTTTGCGGTGCTGTTACTGGCAACACTCCCTGGCTTCTTCACTTTCTGTCGTTCGTCACTGAGCGAAGTGAGTGCCTCCCTGCTAATTGTACTAGCCTTTATGTTTGCCTATCTGGGTGTTAAGGACGAACGCCGCTGGAAAATGTATTTATCAGCGATTTTCCTCGGTCTTTCATTAAACGTTCGAATTCAGTCGCTTTTCTTTGCGCCGTTATTGCTGGCGATGGCTGTGCTCCCAGCGAGAGGGCTGCCTCTGCGCTGGCTGCTCCATTGCGCCGCACTTCCCGTTGTTTTCGTGCTCGCCGCTAGCCCTGTACTAATGTTAAACACTATCCAGTTTCATTCGCCGTTCAAAACAGGCTACGACTTCTGGACCCCATATTTTAGCGAGAAACACCTTCTCTTTTCTCTTCGCTATATTCCGAAGAATGCCCTCACGCTGTGGCAGGAATCCAGTTTGCAGCCGCATGGGTATTACGTTGCCCATATGTTTGGCACCGGTACCTCCTTTGTCCCAGCCTTTCTCCTTCTAACTTGCACGGGGCTATTCTTTATTCAGCTCAACTCATTTGTTGGTTGCGCTTTCCTCGCTGGGTTAAGCTCTTTCTCGGCGACGCTTTGCTATCTATTTGGCAGAGATGGACGCTTCTATTTGCCGCTTTTAATGCTTTTAGTAGCGGTTGCTGTCTTGCCAGTGACGTGGGCCGCAAAGAACCTTATTGCCAGAAGACGGATTATCATCCGTCTAGCCGTGTTTGTCTTGTTTGCTCTGGCCTGTGTTGGCTATCCCTCACGCTCGGGCTATAACACACGCGGAATTAACCGATCGCAAGCGTGGGACGCGCTTCATTTTGCTGATCGGCCTCGTCGTTCCACCGAGTTTGCGGCCCAAGGGCATTTCGCGAGACTGTTGAAACGACAACCCGGAATCGTTCTGTCCGATATTGATCCTGTTTACCTGAACGCTCTTTTGCCGCGCTCGTTTGTCGCAGCCCCGATCGATGGAAAACATCATTACGAGTGGAGCTACACATGGCGTTATGATCGGCCGCAGGCTTTGGCTCTGGTAGAACACGGCTTGCAGCAGTCGCTTCCGGTTTACGCGCTATTTCCTTCCCAAGACGAGGTCGCCACGCAGCAGTCGCGCCTGCCGAACGTTTTTGGATACGAATGGCGCAGTCTAAATAACTCCCACGGCAATGCGGCAATCCTAAAGCTTGCTCCCGTCGGGTCTGACCAGGCGGCACCAACACCGGATTGATGCGCTTGACAGCTTCGGTCCAAAGCGTAGCCCGTAGGAGTTAATTTGTGCAACAAGCTCTTCGACCTGCTTTATTCTCAAGCGTGCTTTTGTTAGCAGCTTACCTTCGAATAACCGGATTGGCCTGGGGCCTGAACAGTGGCTACGGTCATGATCGAAATTTTCAGCCGGACGAATTTGTAAGTCTTAGGGGAGTCAATCAGGTAGATTTATTAGCAGGCCGTATTCGGAGTCCTGGAGCATACTTCGAGGGTACGTTCAATTATTATCTGTGGGCCGTGCCACAAGCAGCACTCAAGATCTCCGGTACGAAAGATCATTCCCGTCTCTTGTATATCTGCAGATGGATGTCGGTTGTATTCGATCTCACTGTAATTGTCATTGTGTTTCTCGCGATTCGGGAAGCGACTCAGCAGTTTTACCCATCCCTCTTCGGCGCGGTTTGTTATGCTGTTCTACCAATGCAAGTCATTTATGCACATTTCATGAGGACTCACATCTTGAGCAATTTACTGTGCGCGTTGGTCATTTGGCTGTCATTAAAGCTTAGGAAATCGCGACGATGGGAGCTACTTCTTCTGGTCGGCTTAATTTCTGGTTTGGGAGCAGCGACTCGGTATCCTGTTGGAATGATCGTGGTGATTCCATGCCTTTATTTGCTATTCGATGGCGGGAGCAACTTGACACACCCGAAGGTCCGACTTTCGGAACGGGTGAAAGACTTCGTTTCAAATCAGGTTTGGTTGATTGGCTTGGGATTTGGAATTGGGCTATTTCTCGGTCATCCGATGCTGTTTTTAGATACATCGAGCGTCATGAAAGCGATTACCGCGACAACGTTAAAGTACGCGTCGTTGCACGAGTTTAGCAGGAGTCAGCTCGCTAATCTGTCAGTTGTCTGGAGCTATGTTACATACCTCATCCCGTTCGCGATGTATCCGCTCCTATGGCTGCTTCCCTACTGCGCGATTGTATATATTCTTTTCAGGCCGAATCTCTACCGCCTCTCCAGCCCAATATTGCTCTTCTCAATTTTGTATCTGTATGTAATGGGGAAAGGGTACCTTGGTCCCTATTTCGCTCGGATAACCATGCTTTTGTTTCCCGGGTTTTGCGTACTTGTTGGCATAGCGTTAGCGGATCTACCTCGGAGACTGAGAGACAAGCAGATACTGGCAGGTGCTTCCATATGCGCGCTCCTGTTTCTCATTGGGCTCTCGGTGGTTTTCGACATGGCATACACTCGTGCCATGCAGCACAAGGATGCGCGACAGCTCGTTCGTAGAGATCTCCAAAAGTTCATTGGCGGAGCGCCAGCGACCATTGGTGTTTCGCGCTTCGCACATTATTTTTACACTGCAATGCCCGCCGCCAAACCACTAAGCAGTGAAAACGTGACAGTCCAGTTGCAGGACCCATGGCAAGACGCTGACTTTTTTTTGGTCGGATTTTTAAGCCAGATTGACTCTGCAGAAATGAACGAAACTATCAAGGACGTTGAGACGCGAGGAAAATTTAAGTATAACAAGAGCTACTACGTTCCCGTGAAGATCTTGGGATACGAGTTTAGCCTTGTGCGCTTTCCTCCAGATATGACCTATCCCTTTCCAACGATTTTACTTTTTCGAGCAAGAACTGCAATATGAGTTAGGCACCAGCTGCTTGTAAGCGTCGCTATCACATTGCACTTGCAGAACTCAACTCAGAAGAGTGAATAGCCTATGCTGATTGCCGAAAGATCCACCGAATCCCGAGCCGGCGATATTCTGCTCCTGCCGATAGCCGCACTCGCATTTTGGACGCTTGCCTATCAGCTTGTTCTTGTCCTTAGATGGCCAGCGAAAACGATTACGTGGTGCTTCCTGGTTATCGCAATTGCCGGTTTCTTTTTGCTGGGTCGTCTATGGAAGAGAACGAAGGCAACACCTGGCAAAGGATATCAGTTTCACCCGTCCCAGATTCTTCTGCTGCTTCTTGGTTTGGCGTATGCAATTACGATTCTGTTTGTGCGCCGTCCGAACCAAGATGACGTGGTCTATTTCCACCGAGCTCTCACTCAACTCTCAGGGCTAGATCAGCCGATCTGCCTCCGTCAAACCAGTGTCGATATGGATGCGGCGGCATTTTCACCAGTTCATTTGGCAACCAGCTATGAAACGTTCGTGGCCTTTCTAGGCCACTACCTTAGAATTGATCCTCTTTACCTTTACCAGGTGGTTTGTCACGCATTTGCCGCATTTTCGCTTCCGTTTGTTTTCTATTGGTGCACCCGAAGATTTGGATTGAATCGCTGGTCTGCAGCGTTCGGGGCCCCGCTTGGAGTGGGATTTCTGCTTCTTGCTGATAAGTCGTCGTTCGGCGCGTTGCTTGGAGCTGTTAAGTCACTACAGTCAGCCGACTCTGCTGGATGGGTCGGCTTCGCGACCGTTTCTGGCTACATGTGGCAAGGTAAACCAATCGTTTTGATTCTGTTTTTGCCGATCAGTATCGCGCTCAGTCACCGATTCCTCAGCCGAGGTAACGCAACTGATCTGGTGTGGCTCACCTTCTTAGGCATCGGCGGCGTAGGCCTAAGTAACATTGCGCTTTACGCAATACCGGCGGTGATTTGGTGCTCTTGGATAGCGTTTTTCATGCTTCAGTTATTCGAACACAGGGCGAGCGAAAATTTATCCAAGCACATTCGTCGTGGCCTTTTGCTCGCAATTCCGCTCGTCTACCCAATCGCCATATTGGCCTCACTGAAAATGGATATAATTCCAAAGCCAATTGACATCCACCAGCTTGGGCCAAGATACATGCCGTGGCGTGAAGCTGTGGATTATGCTATCGGAGGGTCAGCTGAGCACTTGCGCAATATCGTACTCATGGTTGCTGTGCCGTTGCTAATTGTCAGAGGGAGGAATGGCCTCTTTATCTTCCTTTATCTCTGTGCTGTGTGGCTGTTTTGTTTGAACCCATTGCTGGCACGCGTGTGGATGGAAAATATTCTTGCGCCGACTTATTTTCGGCTTGTTTATCTCTTGCAGTTTCCGCTGCTTTGCGCGTTGCTTGGGGCTGTAGGGTCTCGGCTAGAACGGCCAGGCCACTTTTTGAAAGGCAGATTAGTAACTGTACTAGCGCTTTCAGCGGTCATTGTGAGTTTCTTCTACAGTTACCGTGGCCTGTCAATCATGCCCAGAGATGCGAAGCTCGGCATCGGCTGGAAGTCGCCAAGGGAGTACCAACTGCTTCCCGCTAACGTTGATTTTGCTAAAGCTGCCGGCAAATACATCGCGCATGCTAAGCTGCTGGCGCCGACCTGGACTGCCAGCTGCGAGTTACCACTTCTCTTCCCGCAAATGAACGTTGTAGCACCCCGGTACGTCACCCATTATTTCGCTAATGCTCGCAATCCGGAGGAGGGCATTCTCCGCCGCCAGGCACAGGCTTTTATTGAGGAAGATAAATCTGGGAACCCGCAACGGCTTAGAGGGTTGGAACCGAAATTTCGGCAGGTGATCGAAACCGGTCGGGCAAACGCCATTGTCGTTCCCGAATCTGAAAGCCAGAGAGTATTGGCAACGCTCAAATCCATAAATCCCACGTGGCATCGTGTGTTGGAAGCGGGCGGGTTAGTCTTGATGCTGCCAAGTAATGCTCAATCAGAGACTAGAATCAAAAGTGAATACTATGGCGTGCGCCAGTAACCGCTGAGGTGTTACGTCGATGATGCGAACAAATTCACATACCAATCCGGGCTCTCGCTGATTAACTCAGCACGGAAGGATACGAGCCCACGCTTTGTTACTTGGCAGATCGCCATGTCTTTAGCCTCCAGAGTGTCGATAAGTTCAATCCAGCTCGTTCCCGCCTGTTTCAGGCCATAAGGCCAAAATTCAAGGAGTAGCTTAACATGGGGGTTATCAGCCAGCACACGAGTGGCCCCGCGCAGGGCATGAAGCTCATATCCTTGAATATCCATTTTGATGAAGTCGACGCGCTCGCCGGGTTTGAAGTAATCGTCCAGCGCGATGATATCGATTGCCACGCTATGGCGTGAATTTCCCTCGGCCAAGTAGGTGCGGTGATCGACGTTTAGCTTATTCGAAAGATAAAGCTTGGACCTTTCACTGCGCTCTCCCACCGCAGCCTGTGACAAGCGCACATTTGGATGTTTACGTGTCGCGGACTCCAAGCGCGTAAAATTTTCCGGCGCGGGCTCAAAGGAATGAACAACCCCAGTCGCACCAACACGGCGGGAGAAAAACTGCGAATAGATACCGATATTTGCACCTGCGTCCACTACGACAGCACCTGCGATCAAAGTCTCTCTCAACAGTTGCCGCTCTGCGCGATCAATACAGGCTTTGTAAGCTGCGTAAAGCGGCCGGTAGATTGGAAAGGCGTGCTCGTAAATCCTGTTTCCAATTCCACGAAGAAGCGAAACTACCTTCATCAGCATCGCGCCAGCATTACCGTAAAGACGATGGGCACAGGCGCAAGAAGTAAGGACTCAGCACATCTAGTTTCTTTGGGCCTCCGCTCAGGAACACCGCAATAAGCGCCTCGTGGGTGCGCGTACACGAAAATCAAACTTGCCAGCACGGAAAAAGCCTTCGTGGCGACTGGTTTAGTCGCGATCACTTTGCCGCCAGATTTCAACCTTGCCGCCGCAAAATCAAGAACGCAATTGGGCGCTTCATCCGAGGGTGCGCTTGGCGCGAATACAATACTGGAAAACATATTGAGACGCCATAGGTTCGTCCAATGTCGTTTCGCTGGAGAGAGATCTTCACCTCGAAGCTGGACGCGGCGGTGCGCTGGGATCGATGGGATTTTGTTGCTCTTGCCCTCGCTATGTTCATCGCCGTTTGGGTCTTCGCGCTTAAACTGAAGACATTCTACGATCTCGGCTACTCGTCGGACTTGTTCGCGAGTGTACAGGCCGCGCGGAGTTGGCTCGAGGGACGGGGCTTATTGCAGGACAACTGTTTTGGGAACGTGCTAGTTATTCATACCTATTTTCTGCTTCTGCCGCTCGGACTTATAGCAAAACCGTTCGGCGCTCCCGGCTTGCTATTCGTGCTGGCCGCATCGGTGGGAGCGGCTTACCTCTGGGCAACGCGTATCCTGCGTCTTCTTGGTGTTGACGGGCGCCTTGCAGTAATCGCAGCCGGGGTAGTTCTCACTTCACCGCTTTCGGTTGTGTTCTACCAAGAGCTGGGCTTCGGATTCCATGTCGAGACTCTTGCCCCGGCGTTATGTTTATTCCTGTTCTATTCCCTACTTCAGCGGCGGATGATTCCGTCAATCGTGACAGCACTAGCTGTCATCAGCGTAAAGGAGGATGCGCCAATTGCCGCGGCTGTGGTGGCAATTGTAGCGGGTGTAGAGACATGGGGCTCGTTGGCAGGCAAACACATCCGCAGCCGTCTTAATCGACCTGCAATAGTCGTACTGGTTCTGTCGGTTGTAGCCATCCCACTTTTGCTGGTGATTTCCTGGTCGCAGCCGCCGACGACGTACGCTCACCACTCGGTTGATCGCCTCGGAATCGTGAAGTCTGGAAGTTTATCCAGTCCCGGAGCACTTTTTGTTTTTGTCGCCTCCAATATTGTTCATTGGCTTAGTAGCAGCGTCGTCCGTCAGTGGCTGTGGGTTATGATCGTAGGCAGCTTTGGGACAATCTTGTTGCGTCCGTACTATTTGGTTGTTGGTGTCCTCACAACGGTGGTCGCATGGCTCATAAACAGGAACGATCTCCTGTGGGCGCCACGGTTTTTTTCGACCGAGGCACTGCTTTGGTGTATTACGTTGGTAGGTTTTGCTTCGATTGCGTGCGCCGCACAGTACTGGAGCAAATGGACGCAGACAGCGGTGCTTACGACCGCAATTGCAATCGCAGCATTGTCGGCCTTCGCGCAACTTGCGCTTGTGCCGCACGCGCGCTGGGCATACCTCCCTCGTCCCGCCAGCGTTTACTCGACGCAGGAGCGACAACAAGCAGACGAGCTGTTCACGCGCTATTGCCGTGAAGGCAAGCCAGAGGAACCTGTTGTTGCCTCAACTTGGTTGTTCCGCTACGCGCATGACCGAAACCTCTTCTGGTTGGACCGACTGCATGGCCGGCCTGCGCCAATATGGATCCTTGGCGATAGCGCCGACCACTACGCCTCGCTCAGGGTCAGCTCGGACACAATAAACCCGAGATCTGGAATTCACATCGAAGACTACGCACTAATTGATCGTCGCGGTCGCTTCGTGTTGCTTAGGAAAAGGGAGTAACAATCGCGCTGCCCTGGATAATTTTTTCCGAAAACGCGAATGGCTGTAACGAGCACATCACTCGTAACGACGTTTGGGAGAAATTGTTTCAGGGCGACGTGCCGCTCCTATCTCCAGTATTGAGAGCGCCTTTGGCTTGGAAAAGTCTCTGAACTGATAACGGTAAAGTTCGCGATACCAGAAAAGAAGATTTTTATTAGCGCCGAGCTGCGCGCGGTCACGCAATGTTGCGACACGATCTTTCGCCTGTTCGCTCTCCAAAACCGTTGTTGCGTTCCTCATTTGATTGCACGGATATACAGCGAGCCGGCAAACTCTGAGATCACCGGCACATTTTCGAGAAACCGGCCCAGGACGTCAAATCGACCAACCAAAGGAACTGGTGTTTTGGGGTGCAGGAAATCAAACGGATCGATTCGAACGTCACGATAGCCTGTTTGTTCGAGCAGGCGCCGGAGCGGCCACCTGAAGAATGCGGTCTCGTCCGGCGAATCGCCGAGTTTCCGCTTAACCCACGGCACATTTTTTTGTACCGCGATCTGAGGGTTCAGCATGTTTGGTTCTGTAAAGTAAATCGTGCCACCCGCCTTTAACACCCGGTGAATTTCGCCTAGTGCCTCTTCGATCTCGAGATGGTGTAGAACTGAGCTGCCCACAACGGAATCAAACACGGCGTCAGGATAGCTCAACGCAGACGCGTTCTGGATTTCATAACGAACGTTTGGCGCAGAATAATTCGCCCTCGCGAGTTCCAGAAGCTCAGGCGAGACGTCAATCGCGACAATGTCCGCTCTGGAGCGAGCCAATTCCCGAGTGAAATAGCCAGTACCGCATCCCAGCTCAAGCACCCTCATCCCTGCCCCGAGATGTGTACTGAGCATCTTTACCCGGCGCGCCCAGCGCAATTTGCCGGCTGGACTTTCCCAATTCCAAATCTCCCCGGCCCCATATTTGGCCAGGAAACGCCCATGTTGAATCTCCTTAGTAACGCGGTCTCGCATCGGCTAGCTCCCCCTGTACTTCTCCTCTCACGCTGGAAACCGGATCAGAGCATGAGTAAGGAACGCGGCAGCCCTATCGCGCATGAAGAGTTTCGTGGCCGAGAAACTTCAAGCGCCGCGCAGCGAAAAGAAGCATGCGGAGAAGGATCAACCCGTGGCGCCAGCGCTGAATATTGGTTGTTCCATATTTTCTCTCGTGATAATGCACCGGAACCTCAACAATCTTTAGCCCCATCCGAGCTGCGCCAAAAAGAAGGTCAAAATCTCCAAAAGGATCAAAATCTCCAAAGAATTCGCGCGCGGCCGCCAGGCGTTTATAATGCGCCCGCCAGAGCACTTTGGTGCCGCACAGCGTGTCTTTAAAGGGTTGCCCAAGCACAAAGGAGAAGGCGGCAGCGAAAAATTTGTTTCCTACAATATTAAAAAAA
>DATLPS010000042.1:0-11876 GCA_035535575.1 Candidatus Limnocylindria bacterium
GATTTTCGCGGAAAAGATGGGCCAGCGCACCACGTCTGCAGCGGCAGCAGCGATTTGGTACCCATACGATGCCGAACCAATGGATAAAGTCATCGCCTGGGGGCTCGAGACCTACGATGTGCTAGTTGATCTTAGCCGGAAGCCGAACACCGGCGTGTCGATGATTGAGCTACGCACTTTCTCGCGTGGCGCCAAGATTCAAATTCCGGAATGGGCACACTCGCTTGGCGCTTCTGTCATTCCGACCGAAGTGGAGGAATCTCTTACTTCGCACTCTCTCTCAATAGCGAGAGATGTCTCGACTTCGCTCGACATGACAGCGGTCATTCCTCTCCGTCGAAATATTCGGTCTCAGTGCCTCTCACGATTACTTCTTCACGTCCGTCTGTTGTCACCGCCCATTTACCGCTGTCGGGATAATAACAGGAATCACCCGTTGTACCGCCGCTGCGCGGATTGTCCGCGATTACATAGTAAATGAAATCTTCATCACCCGCGTTGCTGAGTTGGTGCGCTTCGCCCGGTTGGAACAAGAATGCGTCGCCCGGCCCAACTTCGGTTATTCCATTCTTATCCCGCACGCTGCCGCGTCCCGAGACGACGAGGTAAAGCTCTGATTCAGCCGCGTGTGCGTGATATGGACACAGAGTTTTGCCCTTGGGAATTCGCACCAGCGTGAGATCAAATGGATGCCGCTTTGATAAATCGAGCGACTCCGGCTCGCGTCCGAGCGCAACTGAAATGTTCTTCATCATGCGGCCAAACTTTCCTTTTGGAGATTTTCGCTCCAGCTCGGGAATATCTGTGAGATTCACTTTCCGCATGTGATGCACTTTTCAATCACTTCGTATTAATGTAACGAGATGCAACGCGCCTTCTGGCCGCGATGGAAAAAACGGCTATGCCAGCCCAGATCAGGTTCACGAATGTGGAAGGATAAGACCCGTAAAAGATCGTGTTTGCGGCCAACAGAAGACTGCCGCTGATATTGAGAAGTTGAAAGGTACCGGAGTCTCCCTCCAATCTCTTCGAGGAAACCAACGCGTAGGCGATTAGGAGAGCTACTGCACCCACCCATCCGATCGCATCAAACCACACAGAACTATTCATGCTCGATAATTTTTTCCTGAGTTAGAGTTCCCATTTCTTTGGTAACTTTTGCTTGAGTTTCTCGATAGGTCCAAAGAGGTCACCGAGTTTTTCGACGCGGGCGAGGACTTGGTCTGAGCGGAATTTCAAGAGCTCGGGCTTCTTCTTTTTCAGACAGGTTTCGACTTCGTTCCAGGTGACCGGGGTTGAAACAGTTGGTTCTTCCCTCGCGCGAAGCGAATAGACGCAAACGGTGGTTTTATGTTCGTCGTTTTGGCTCCAATCGACGAACACCTTGCCTTTGCGGACCGCCTTGGACATGTTCGAAGTCACCCGATCGGCATGTTCGCGTTCGAGGTGCTGCGCGAGTGCGCGCGAAAGATTTTTCGTTTCGTCGTAGCTGACTGGCGTGTTGAGCGGCGCGTACATCTGCAGGCCCTTTGATCCGCTGGTTTTTGCGAACGACTTCAATTTCATTTGCCCTAGCAAATCCCGCAGCCAAAGACCTACCTGGCAGCATCGGACGATGTCGGCCGGTGCGCCGGGGTCAAGATCGAACACCATCACCGTCGGACGTTCGATGTTGTTTTTGCGCGACAGCGACGTGTGAAGCTCCAAATCGGCGAGGTTACCGGCCCAAACGAGCGTGGGAAGATCGTTGACGAGGCAGTAGTGCATGATCCGCTGATTGCCCTCGCTCCAGACTTTAGTCGTCTGCACCCATTTCGGCCGATGCGACGGACAGTTCTTTTCGTAAAAAAATTCGCCTTCGACGCCATTGGGATAGCGCTTCATGGTAAGCGGCCGATCTTTCAAGTGTGGCAAAAGCACCGGCGCAACCCGAATGTAATAGTCGATCACCTGTCCTTTGGTGAAGCCGACTTTCGGATAGAGGACCTTGTCGAGGTTTGACACGTGAATCTTGCGGTCTTCGACGACCAGCTCAGCTTTGTTGGACATACGTGACGCAAACGTCCAACGCCCAACGTCTAACGTCCAACATCGAATTCAGAAAACGATCAGGCGAAGAAGCGCTCGGGCGAGAGCATGGGTTTGGGTTTGCAGATGCGTGCGACGCAATGTTCCCAGCTTTCGTGGCCACTGAGGATTTCGATCTCGACCCGCAAAAAATAGATCGGCACCTTCAATCCCGCTTCGGGCAGCCGCGGCATGCGGACCGAGTCTTTCTCGGTGGTCACAATCATAGCCAGATCGCGGCGGATACAACGCTTGATAAAGCTAATCAATTCGGCCTCAGTGTAATAGTGATGATCGATGTAGCTCTTGGCGAGATCGACATGCGCCCCGAGTTTCCGCAACGCGTCCTCGAAGCTTTCAGGCGCGGCGATCGCACAGAGCGAGCCGATGAACGTCTCCCGCAAAGCCTCCAGCGGCAATTGTTCGCCAGTGAAAACATTCTGGAGATGCAGCGGCTTATGCGCGCATTCGATGACCTCCGCAGTGCGATTGTAACGCCGAATACGTTTCATCAGAGCTGAGTTAGGCTCGCCGGTATTCTTTGTGATAAAGATGTAGCTGGCGCGGCGGAGATTGCCCGGGCTCTCACGCAATGTGCCTCGGGGAAGCAGGAATTCGTTTCCGAAAGGAGCCTGTCGATCGACGAGCACCATGTCGAGGCGATGTTTCAGATGCAAATACTGAAATCCGTCGTCGAGCAGCAAAGTATCGACGTGCCATTTATCGATGGCGAACCGTCCGCTTTTTACCCGGTCTTTGTCCACGAGTACGATTACGTCCTTCAAGTTGTGCGCGAGCATGTAAGGCTCGTCGCCCGCGGTCACCGAGTCCAGCAGCAATGACTTGCCATCGGAGACAACGCGTGGAGGATCGGAGTCCCCGCGAAGCCGGCTCAGCCATTTTCGCTTGCGTGGCAAGCTTTTGTAACCGCGGCTCAGAATGGCGACGCGCCGTCCGCCCGCCTGCAACGCACGAGCAAACTTCTCAACAATCGGCGTCTTCCCCGTTCCGCCCACCGTAAGATTTCCGATGCTGATGACCAGACAACCAAGCGCGCGTTCGCGAAATACTCTTTTCCGATAGAGATAAAGCCGTACCTGTACCAGGCGATCGTAAACGAATGAAAGACCATAAAGAATTCCACGCAGCACGGACGCCCGAATGCCGTGACGCCGCTCGAGGACCACATCGATCCCAAACTCCTCTAATTGTTCAAGCCGGCGACCCATGACGAGTGATTACTGATTAGTGATCGGTGAACGAATAACGCGTGCGCCGCTGTTATCGGCATGCGCGATGATGGTGCGCGCCGACATTTTCCCAGCACGCGCCATGGCGGCGGCAATTTTCTTGGGCGAGTCAAGTGTAACAGCCGCAACTGTCGATCCGCTTCCGCTGAGAAACGCACCGAGCGCGCCCGCTTTTTCAGCAGCCGCAACAACCCGTGGAAGATAGGGGATAAGTTTCGCGCGAAACGGCTCGTGAAGATGATCGGCAAAGGCGCCGCCCAATTTTTCGTAATTCTGTGATACGAAAGCCGCTGTAAGCGCGCATGCATTCGCACAATTCTCAACCGCCGCCGCGTGTGAAATTTTGGCAGGCAGAACCTTTCGCGCCATCGAGGTTCGAATCTCGAGGTCCGGAACCAAGAGAACGAAGTACAATCGCGGCGAAACTGCGAAGCGCTGAACGGTAGGGACGCCGCGCACCCACGCTACCGCTACGGTGAAACCGCCAAAAGTCGCCGGCGCAGCATTATCAGGATGTCCTTCCAGTTCGGCACATAATCGGAATATCGTTAATCGGTCGAGCGGATTGGCGCTGAGCCGGTTCAGCGCAAGCAAGATACCGAGCCGAATCGTTGCGCTGCTGCCCAAGCCGCGGGAGCACGGAATTTGTTCCGCAATTGAACAGGAAAACGAAAACGAACGGCGACGCGCCTGCTTGAAAAATCGATCCGCCGCCTCGGAGATAATTGGCAGATGAACACGCTGACAGGATGCACCGCCTGCAATCGTGACAGTGTTGTAGATGCGCAGTGCCACACCAAGACAGTCGAAGCCAGGGCCGAGATTGGAAGTGCTCGCCGGAACGCGGACGGTAATTTGTTGCATAGGTGAGCCCCGCCACATCGAAGGTGCGCCGGGACGATCCTCTACGGTGCGGCAGTGTAGCAACGCCGGTTCAGCCGGCAACCGATCCGTTGCGCGATGCCGATTCGAAGTACGCGGTTGAACCGATAAAAGAAAATGAATTTCGGGTGGATCGATCCAGCTTTGGTTCGTGATTTTCAGACAGAGGGAACCGATGCACACCGGCTCTGTACTCTTCAGGATGGCTGGGTGGAGCGTTTCGGGCGGGACATCCTCATTTCGTTTAAACGAGTGCTGACCCGTGAGCGGCTTGTCGCCGAACTGCAATCCTGGGCAAGCTCTGTCGGTTTCGAGGTCGGACGGATTTTCGCGCGGTTTGTGCCGCGAAAAAACGAACAGCGCGAACCGCCCCGCCTGATATATGGGAACCCGGGCGAAAACCTACAGACTGTCGCCACCGAGCGACATCTGAAGTTCGGAATCGATTTTGGAACGGGCTATTCCCCGGGCCTGTTTCTGGATCAAAGAGAAAATCGTCGCTATGTGCGCCATGTTACGCCCAAGCGGTTGCTGAACTGTTTTGCCTACACCTGCTCGTTTTCCGTCAGCGCGGCGTATGTCGGAGCAGCTACTCTCAACATCGATCTTTCGAAAAACTATCTGGCGCGGGGAGGCGAAAATTTTGCATTCAACTGCCTGCCAATAATTGAGCATCGTTTTATCGTGGATGATGTCAGGGCGGTGTTGCCGCGCCTGGTACGAAAACGTGAGAAATTTGACGTGATCATCCTGGATCCGCCAACCTTCTCGCGTTCGCCCGGAGGAAAAAGGTTTCAGGTGGAATACGATTTCGAAAACCTGCTCATCGACGCTCTCGCACTGGCAGAGCGAGACAGCCACGTCTTGATTTCGACCAACTGCTCCACATTGCGCGAGCATGCGCTGGAAGTAATGGCCCGCTATTGCCTCAAAGCAACACGCCGCGCCGCTACATTTCAACGGCCGGCTCAACTGCCCGATTTCCCGCCGGGCACGGGCGCAAGCTCAATTTGGCTGACCTTGCGTTGATAACCAATGCGCGCGAAACAGTATTACAATGCGAATCTCTAAAGGAATGAACCAATCAACTGCTGAAGCGGTCGCCGAGTTTCCGGAACGAGGCGCGCAATGGGTGAAAGAACAATTCGAGACGGTTGTCAGTGAGACTGGGGATTACGTGCGCGACAAGCCCGCACAGTCTCTCGCGTGGGCCTTCGTGGCAGGCTTCCTTCTGAATCGGTTGCCAATTGCCCGCGTTGTGGGCGGTCTCTTGCGACTAGTCATCTTCGCGTTGAGACCTGCGATTCTTGTTTACGGCGCGACGAAATTATATCAGGCAACCCGGGAGCGAGAGTGATCGTTCAACCGATCCTCGCTGCGGCGAGCGGCTGGTCTTACAGCATTCGCCGGAGGCCGCGGCTACATCATTCTTCCAGGGTAAAACCGACTTTCAACGTCACCTGCCATTCGCCGACTTCACCCTCGTCGATCATTCCACGGGTCTCGGTCACTTCAAACCATCGCATATTGCGGACCGTCTTCCTGGCGCGCACCACTGCATTTTTTACCGCCTCCTCAAACCCATTCGGGGACGAACCAACTATTTCAATCTTCTTGTAAACGTGATCAGGCATGCGCGTATTATTTCGTGCGACGCGATGGAAGACAATAAAAACCCCGGCGATATCGTAGCACAAACATCTTATCCGTGAGCCAGGCGCGCGTCTCGCCTGGTAATTTGCTAGCAAATTTGCTTTACAAGGGCCTCGCAACTCGGGCAGCCTCGGCGTGTGCGAGGATCGATCGCCGCCTGTGTATTGTTCGTGGCTGCTCTCTCCTGTGTACGCGCTCAGGAACAGGAAAGAAAACTGGTGGATCGGCTGCTCAGGCCGGACATGGACCTAAAAAATGACGCGCAGCACAAGAAATTTTTCGGCGGTGGGACAGCCTCGATAAACAAACAGGCAACGGTCGGAACCTTTTACGTCCAGCAAAAATCGAATTCGAAGAGTTTTTGGGGGATAGGGAACTTCTTCACGCGCCAATTCAATTCCCAGCCTTTCTACAGCGGACGCGGCGCGTTCAATACTTCGTCGCAGCAACCAACGGGAAATTCCCAATCCGCCTACGCAAATCAGACGGCACCCGGCGCCCGCGATGCTCCGCAATCTGGCAAGAAAGTTGCCGCTCGCGCATACGCAGACAACCGTCCGTTTCTGGACGAGGGCAAAGCTCAAAAATCGCTCAACAGGCAAAATGCGCCGCTCACGATCGACCAGGTGCGTGAGTTGCTGAATAAAAACAAATAGCGCGCTGGCCAAGTGCGCTATTCTGTCATTGATCATGCAACCAGAAGAAGCTCTGGCGTTCCTAAAACAAGGCGCGGCGCAGATCATCAGCGAAGATGAGCTGCGGGATAAGCTGGCGCTCGGTCGGCCGTTGCGGATAAAGCTCGGAGTCGATCCGACCACCGCCGACATTCATCTCGGGCACACGATTGTGTTGCGAAAACTGAGGCAGTTTCAGGAACTCGGCCACCAAGCCATTCTTATCATTGGGGACTTTACGGGAATGATCGGCGACCCGAGTGGTCGCTCCATTACGCGGCCGCAGTTGACCCATGAGCAAGTGATCGCAAATGCGGCAACCTACCGCGAGCAGGCATTCAAAATTCTTGATCCATCGCGAACGGAGACGGTGTGCAACGGCGACTGGTTCCGGGTGATGTCATTCGAAGATGTCATTCGGCTGAACAGCCGTGTGACGTTGCAGCAAATGTTGCAGCGCGAAGATTTCAAGGCGCGAATCGATCAGCAGCAATCCATCCGCGCCCATGAAATTCAGTACCCAATCATGCAGGGGTGGGATTCGGTGATGGTAAAAGCCGACGTGGAACTCGGAGGAACAGACCAGCTTTTCAATATTTTGATCGGGCGCGATTTTCAAAGAGAAGAAGGCCTTCCGCAGCAGATCGTTTTCCTCTTGCCGATTCTCGAAGGGCTCGACGGAACCAAGAAGATGAGCAAGAGCCTCGGCAATTTTGTCGCGGTCAACGAGTCCGCCTCAGACATGTTCGGCAAACTGATGAGCATCTCGGACGAGGTGATGGCGCGCTATTATGAATTGCTCCTAGGGCGCGAAGTGGCGGCCGGTGCACACCCGCTCGAGGCGAAAAAGCAACTCGCGTTCGAAATCGTGCAGATTTACCACTCATCTGCTGCGGCCCAGAAAACGCTCGATGAATGGAACACTCGCTTCAGCAAGCGCGATCTGGAACACGCCAATCTACCGTACCTACGTCTCGATAACTATTCGGATCTCGTACATCTCGTTGGCCTCACGTTTCAGAACGCCTTCGGAATCAATAAATCTCGAACACAGGTCCGCCACTTGATCGAGCAGGGTAGCGTTCAACTTGACGGCAGGAAAATCACCGACCCGAACGCAGCAATCCCACTTCGCGCCGGTCAAATCCTCCGCCTCGACAAGACCCACGCAGTGCGAATCAAGTAAAAATGAAAGAACGCGAGGTTTTTGGACCTCGCGTTCTTTACAAGAGACGGTTCCGATCTCAGGCCGGGGCTGTTTGGAGAACGGGCAGAACGCGCGCGTGATCCAGATAGCTGGCTGCGATGCCTTCGAAATGCGCACGGATGCTGCGCAGTTCAGCAGTGACAAAGCTGTCGACAAAATGCAAACGCCGGTCGAGCCAGGCGAACAGTTTATTTTTGATCTCGTAGTGTACGGCGAGCGTGACCTCTGTGCAGTTTGGACGGATTTCAGCGAAATCAGCGATGCCCATCAGAGCAATATTCCCGCCCACGGACTCGAACGCATACTGGTCGGGCGAATCGCTGTCGACCGACAAAAGGACCGTGTGCGCCTCAAAGCCGAATGGGCCCCGAAAGCTGAAATCTACGGTTTTGGACGATGTCACTGTTGCACGCGTCACCATCAGGAACTGACGCCGATATGATTGAATGCTGGCCAGACGAGCTTTGCACTCCGGCAACGGCTGGCTCATGTGTAGGGTTTTTTGTAAGAGCATAGGAATAAGGTTTTCAGACACAGCTTTAAGCAGCAGCTATGCCATTCCGGTTGCCCAAGCGAAACCGGGCCGATTTTGCCCGAATTGTGTTCGTTTTCTTTACAATTCTGTATCAGCTTAACACGCCAATTCACTTAGCAGAATCGAGCATAAGTCGCCAGTCAGCAGGCAGTTCTGTAAGGTTTTCCCCTAGTCCGGCAAGCAACGGAACATCAAGAATCCGCTCGAGCATATCCGCGTTCGTCAATGCAGCTATGTCGCTTGTCGTTTCGGTGTTGTTCAATACCAGACCCACGCACCGCAGCTGGTGTGCGGAAACGCTTCGCACCGTTAGGGCCGCGTGGTTAAGACAGCCCAGCCGGTTTTGCGCGACTACGACAACCGGCAGCTTCATCGCCGCGGCCAAATCGCTCACAAAGTAATCTGATCGAATCGGCACCAGCCAACCGCCGACTCCCTCCACGACGACATGTTCAATGCGCTCCTGCAGAGCGTGAAAAGCAGTGAGAACCTGTCCGATGTCAATCGTCACTTTCTCCATGAGAGTGCCCACGATCGGCGCGGCGGGTGTTTTTAACCAAACTGGATTCACCTCATCGATTGTCACGCAGTCACTGCCAGCTGCCAGAAGCGTCTCTGCATCCCGACGATCTCCACAACAAATCGGTTTCATCCCAGCGCAGCGGACACCTGACGCACGCAACAGATGCAAAAGCCGTGCGGCAATATGGGTCTTTCCTACACCCGTATCCGTCCCGGTAATGAAGAGACTCACGCGACCTGTGCCACGCGTTCGGATGCGTTCGGCAAATGACTGGCGCGAATCGTTTCCATCATTGACTGGAAAATCTTCGCGCCATCTGCGCTCCCGAGCTGCGAATCGGCGGCACGATCAGGATGAGGCATTAAACCGAAGACATTCCGTTGGTGATTGCAGATCCCACCGATGTTTTCGATTGAGCCATTCGGATTGGCGTCTGGAACGACACGCCCTTGTGCATCCGAGTAGCGTAGAATGATTTGTTCGTTGGCGTTCAGGTCGCGCAAAGTTTCCGGGTCGGCGAAAAAACACCCTTCGCCGTGGGCTACCGGCAGACGCAGAAGCGTCCCTTTCGGGCAGCCGTGAGTGAACGGGGAATCATCCACTTCCACTCGTGCGATAACCATGTCGCACACGAACCGCAACGAACGATTACGCACCAGCGCACCTGGCAGCAGACCGGCTTCGCACAGAATTTGGAACCCGTTGCATGTACCGAGCACGAGTTTGCCTGAGCGCGCATCGCTGATCACTGCTTTCATGACTGGCGAAAAGCGAGCGATAGCTCCACAACGAAGATAATCGCCGTAGGCGAATCCCCCCGGCAACACGATCGCATCGAAATCATCAAGTGACGTTTCCTTGTGCCAGACATACTCGGCATGCAATCCGTGCAAGCCGTTAATACTCGCGACACAATCCTGATCGCAGTTTGAACCGGGAAATTGGATTACGGCGAATTTCATTCGTCTATCTAATGTGCACGGGCGCGCTGCTCAGCGTGATAATCGTTCACTACCAAGCAGGCGTGAATGACTCCCGGGATCCAGCCAAGGAGCGTCAAAATCAGACTAAGAAAGAAACTGGCAATACGACCGGTCATGAGCACCGCGACTGGCGGCAGTATCACGCAGAAGAAATATCGCAGCGCTTTCATTTGTTCCTCTTCCTCTTACCCTGCGTCTTGCTCTCTTGTTGCTTTCCTGATTCTGCCTTGTGGAGCTCGTAATCTTCGATGACTGGGTTCGACAGCAAATCGCTACAAAGACGATGCAAGCGCGATTCGAGGTCTCCGCTTTCTCCCTTAATATCGATCTCCATGTATTTACCGATCCTCACGCTGCGAACCTCTGGCATTCCCAGGTGCCGCATAGCATCACGGACTGCGTTCCCCTGCGGATCGAGCACCGCTGCCTTCGGCATCACAATCACTTTTGCTTTCATCATCCCACGATATTTGTCGGCGAGCACGCGGACAAACGCAATCCCAGAGAAACTCCGTTCATCGCATGAGCGCACTTACTTTAAAATCACGACCTCGAGCGCTCCACTGCGGCGGAGCACGTTCACTCCTACGTCGCCTTCAGCGTGTCTGGTGAGCAGAAGATCAACTTGCGCATCTCCTACTTTCAGATCACGAATGCTGACCTCGGGAAGGAATGCCGGCAAAACTGGTTTCGAAAAGACGACTGTTTGTTCGGGAGCAGACACGCTCAAGCCGAGACAAGCTTCAAGCAAAAGAAAGACCGCTCCCGACGCCCAGGCCTGCGGATTACAGGCTACGGGATAAAGTGTCGGAGATTCGCCAGGCCTCCTGGGAAAGCCGCAAAATAGTTCCGGCAGACGATGCAGATCGAAGAAAAGACTGGCGTCGAGCAAACCTGCGAGGAGCATTGCCGCCGAATCCTTCAATCCATATCGTGCAAATCCGGCAGCAATTAAGGCGTTATCGTGCGGCCAAATCGATCCGTTGTGGTACGACATCGGATTGTAGCGCGCTTCGCTACTAGCAACGGTACGGATGCCCCAACCGGAGAACGATGTTTCGTCTATGAGCGTTGTGGCCACACGGCGCGCGTGCTCGTCTGTCGCAATACCAGCAAAAAGACAGTGCCCGGCGTTCGACGTGCGCACTTTGCAAGGCTGTTTGCTCCCATCCAATGCAATGGCGTATGTGGAAATGTCATCACACCAAAACGTGCTCTCGAAGCGACGACAGAGTGCTTCTGTTTGTTCTGACAACTCGCGCGCACGTGCAGCATGCCCGAGTACCTTCGCAAGTTCACCGGCCGCCGTCTTGGCGGCGTAGACATAACCCTGTACTTCGCAAAGCGCGATCGGTCCTTCGGCAGAAGTGCCGTCCCTGTGGAAAATCGCGTCGTGAGAGTCTTTCCAGCCCTGATGGATCAAACCGTGTTTCGCTTTGCGAGCATATTCCACGAATCCATCGCCATCTGAATCGCCATATCGATCGATCCACTCAAGCGCCCGCACGATATTCGGCCAAATTGACTCGACAAAGGCGCGGTCGCCCGTGCGCTTGTAATATGCGCCGGCGAGCATTACAAACAGCGGCGTCGCATCGATGCTGCCGTAGTAGCGCTTGAACGGAACCTCTCCCAGCGTGGCCATTTCGTCCGCGCGGATCTCGTGTATGACCTTGCCAGGCTCCGCGTCCCGCTCCGCGATATCGGCCTCGGCCTGGGTAGCTGCTAGATATCCCAGCACGCCGCGCGCGAAAGAAGGATCAAACCACAGACACTGGAGCGCGGTGATAATTCCGTCCCGTCCGAATACCGTGCTAAACCACGGAACCCCAGCGTAAGGATACGGGCCATAGGGCGTTTCCGTTCGCATCATGTGGAGATCGGCGAGCGAACGGTTCAGCCAATCGTTGAACTGTTCGTTTCCGGTAAAAATCTGGGGCTCTTGGTCGCGCACGCGTTCGAGCGCACTCGTCGCCTCCTCCACAACGCTTTCGTAGCAAGGCCTGACCTCGTTTCGCGAATCGCCATCCACTTCGCATGCGATCGCGCACCGGTAACTGGCATCTTTACCGGATTCCAGTCGGATTTGAAAAGTGGCGACG
>DATLPS010000043.1:0-14855 GCA_035535575.1 Candidatus Limnocylindria bacterium
AACAACACCACGATCACGCTCGGTATGCAGAACGTGTTGGACGAAGATCCATCGTTCGTAGCAGGCAGCTTCGAGAACGGCTACGATGAATCGATCGCAACCATCAAAGGCCGTTACTGGTACGTTGGATTAAAGAAGCGCTTCTAAAGCGTAAGCCGGAAAAATTCACAGCGGCCGGGCTCTTAACGGGCCCGGCCGTTTTGCTTTTCGTAGTAGGGTCTGTCATGTCGAGCGAAGTCTAGACATCTCTAATATCGTAATCAATCGACGATTGGTCTCAGTCTACCGGTCGAGTCTCCCGGGGACCTCTAAGACGCGATTCGCTCGTGAATCGCAGCAAAAGAAAAGAACTTCGTGTCATCATTTTTGTTGTGAAGAATGATTCAGGATTGATTTTCGTCGCGGTTTGAGGAAGACTTGGTTCCGCTAAAAGGCATGCAGCACGTTTCTGCATTCTCACGTCCTCAAACTGTTCCGGCTGTGCCTACCGTCGGACGAAAGTCTAATTTGTGGATTCTGGACAGTTGGCGCGACTTGATTCTCTACGTCTGTACGCCGCTGCTGCTGGTACCGATCTTCATAGCCGCACAGGGACTCTGGGCTGCCGAAGACATTTATCTGTTTGTCGCGGCGTTCGGCGCAATGGGGCACCACTTGCCGGGGATGATTCGCGCCTATGGCGACCGCGTCTTATTTCAGCGTTTCCGTTGGCGATTCATTTGCGCGCCGATTTTCCTCGTAGTGGTTTGCGCGGCGTTTTCTCTTTGGGACCTGAAGGGCATTGTGCTGGTTGCGTTTGTGTGGGGCGTTTGGCATGGAATGATGCAAACATACGGGTTTTGCCGCATCTACGATGCGAAGGTCGGCTCCTTCGCTGAGTTCACTCGTCGTCTTGATTTTGCATTGTGCGGGATCTGGTTTGCAACGGCAGTCCTTCTTTCGCCCCAGCGGATGACCGACACGTTGGAGAGCTATTATGCGGCGGGCGGACCTTTTATTCCCCCGGCTCTCCTGCGGGCAGCGCAGCAAGGATTGCTGGCATTCGCCTGCGCCGTTTCAGGCGTGTTCCTGGTGAATTTCGTCTGGATGTGGATGCAGGGGAAGCGACCAAGTCCGGTAAAGCTCGTGCTTCTTGCCACGAGCATTTCCTTTTGGTGGTATTGCAACAACATTGTAGCCAGCGTTCTCGTCGGCATCGCATTATTCGAAGTGTTCCACGATGTGCAGTACCTCTCGCTTGTCTGGATCTATAATCGTAAACGCGTCGAGAGCGACAGCTCGATCGGCGGGTTTATGCGTTTCGTATTTCGACGGAGTGGCGCGCTCGTGGGCGTTTATGTTGGCTTGGTGCTCGCGTACGGTGGGCTGAGCTTGTCCAAGTCATATGTCGGCATCGACGCCGTTAAACGTATTCTCACCGGGGTGGTGACGGCGTCGGCCCTGCTCCATTTTTATTACGACGGTTTCATTTGGAAAGTCCGCGAGAAATCCACGCGACAATCTCTCGGCATCAGTGGGGGCAGGGTTGATGTTTCAACAAATTCTCTTCTGCCGAGTTGGGCGCTGCACGGCGCGAAATGGGTAGCGGTCTTTATCATCCCTCTTGCAGCGCTTTGGTTTACCGAGGTGCACTCCGCCCAGGGTAAGGTTGAGCGTCTCGCCGCGATCGTTGCTGATCTTCCGTCCAGTGTGCGGGCTCATTCCAATTACGCGACGGCTTTGCAAGAGGCTGGACGGACCGATGAAGCAGCCGGGCAATTTTCTGCAGCACTACGTTTGAATCCCAAGTCAGCAAAAACGCATGTTAATCTGGCGGCGCTGCTAATGGAGAAAGGAAACCTCGACGAGGCGCAAACGCATTTTGAACACGCGTTGCGAATCGATCGCAACAATGCCGAGTATCATTCGGGTTATGCTTATGTCTTGGAGCAACTTGGCCGCGACGAGCAAGCGGCTGCCGAATCCGAAGCCTCCATTCGCCTGGCCCCCAAATCCGCGCAAGCGCATTACAGCTATGGCGCCTTCCTGGAAAAACACGGCAAACCCGAGGAAGCAGTTGCGCAGTACCGACAGGCGCTGCAAATCGATCCCCGTTTGGTCGATGCTCATATTGACCTCGGAAGTTTGCTTTTTGAAAAGGGCGACCTGGCTGAAGCAAAGGAGCATTTTCAGAAGGCCTCCAACCTCAACCCAAAACTTGCTCAACCACATAACTATCTGGGTAAGGTTTTCATGCGCGAAGGCGACGTCGCGCAGGCGGTCTCGCAATTCAAAGAAGCGTTACGTCTCCATCCGGACTTTCCGGAGGCCGAGGAAAACTTGCGCATTGCCAAAGAGAGCGGCGCTGAGCTTCGGTGACACGAACTACACGAACCATCACGAGCTTCGTTCCGATCAATTCGTGGGAATCGTGAAATTCGTATCAAATTTAAATCGTATCTAGCGTGTTTGGCGGACGAAGCTTTGTGTCGCGGCCGGGTCGATCACCATTCTGGGAGGCAGATTGGTTTTTGGGGCTACTTCTTGTTGCGTTTGTTTTTATCGCGTACATCCCAGTGTTCCATGCCGGATTCGTTTGGGACGATGAATCGCATCTGACTCAGAATCCGTGCGTAGTCGGCCCGCTTGGGCTGAAGGAAATCTGGACCAGCACGCGAGCAGTCTATTATCCGCTCGTGCTGACGACCTTCTGGGCGCTGCACAAGTTCGTCGGCTTGCATCCCTTCCCCTATCACATGCTAAACACGTTGCTCCACGCGGGATCGGCGATATTGCTTTGGCGCGTTCTTAGACAACTCGGGGTCCGGGGCGCATGGTTGGGCGCGGCACTATGGGCCTTGCACCCCGTAATGGCGCAATCAGTCGCTTGGGTGACTGAGCTAAAGAACACCCAGTCCTGCCTGTTTTATCTGTTATCCATTTTCTTCTTTTTGAAGTGGGAAGAGGAATCGCGAGACCAAAGAGCGACGGTTTCGATACTGCTCCAGCGGCCGACTGGAAACCGCCGCTCCTTGGTGTTATTCGCTGTTTCCCTTTTCTGCTTCGGGTTGGCGACGTTAAGCAAACCTTCCGTGGTCATGTTGCCCGTCGTGCTTGCGCTGTGCCTCTGGTGGCGGCGAGGGCGGATCGGATGGAGAGATGCAGTACCCCTCGCTCCATTTCTGTCGATCTCAGCCATCGCGAGTGCGTGGACAATTTGGGAACAGAAATTTCACGCATCCGCTGTTGGTCCAGAGTGGGCGCAGAGCTGGCCAGAGCGTCTGATCATCGCAGGACGAGCGACGTGGTTTTACCTGGAGAAGCTAGCCTGGCCTGATCCGCTCATTTTCATCTATCCGCGATGGGAGATTCATTCGTCGCAATGGCTCGCCTATCTGCCGTTGCTGGGAGCAACAGTTGGTTTGGTGCTCTTGTGGTTCGTACCGGGAAAAGCGGGTCGCGCTGTATTCTTTGCCGCCGCATACTATGTGATCTCACTTTTTCCGGTCCTAGGGTTTTTTGATGTCTATTTTTTTCGTTATTCGTTTGTGAGCGATCACTTCCAATACCTCGCGAGCATGGGACCGCTTGCGTTGGCCGGCGCTGCCGTGACCGAAAGCTTCAGCCGGCTGGCTGTAGCTGCGTCGCTTGGTCGAGGACTCGTATTTTTGCGGGTGGGACTCTGCAGTGTTCTATTGCTGTTGCTCGGGGCCTTAACGTGGCGGCAAAGTGCTGTTTACCACGATGTCATAACTTTGTACACGAGGATTCTCGCGAAGAATCCAGGGTGCTGGATGGCGCATTACAACCTGGGAATCGCTCTTCACGATCGCGGCGACATTGATCGCGCCATGATGCATTATCGCGAGGCGATCGATCTACGGCCAGGTTATGCGGAAGCACACTATAACCTTGCCCGGTTGCTGGCTGAGAAGCGCGACCTTTCCGATGCCATCGATCATTATGAAGCAGCGTTAACGATCAATCCCACTGATTCGGAAGCGCACAACAATCTTGGCGCTACGTTGTTCCAAGATGGGCGTGTCGATGACGCAATCGCGCATTACGAAAAAGCTCTCTCGATCCGAGCCGATTACGCCGAAGCCTCCTGCAATTTGGCGGATGCGCTTCTTTCCAAGGGCGACATCGACAGCGCGATCGCTCATTATCTCACGTGTGTGGCCGTATTGCCCGAGAATGCCAATGCTCAATACAACCTTGCAAGCGCCCTTTTTCGAAGGGGGCGAACAGATGAAGCGATTGCTCATTACCAAAAAACTCTCGAGCTGATTCCCCAGAACGCGGACGCGCATGCAAATCTGGGGAGCGCGTTGCTTGCAAAAGGCCGCATTGAAGATGCAATCGCACAATACAGGGACGCACTCCGTGTCGCGCCGGAAAATGTGGCCGCTCAAACTAACCTCGCCTGGCTGTTGGCGACTTCGTCGGACCCATCGCTTAGAAACGGGCAGGAATCGGTTTTGCTTGCTGAACAGGCCAGTCGTTTATCGGATGGTAACAGACCACTCATCCTGCGAATACTGGCCGCTGCTTACGCCGAGGCTGGCCGCTTTGATGAGGCTAGGAACACAGCTCACCAGGCACTCCAAGCAGCCGATAACCAAGGTAACGTTGCCTTGAGCGATGTTCTGCGAAAAGAAATTGCGCTTTACGAGGCGGGTCGCCCTTATCACAAGGAGCGTAGATGAATTAGCTCGTTTTCAATCGCGATCGTCCAGTTAGATACGAATGTTGTAGCGATGGCACTGTGTTGCCATGTCGTTCGGAAGGAACGCCTCGAGCGGCTCGCGACATGCGGACGGCTTGAACCTTGAAAGAGAAAGGCTCGCTCTTAATTCCTGGGTTCCATTTCCCGGAGCGATATGTGCCCGCGGTAGAGCGCGATTTCTTTTCTGAGCGTATTCGCCAGTCCGGTGTTACCCTGCATGGCAGCTATCGTGATTGCTTGTTGTGCGGCGGCGATCGCTTCAGGGAATCGGCTGCTCTCCGCGTACGCAGCTGCAAGCGTCCGTATGAACTTTGAATCTCTGCCACGCGAAAGCTGCACTGCTTCTTGCGCGAGCTCGACTGCTTTGACGCCATCGCGGATTGAGGCATCAGAAGATGTGGCCAAGACCCAGGCAATGTTATTGCGAGAATGAGGATCTCCGGGAGCTAGTGCCATTGCTTTTTCGTAATGGGCGATCGCCTCCTTGGGCGAGCTCTGCCGCAGAAAAGCATTGCCAATGCATGTATGGGCGTCCGCATCATTAGGTTGGATTTGGAGTGTTTTCTCCCAATCGGCCATTGCTTCGTCGATACGTCCTTTTGTAAAAAGAACGTTTCCGCGGTTGTAATAGGCATTTGCATAATTCGGTTGCAATCTTATTGCCTGCTCGTAGTGAACTAGCGCTTCATCGGGCTGTCCTTTTCGGGCCAGAGCGTCGGCGAGGTTCATTTGCACAAAAGCTGAACCTACATCGTAGTGCGGATCCAGCTTACGAGATCTAATCTCTAACGCCGCCTCAAAGTGTGCGATCGCTTTGTCCAATTCACCCTGGTCCACGCGCAGGTACCCGAGATTATTGTGGGCAACGTCGTTGTCAGAAGTCACGTCGAGTGCATGAGTCCAAAGGGTTTCGCTGTTGCGCCAGTAGGACGCCTGAATGAATGCAGCCGATGCCAGAGCAAGGATGATTACTGCGGCGGTGGCTGTGGCAAACCTTGATCTGGACTCACGGATGGCTGCCACGTCGGCAGCGAACCAAACCGCGAGCAGAAAAAGCCCGATATGCGGCAGATAAGTATAGCGGTCCGCATGGCCTTGTTCTCCAACCTGAATGAGGCCAATCACTGGCATCAGCATGACAAGATACCAAGACCAGCCGGTGAACACGTACGGTCTCTTATTTCGGAAAACGATTGCTGACACAGTGATGGCGAGCAGGAGCATCATGGCGAGAATAACTACCCAAATTGGCAGGGTATTGTTTGGGTGAGGATAGAAGACGGCGAGATGCGTCGGCCACAACGTCTTCCAAACGTAAATCATGTAGCTCACGAACGCGTTTTCCACGCGCCAGAGGAACGGCAATGGCGGTATCGCGCCAGTAGCGCGTTTCTGCAGGACGAATGTGGCGACACAGGAGCCTCCTGCAAGAACGAACAAGGGAATCTTTTCCAGGAAGAGCCGCTGCCTTGTGCACGGTTGATTTCCGGAGTTTACGATCTTGGTCTTTCCTGTTGTTGAGGAGGGTTGTTCAAATCGACGGAGCGGCCAGTAATCGAGAAGGAGAAGGATGGCGGGGACGCTTACCAGCATTGGCTTGGACATGAGGCCGGCTGCGAACAGGACAGCGACCAAAAGGTAGCGTGTCATAGAGGGTCCGCGTGCATAACGAACGTATCCGCCCAGCATTAGGAGAAAAAACATTGCGCTCAACACGTCTTTTCGCTCGCTTACCCATGCCACCGATTCGACATGCAGTGGGTGAACAGCGAACAATGCTGCCACAATCGCACTCTTCCATACCGCGCCGGTCATTTCCCGCAGCACACGAAACAGCAGGAGCACGGTGATGATATGCAGGATGACGTTGGTAGCATGATGGCCTCCGGGCTTCAAACCATATAATTGGCAATCAAGCATGTGCGAAAGAGTCGCTAGTGGATGCCAGTTGCGCGCGTGTTGGCTAGTAAAGGCCAGCGCTATGCCTTGTGCTGTTAAGCCAGCTTGAATAGCCGGGGCATTATAGACATATAAATCGTCGTCGAAATTAACAAAATCATACCGGATTGTCTGACCGAATACGACCAGGCTAATTGCGGCAAGAAACAGGTATATAACAATAGTCTGCGTACGACCTCGAAAGCCTGTTGCCGGGAGACCCGGCCGGTCTTCAACCTGCCGCCTCTTGTTATTCACTGTGAGGCGACGAACTGCCAATTGTTAGTTTCGGATCGCGTAGTGGTCTGCCAGACTGGTAAACAGCGATATTATTCTGAAGCTCGGCCGCCAATCCGGGATTGCCCTGGCTGTTAGCTAATTCAGAGCCGCGCCGCGCAGTTTCAATTGCCTTGGACAAACGCCCATTCTCTGCGTAGGCGGCTCCCAATATTCGAAAAATCATTGGAATCTTTCCGCCCGAGAGGCGCAGAGCTCTTTCCGCCAGCTGAACTGCCCGCACGCCATCTCGGATTGAGTCTTCGGGGCAGGTTGCGAACACCCATGCAAGATTGCTGGCAGCATTTCCGTTTTCTGGCTCGATTGCCAGCGCATCCTGCCACTGCTCAACCGCTTCCCTTACGTGGCCTTGCTGGATGAGTGCTGTTCCAAGAATATTTCGTGCTTCTACGTTCTGGGGTTCTATTTCCAGGAATTTACGATAATGAACCATTGCCTCTGCTAGCCGGCCCTTTTGTAGGAGGGCTTTTGCGAGATTGTTATGGGCAGGACCATTTTCCGGACGGAGATCGATAGCTGCCTGTAACCTGACAATAGCCTCGTCCAGCTCACCCTTTTGCAAAAACACTATGCCGAGATTGTTTTCGGCAACATCGTTCTTGCCAGTCACGGCAAGCGCGTGGGTGAACAGCGTTTCGCTATCGCGCCAATAAGACGTTTGGATCCAGGCACTCCAGCTTAAAGCCCCGATTATTACTAACGCACCAGCGCCTAGAATTACACGTTGGCGAAACCATGAAGTCGTCAAATCCGCAACAGCCCAGGTCCCGGCGATGTAAAGGCCGATTTGTGGCAAATACGTGTATCGGTCAGCGTGGCCCTGCCATCCGACTTGCACCAACCCAATTACTGGAACAAGCATTCCGAGATACCACAACCAACCAGTGATTAAGTAAGGCGCATTCTTTCGCATAACAAACGCTGCCGTGGTGATGCAAACGAGAAGGACCAGGGCCAGGCCAATTTCCCACGACGGCAGCCTGGTTTCAGGGTGAGGGTAGAACACCGACAGGTTTGCTGGCCAAAACATCTGCCGCATGTAGATGACGTAGGTCACCACCGCATTGTAAATCCGTGCCAACATTGGCAATTGCTCAGTCCAACCGAGGGCACCTCGCTGCGCTAAAAATGTGACCATGCTCGAAATTGCAGAAAGTGTGATCAATGGGACTTTTTCCAGGAGCAGCCTTGGCAGCTGACCTCCGAGGCCTGATCTCTCATCTCGGATTCTATTGAGCGGCCAGAAGTCCAAGAGTAACAGCACGAAGGGCAGCGTCACCACCATTGGCTTGGACATGAGAGCCAAGGCGAACGCAAATGCCACTATTAAATAGCGCCAGATCGAAGGTGCGCGAGCGTAATGGGTGTATGCCATCAGAGTTAGCACGAAGAAAACTCCGCTGAGCACATCCTTTCGCTCCGCTATCCAGGCGACCGACTCCACATGTAACGGATGAATCGCGAACACTGCTGCCACAAACGCGCTCCGCCAAAGCGCACCGGTCATTTGTTGGAGGACAACAAAGAGCAAGACCACGGCAACTGCATGAAGAAGCACGTTGGTAAGGTGATGCCCTCCAGCCCTTAATCCGTATAACTGGCAATCCAGCATGTGTGTGATCGTCGTAAGCGGATGCCAGTTCTCAGCATGGATATGGGTGAATGCCCAGGCGACGGCGGCAATGTTAAGGCCGTTCGTTATTCTGGTATTTTGATAGACATAACGCGGATCATCGTAGTTAACGAAGTCATGCCGTAGTGTCTGGCCAAAAACAATCCATGTCAGCACTGCAAGAAAGACGCAAACGCAGATAGTTAGCCAATGACGGCCCCTTTTGGGGAGAGCGATTTGATGGGAACTAATACCGTGCACGTGGCGCTAAAATTTCGTCAAAAGCCGGCTTAAGGGTTACGGTTGTAAATCAATATATAGTCTTTGAGACTCTCAACCGACCTGGGAACATCTCCAAAGAAGTAATCAGTTTTGCCAGTTGTAATGTTCACAAAACCGGCGACGGAATAGTTTTGGGCGGTGTATTGATTTGCCCAGTCAAAGATCAGACGATCGGCTCCAGGCCGCTGTAACCACGAATCGCGCATTACTACCGATATCAGATACTTGGGAGCAGCACGTTCAATCTCGCGAATCATCTCCTCCTGCATGTGCCGTGCGTATGCTTGCGGTTCCATCAAGCCGTAAGTGTAGATATATCCCGTTCCCGAATGTCGGTGTGAGTAAAAATAAATCTGCGGTTCCGATCCCAGCACCGCAATTGTATCATCCGCACTCGTATGTTCGCGCACATACTCCGCAATCCTGACCGATTCCGGAAACGCACTCTCGGGATACATCGTTCGACACGCTTCAACCGGAGAAAGCGCGAACAGCAATTTTCGCTCCGACAAAATTGGCAAGCTCAGAACCGCACAAAGCAGTAGTAGCGGCACGAATCTGACCGCAACCATGTGACCGGCCAGAAGATCAGAAAGTTTACTGATCGTAGCACCCACAAGAAGCGAGACCGCCGGTAGGACCAGGATGAAATAATGATATCGAAAATAAAATCCAGGGCATATGGCTAATGCTGAGAACAAGAGGAACGCGAGCAAAAATATTGCGCTGGCGCGCATCCGCTTATCCAACAACCCCATGACTACTCCCATTCCAGCCAGCATCCAAAGTGCCCAGCCAGCTCCGATCACTTCCTCTATGCTACGCAAGAAAATTTGCGGCGCCTGGCTGAGAGGAATCAAGGTGGCATACTGGCGCGCATAGTCGATTGTCCAAAACCAGAATTTGTCGAATACGCCTGCGCGCCAGAGAAAAAAGGATGCAATTCCAAAGGGAAGAATCACACCCGTACTAAAGAACAAGGTTCGCAGAAGAGTGCTTTTTAGCCCGAATCCACGCTGGACCTCTTTGAAGACGAGATAAATCACTGCAAACAGAATAAAAAAAACAGCGGGCTGCTTCATTAGTACTGAAAGCCCAAAGAGGAGTCCGCTCGCGAATAATCGACCCGACTGTTGGCGACCCGGTTCGTTGAGCAAAAGCAGAGTTCCCCCAAGGACTGGCAACACGACAAAATGCGTTGCGTGCGCAGCCAACCCAAGGACCGATGGACTCACAGATAAAATGGCATACGCCATTGCTGCGACGATTCCGGTCGTCGAATTCATCAGGCGTCGCCCTAAAAAGAAAATCAGCCCGCTTGTGGCAGCATTGACGAGGAGCAAACCCAAGTGAATGCCGAGGGTTGTCTGTCCGAAGATTGACATAATCAGGGCATACGCGGCATAGCTTCCCGGAAACTTCATGTTGTAGGCGAGCTTGTATGGAGGGATGCCTTGCAACATCAGTTGGCCGGCATAAGCATATTCTCCTTCGTCGCGTTCGAGTGGAATCCCCAGCAGTCGAATTCGGATTGCGATCACCAGGCCGAAAACGATTACAGCCAGTGTGCACCAGCCAAACCGCAATATTTCCGGGTTGCTATCGCTCTTATGCGTCACGGAACGTGTTTTTCCTATACAAAGCGGCGGCTTGCAACTGAGCGATTTCTATTGCACTGCCGTTTCTTGAAATGGCGTTTAATACGGTGATGGTGCGGAAGATTACCGAAGTCGTCTTTTCTCCGCGCGGTCGCGCTTTGGTATTTGGCGTGATGCTGGCAGCCGTGACGATATTTGCGTATCGACCGGCATGGAATGGCGGGTTCCTATGGGACGATGACGCTTACGTGATAAACAACGATCTGCTGACTGCATCTGATGGTTTACGGCGGATTTGGTTTTCTCTCGACTCCCCTTCCCAATATTTTCCACTCGTCTATACCACCTTTCGCTTTGAGCGCGCACTTTGGGGACTGCATCCTGCCGGCTATCATTGGATTAACCTTGTGCTTCATGTTGCAAACGCGCTGCTAGTGTGGCGAGTGCTGTCACGCTTGAAAGTGCCGGGCGCGTGGCTCGCGGGCGCTATCTTCGCTCTGCATCCGGTGCAGGTAGAATCGGTCGCCTGGATAACGGAACGCAAAAATGTGCTGATGGCCTTTTTCTTTCTGCTCACGCTCCTGGCTTGGATTGTGTTTATTGATGACCGGACGAAGCGACCCTGGCGTTTCTATGGGCTGGCCCTGATCCTCTACCTACTTGCGCTCTCAGCTAAGAGCACGGCCTGTACTTTGCCAGCGGCATTGTTCTTGATTCTTTGGTTACAGAAAAAGCCGATCAACAAGAGGCGTCTCATCCAGATTCTTCCTTTTGTAATCTTGGGGATCGGTATGGGCCTGCTCACAGTCTGGTGGGAACGATACCATCAGGGCACAAGCCGAGCCGTCTTTGCGTTCCTGACTCCTATTGACCGCATTCTCGTCGCGAGCCGGGCTGTGTGGTTTTACCTGAGCAAACTCATCTGGCCGTCCAATCTGACTTTCATTTATCCCAAATGGAACATCTCTGCGGGGCACCTGCCGGATTACACGTGGTTGCTGGCGGGAATCGTGTTGTGCGTAGCGATCTACTTCCTTAGGCGCTACGTGGGGCGCAGTGGCGAGGTCGCAGCCGCATTTTTCGTGGCCACTCTGAGCCCTGTGCTTGGGTTTATCATGCTCTTTACATTTCGCTACACATTCGTGGCGGACCACTATCAGTATCTCGCATGCATAGGACCAATCGCGCTTTTTTCGGCAGGTGTAGTTAGCCTTGCCGGCCTGTTTAAGCAGTATCGCGCTTTCATTTTGACCGCGGCTTTAGTTGCGGTTGCGACACTGACGGCGTTGACGTGGCGACAAGCCGCAATGTATGGCGATATTGAAACTCTTTGGCGCACCACTCTGGCAAGAAATCCCGAATGCTGGATGGCTCACACTAACCTGGGCATTGTCCTTCTCCAGAAAGCCCAGATCGATGATGGGATCACTCATTACCGGGCTGCCCTGCAAATGCAGCCCGATTCATGGGATGCCGAGTACAATCTGGGCACGGCTCTTTTAGGACAAGGCAAAGTGGACGAGGCGATCTTCCATTGCGAAAGAGCAGTGGCCATGGAACCAAACGATCCAGATGCTCAGGTGTCTTTGGGCAATGCTCTACTTGAGAAAAAGCGAATTGACGAAGCGATCGTTCATTATCAAAAAGCAATGGCAATATGGCCCGATCACTTTCTTGCCCGGTACAGTCTCGGCCGTGCGTTTCTTGAGAAAGGTGAACTCGACACTGCAGTCGAGCATTGTCGGGCTGCTTTGTTGATCCGTCCTGACGACGCAGATTGTCACACAGTCCTGGCTGCTGCCCTCGATGAAAAAGGCGAAACAGCCGAAGCCATCCGGCATTACGAAAAAGCGCTGCAAATTTCTCCGCAATCGATTCCCGCCTTAACTAATCTAGCTTGGCTGCTGGGCACCTCTCCCAATGAATCATTGCGAAACGGTCGCAGAGCAGTTGAGATTGCAAAGCAAGCGGATCAGCTATCGGGAGGTACTAACATGGTTGTGCTACGTACATTGGCGGCGGCGTATGCGGAGAATGGGCAATTCACGAAGGCTATTGAAAGCGCCCGCACTGCAGTGCAGCTGGCGCGAATGAATGACGATGATTCGTTAGCCACGGAGCTTGAACAACAGATAGCCCTTTACCGATTGGACATGCCTTACCGCGAGACCTCAAAGTAACGGCGATTCGCGCGCGTGCTATCCGTTCCGCTATCGACAAATATCAAAGCTCGTCGCGCAAAGTCTCGAAAACAGCTGTGCTTTCCACTACCCCTTCGAGCGCGTCAGTTCCGGGGCCGCTGCCGAACGCAACAACGTCTTCAACAGTGATCAGCGCGGATTTGGTGTAGAACGCCGCCGGCTCCGGCTGTTCTTGTTCCGGTTCTTTAATCTCATTTCCGTCTTGTTTCCCGGGTATTTTCGCCGCTCCATACGATTTGGCGCCATGAGGACCGGTTGCCCAAGTGATCCAGGGCTGGCCCGCTGAATTAAAGCCTAACACTGCAATGCCGCTATCTTTGCGAAAAGGAAATCCATTTAAGCTTAGTCCACCGATCGCGGCATCGCCGCAGACTATTATTGTTGATCTTGGTCCTCCATAGCTTCGTGCAATGCCAACTGCGCGGTCCAGTTCAACTGTTTGGCTGAGCGTCCTTTCTCCATTGTTTTCCTCTGCTGCTTTGCGCATCAGCCCCGCGTCAACAACCAGTAAATAGCCGCCAGTGTTGTATTGAAGTAATTGGATTGCGCGCCGCACCATATCCAAAAGACTGGGCTGCTGACTTCGTTCTTCCACCTGGTTCGTGAACGCGAGGTCGCCATTATTAAAAACACCGAAAAGTTTCGGCCGGCGCCACGCGGGAATTGTTTCCAGCTCCGTTCGTGTTCGAACAATATCGAAGCCGTTGCCACGGAGTTCGAGCAAGAGATCGCGATTGTCTTGTCTGTCGCCGCCTTTTGTGGCGGGAAGAAACTGGGCCGCGCCGCCACCCAATGCGATGTCTATATTTCCTCGATCCACGAAATCGGCGGCGATCTTTTCGACATCGGTTGACACACTCGGGTGCGCGTAAAAAGCCGCGCTGGTCGGATCAGTGAGTTTTGTGTCCGTCACCAGCCCTGTGGCTCGTCCACGCTCGCGCGCCAGTTCAACGATGCTCTTGATGGGTTTTCCGTCGCCATTCACCGCAAGCGCACGATTGGTCACTCTCTCGCCCGTTGCGATCGCGGTCGCGGCAGCCAGCTGGTCGGGAGCGGCAAAATCCTTCGAGTAATTCATCACCAAAGCTGCATGAGCCATCGAATCCACGTTCAAGCGCGTGCCGGCTCCGGCAGCATATGCACGCGTAGGCGCCAACCGAGCAGGAGAAAGCCCTTCTCCGACAAACAAAATAATTCCGAAAGGTTTGCGGATAACCCAGTGTTGAAAATAGAGAACACCCACTCCAGCAAATGCCAGCAGGCAAAAAAGCGCCAGCAACTGATTGCGCCATTTCACGAGGCCGATGTAGGCGCGCGTCTGTTCGGTTGTCAACGAAAGAACTGCTTGTCGGCTTTCTCATTCATCGCCAAAGTGCGGGCGACCTATGGCTGGCCCGGTGATGCTCATCATTCGCGATGGGTGGGGCATCAATCCAACCGGCCCGGACAAGCGCACAGAGAATGGAGACGCCACGCTGCTCGCGTCGACTCCTTTTCACGACAAGCTCTACCGGGATTATCCATGTTCTGAATTGAGCGCCAGCGGCGCCGATGTCGGCTTGCCTGAGGGACAGATGGGCAACTCAGAAGTAGGCCACCTAAACCTGGGAGCAGGTAGAATCGTTTACCAGGACCTGACGCGAATTAACAAGGCAATCGAAGGCGCCGAATTAGCGCGTAATACAGTCTTGCAAGAAACATTCGCAGCTGCGCGTGGTCATCGGCTTCACTTGCTAGGACTGGTTTCCGGCGGCGGCGTGCACAGCCATTATTCGCACATGATTGCGCTGGCTAACGCCGCGCGTAAAGCAGGCGTAAAAGAAATCTTAGTCCATGCTTTCACCGACGGGCGAGATACTTCTCCCACTGGCGGAGCCGGTTTTTTGCGAACATGCGAAAAGGAACTGGAGAAGAGCGCCGCCAAGATAATTACCGTCGTTGGCCGGTATTTCGCGATGGATCGTGATCGGCGGTGGGACCGCACGAAGAAAGCGTGGGACGCAGTCGTTCTTGGCCGTGGCGAGTTCTGCAAATCATCGCCTTCCGCGGCGGTTGAGCGACAATACTCACTTGGCAAAACGGATGAGTTTATGCCTCCGCTGATTTTCTCCGACGCCGACGAGCAGCGGGTGCGCGATGGCGACTCAGTTTTCTTTTTTAACTTTCGCGCCGATCGGGCCAGGCAATTGTCGCAAGCCTTTCTATTTAAAGACTTCGAT
>DATLPS010000044.1:0-15576 GCA_035535575.1 Candidatus Limnocylindria bacterium
CTCGGGTTTGATCTGCTCTTTGAGCACGACCTTGCCGCCCTCGAGGATTTCCTGAATGTGCGAACGCAGCTCGCGCGTCTCCGGATCGATGATGGCGAACTCCTCCTCGATGCCGAGGGTAAACGTGTGCTCTTTCATGAATTTAGCGGAAGAAAAACATCCGCAGATTTCGCAGATTTACACAGATTATTTTGGAAACCCGAAAATCCCCCGCCTTTAAGCTGCGAAAACCTGCGTAATTGTGGACGATTTCTGATCGTCGAGCTTATCCGAGGTCGCTGAGCGAACGTTTCGTCACTGCGGCTTGCAGGAATTTGCCCCAGCTGAGGTTGTCGCGGCCAGCAACATGTTCGCGCGCCTTGCGGATTGCCATTTCCGAAATTGCTTCGACAACCCACTCGAAATTGGCCTGGCCGATCCACGCTGCTTCGCAATCGGGGGCAGGATTGCAAAAATCGATAGCCACCGGCACGCCGTCGTGAATGGCAAACTCAACGGTGTTCAAATCATAGCCAAGATACTCGTTCAACCTCAGCACCCCTTCTTTTACTTTCTCGAGAATCTCACGCGGCGCATTCCATTCGGTTTGGTATCGCAAACGAAACGGATGCCGCGGTTCGTAGGGCATGATGCGGACGTGACGCTGGTCGATTGAGTAACACCGGAAATACATTTCAAACTTTACTTCCTCCTGAAGCATCATCACCAGCTGTCCGGTGTCGTTGTACGCACGAAAAAATTCGTCCCGATTGTGCAATCGATAGACGTTCTTCCAGCCGCCACCTGCAAATGGTTTAAAGAACGCGGGCCAGCCTACGTAGTTGAAAATCGCTTCCCAATCGAGCGGATAACCGAGGTTGCGAAATGATTTGTCGTTCGTATCAGGCGGCGGCTGATTCGATGGAAGCAACACGGTGCGCGGCACGGCCACGCCGATTTTTGTTGCCAGCGCATTGTTGAAAAATTTTTCATCGGCACTCCACCAGAACGGATTGTTCACGACTGCGGTGCCCGTGAGCGCAGCATTCTTAAGCCAGGCGCGATAAAACGGCACATCCTGCGAGATACGATCGATCACCACGTCGTATCCACATGGTTCGCCCTGAATTACTTTGTCGATCCTGACAAACTCCGCGGCGATATCCTTGCCGCCGGTTTTTTGATTCACCCGATCCACAAACGCCGGTGGAAAACTGTGTTCCTGGCCAAAAAGAATTCCGATTTTTTTCATCAGTCGTAGCGTGTCATTCCGAGCGGAGCGAACCGTAATCGAGGAATCCCGTTGAGCAACCGCTTATGATGCAACGAGATCTCCTGGAGTTGTGCCGAGAATCTGTGTGCTGGCGTTTGAATCCCTTTCTCGAAAGAATAAGATAGGACGTGGTCAAGAAATTGCTGCACACGCGCTATCGCGTGCACGACTTGGAGAAGACAGTTTCATTCTACAAGGATGTTCTCGGACTGGAAGAGCTTCGACGGCACATGTCCGGTCGCGGGTCGCAACTCGTGTTTCTAAAAGCGCCTGGCAGCGATGAGGAAATTGAGATTTGCAAGTTTGACGAAAGCGGCCCGGTAGTGATTGGCCCCGACCTTACACATCTCGCTTTTGAAGTAGACGACCTGGAGAAATTCGCGAAGGAAGCGGCGGCAAAGGGTCATCCCTTGTCAGATGGGCCGCATTCAACCGGTACCGGCAAAATCGCTTTCATCGATGCGCCAGAAGGCTACGAGATCGAACTGATAGAGCGCGGCTCTAGATCTTAACTGTTGCATCCCAAGAGACTTCGACGCTTGCACGAACAAAATTTCTGTCGCTAATTCCCCGCTCATGAAGTTGCGCAAACGAATTTGGGTCCTTTGCGCAGTTGTCCTCGTTTCGGCACTGGGCGCTTGGGCGCAAGAAGGGGTCGACCCGGAGGCCGTGCGGCCGAGCGGGGTTTCCGGGCCGGTTCGTAAAGCCAAGGCGGTCACGACCAGGGACACAGAGGATGCCGATGCTGAGACTACTCCCACGCGCAAAACAAAAACGTCGAAATCAACGCACGCTTCATCGCACCGGAAGCGCGCAAAGGCGAAAGAAACGGAAGAATCAATTCCCGCGCCGACCGAATATACTCCCGATGGAATTCCGAAGACCAGCGCAGCCTCCGTGATCGTCGAGGATGCAAACACCGGCAAAATATTGTACGAAAAAAATGCGGACCAAATACGACCGGCGGCGAGCACGCAAAAATTGCTGACAGCTCTCATCGTGGCGGAGAGCGGTTTTCTGGATCGGCCGGTCACAGTCCAACCAACAGATACAATGGCTGAGCCAGTGAAGTTGAACATCAAAGCAGGCGACACATATCAGCGGATCGATCTTTTGCGGGCGCTACTGGTGAAAAGTCCCAACGACGTTGCACGATGTCTGGCGCGGGACAACGCGGGCAGTGTGGAGGCGTTCGCCGAGGCTATGAACAGACGCGCGCAAGGACTTGGAGCTGTGCATTCGCACTTTGTGAACCCAAATGGTTTGCCAGTTCCGGGCCAGTACTCAAGCGCGCGCGACCTCGCACTCATAGCGCGCGCTGCCTACGCAAACTCGACGATCCGCTCGATCGTTTGTCTTCCGCAGCTTGTGTTCCGTTATGCCAATGGCCGCACCCGGGAGCTTGAGAACACGAACAAGCTCCTGAGACGACTCCCTTATTGCAACGGGATGAAAACTGGTTACACGGACGCTGCGGGCAAATGTTTGATCGCAAGCGGTTCGCGTGCTGGCAGGGAAGTAATCGTCGTTGTCCTGGGCGACAGCTCGAGCCGCGTTTGGCGCGATGCATCCGCGCTGCTTTCGTGGGGTCTCTGGTTGTAACCGCCTCCGAATATCGACAGTGCCGGGAAACTATCGACAGATTAGTGATCGTCGATTTTCCAACTGCTCACGATGATGCAGCCCAGCGACAAGATGGTGGAACATCGCGCGCGCCCAGTAGAAAAAAAATCGCAGCGCGATGCCCAGCGACATTTTCGATCTGCCCCGTGTACGTTCGCGGAATATGATCGGGATTTCGCGTACGCGCAGCGTTCCACCGGCGCGCACTACGGTCTCGAAAACAATTTTGAAACCGCTCGTTTCCGGTGCCAATTCCAGCAGCCTGGAACGGCCAATGGCAAAGAAGCCGCACATTGAATCATGAAGACCAGTAAGCGGAAACGCGAGCACCGCGCCTGCCCGTGAGACGATCCGGCGCCACATCGGCCAGCCCTGTGTGGTTCCACCTTTGATATAACGGCTCCCGACCACTAAATCCGCAGTGCCTGCAAGCACTGGTGCCAGCAAATCCTTGATCCGCTCGGGCGGATGACTCAGGTCCGCGTCCATCACGAGAAGAATTTCTCCCTCCGCGGCCCGTGCGCCGGACATAATAGCGCCGGCCAGTCCGAGATCTCCGTCATTTTGCTCGATTAAGCGGACTGGGTGATTTCCTTCGAGGGCGCGGATCTCGGCGCGAGTAGCATCGGTGGAATGATCGTCAACGAACAGAATTTCACGAAAAGGAACAGCGCACGCACTAATTTGTGAGACCAAAGGCGCGATATTCTCCTCCTCGTTCAAAGTTGGAACGACGATAGAGACAGATTGCGCGTGTGCGAAAGAATCTGTCATGCGGAGTCTTTTTGAAACGGCGAACATTTAATGCTTAACATTCGATGATCGAACATAAATCAATCGCATCTCAGCCGACGACGGGATTCGAACCCGTGACCTGCGGTTTACGAAACCGCTGCTCTACCAGCTGAGCTACGTCGGCGCGGAGCGGGCAAAGATTGCATCCCTGGCCAGCGCGAGCAAGCACATGGGTAATCATGTGAAGCAGGCAATCCTGCCTGCGAGTCTGGATGCGCAGACACGATTGTCTGCGTCACGGCAGCACAAATGTCTCGCCGATTTCCCGAAGCGCAATGCGTTCGGGGGTATTGCGCAGCGCGGCTTCGAAGCGCTCGATCGGCTCGCGAAACGGCTCAAAGCTAAGCCGAAAGGTTTGATGATGCACCGGCATGACGAAGCGCGCGCCTGCGGCATTTGCCATTTCCACCGCTTGCTCGGGCGAGCAATGCGAATGAATCCATGGGTTGTAAGCGGCGATGGACATGATCGCGAGATGTATTGCGCCGCGTCGTCGTAGTTCTGCGAAAGTATCCGTCATTGCGGTATCACCGGCGAAAATGATTCGCCGCCCCTTTCGCTCAAGCAGATAACCGTTGTAGCCGCGGTAAGTATCCCGCTGTTTTCGCGCGCCCCAGTGGTTCACGGCAAGAGCGGTAATATCGATGTTGCCGGTAGCAGCCTGAAGACTCTTGGTTTCGCCCCAGTCGAGCTCGGTAATGTCACGAAAACGTGTTCGTCTCAATAAATCCCTCGTCGCGCGAGCAGTGATCACGGCGGTGTTTTTATCAAAACAACGGAGTGTTCGCAGATCGAGATGATCAAAATGCGCGTGCGAAAGGAGGATGAGATCGATCTTCGGCAGCTCTTCAGCCTCTAATGCCGGAGCAGTCAGTCGTTTTGGACCGATCGTGAATCCTGGCAGGCGAATTCCTATGCGTGGGAAAAGCGCTGGATCAGTGAGAATTTTGACGCCGAAAAAATTGATGAGCACTGTGGCGTGGCCGAGCCACGCCAGCGTGACCTGCGCATCGCTCCATTTTGCAGGGTCAGGTTTGGCAAAGGCCGGAGCGATTGGCCGCCAGATTTCGATCGTCCATTCACGGAAAAGATGACCCAGCCAGCGCCGCACTCGCGGTGTGCGCAGAGTCGGTTGTTGAGGTGTTTGCATTAAAGCGAATTAGGAGCGCTGGAACTATCGCGCGCGCTCGCTCCCCGGAGTTCGTGCAACCCGCTCGCGAGCTAGCGCTCGCCAAACAATCCTTTGATAGCTTTCCAGAGAGTTCGACCCGGTTTAGGCGCGCCGGCGCGCGCTACGAGCACGGGAACATTTGCGCGATTCAAAATGCTGCGCGTTAAATCGCCCATGATGTAGTGGCGAAGCAGTCCCCGCGCCTGCGACGTACCGGTCACAATCAAATCGTAATCGCCTTCGTGGACTTCCTCGAAAACTTGATCGATCACAATCCCGTGCCGAAGACGGACATCGGCGGAAACACCGAGCCGTTCGAGCTCTCTTCTTTGCCGGCGCAGATTTGTCCCAAGCTCTGACTTCGATTCGAGTAGCTGATCGACATTTTCTTCCAAGCGAACCAGATCGGCGTACATCGCGGGTGGCTCTGCCATCACATGCAGCAATGTGACTGAAGCTTTCACAGCCGCGGCCAGTTTGCCGGTGAATTTCACCGCCTGTTCGATGAATTCTTTGCCGCCTGTGCAAACTAGAAAACGCGTCAAATGTTTGCATTCGCCGATGGCCATTAGCACCGGGGGCTGAACCGATTTGATCACTTCATAGGTTTTTTGGGACCGCCAGTATTCTCCCACGGGGCCTGTCCATCGCGCGCCGACCACGACCAGGTCGTAGTTGGATTTGGACGTCTGATCGACAATCTGCCGCACCGGCTCGCCAGATTGCACGATTAGATCCGTCCGTACGCCACGTTCGTGCAGCGATTGCGCCTGTTTTTGAAGCGCATCGCGCAGGGGTTGCTCGTCCTTTGATGTTTCCGCAATTCCAAGCAGCGTAGTCTCAGCTTTGAGTGGTTCGGTCAATAATCCTCCCAGGTGGATTGCTGTCTCAGCTGATGACGTTCCGTCGCTGCAAATCAAAATTTTCATTGCTAAAATTTGTGACCGGTGACGAGCGTGTAAATAACGATAGCTGCGCCGATCAACGGCAACGGAACAAAGGCGAGGCGAATTTTCGGACCGGCGAAGTATTGCGTGGCAACCACGCCGATCTGCGCGCCGACGACTGCGCCGGTGTGCATCACGAGCGCGATCAGAATATCTACATTGCCCTTGATCGCGTGGGAAATCGTTCCGTAACTGGCTGAAATCACGATCTCAAAAAGGTCGGTTCCCACGGCGAGGTGGGTCGGGATTCCCAGCACATAGACCATCGAAGGCATGCGAATGTAACCTGCGCCGCCGCCAAGAAAGCCGCTGAAGAGTCCGCCAACAAAGGCGACCAGAAGAATGATCCAGAGTGAAATTTTTATGCCCGAAGTTGGCAACGAGATCATCGGCCAAATTTCCATGCGTTGAATGCGTCGAGTGACAGGACCAAACGCAGAGCGGTCTTTTTTGGACGCCCCGCCTTTCACAACCCCGGACTGCGATGTTCTTTTGTCTGATTGAAGGGTTTTTCGGCTTTCCCAGAGCATGAAGGCCGAAATGCTGAAATAGACGACGATCGCGACAAAGCTCACAACGGTGTTCACGTTGCCGGCGCGCTTTAGCGCCTGAATCAATTGCGCGCCGCCCTCGGCGCCAGCGATTGTTCCCAATGCCATGATCAGTCCCAGTTTAAGATCGACATTGCCCAGCGTGCGGTGCTGTCTCGCTGCTACAATCGATTTGCCGACGATATGCGCCAGGTCTGTCCCTACCGCGTAATTCCAATCCACTCCCATCAGGCGCAGCGCTGGGCCCGCAATGAAACTTCCTCCGACTCCGAAGAACCCACCTAAAATTCCAATAATAAAGCCGACAACCACCAGATAAATCGGGTTGATGTCCGTGTTGGAGATCGGAAAAAACATGGTTATTTCCAGCGGCCCCGCAGGACGCGAAATAAAAGCGTCGTCACCGAATCGAGAACGACGGCCTGGCCAGCGATGAGCAAAAGGGCGACCCCGGCATAAATGTAGCGATGGTGTGTTTCGAGCCGGTACAGCCAATCACCAAGCAGGTGCAGAACCAGAAAGAAGTAGATGACGACAAGAACCGAATAGACTGCCAGCTCTATGGCAAAGGCTCGCAGACTCTTGGCAGCTTGCTTTTTCATTCGGGTTGAATTGGTGCGACCACGACGTCGTTCGATCACCGGTGAATCGGGCGATAGTGGACTGCCGGCCTTGAGCTTTCAACGATTTAGCGCTAACGCCTGGCGAGGGTTGCACGCGGGCTAATCAGCGGCCAAATTAATTGCGCAGCAAGCGTTTCTTCCTAACGTTCCGCTTCACTTTTACGGGAAAAATCATGGCTGACGCCGCGAACAAATACGCCGAAAACGTACCGGGTAAATTTTACGTCGATGATCAATGCATCGACTGCGATTTGTGCCGCGAAACCGCGCCCGCCAATTTCAAGCGTAACGATGACGGCGGCCATTCCTACGTCTATAAACAACCAGAGACGCCTGAGGAAGAGGGGCTCTGTAAGGAAGCGATGGAAGGCTGCCCGGTCGAAGCGATCGGCAACGACGGCGCGTAACCCTTGTCGCGGCGGTCTGCGACCGCCGAATCCGATGCGAAAGCAAGACGATCGGCGCTCACAGAGCGCCGCTAAAGTTCCCATCGCGCTCACGATTGCAGGGTCCGACAGCAGCGCTGGCGCCGGTATTCAGGCCGACCTGAAAACGTTTTCCGCTCTTGGTGTTTATGGATTGACCGCCGTGACGTGCATCGTCGCGGAAATTCCCGGTAAAGTTTCGCGGATTGAGGCGCTTAGTGCGGCAATTGTTCGCGAGCAAATCGAAGTGCTTGTTAGAAATTTCCCGATCGGCGCGATCAAGACCGGTTTGCTTTGCTCCACGGAGATCATTTCCGCCGTCGCCAAGGCCATACAGGGCATCCACAGAAGCGATGGGCCGCGGGTTCCACTTGTCATCGACCCGGTCATTGTCGCCACCAGCGGCGATCCGCTTCTCGAGCCGGCAGCGATCGAAGCTTACGAGAAGCAATTGATCCCCCTCGCCAGCTTGATTACGCCAAATCTCGATGAAGCAGAGCGGTTACTCGGGACGAAAATCAAGGACCCACAAGCGATGCATCGCGCCGGCAAAGACTTAGAGAGAAAATTCGCAACTGCAATCCTCCTAAAAGGCGGTCACCTAACAGGCGACCATGCTATCGATCTCCTCTTTGCCGATGGAACAGTTACCGAGTTTTCGGAGCCGTTTGTCCGCGGCGTTGCAACGCACGGTACGGGCTGCACCTATTCAGCGGCGATTACGGCTGGAATTGCCTCCGGCCTATCGCTGGAGGAGGCAATCAGGCGGGCCAAGCAATTCGTGACAAATGCGATCGCGCGACGTTTTCGGTGGAAACGCTCTGGCAAAACGGTCGATGCGCTGAGTCATTCGATCTGAGTGAATTGGTAGGGCGCGACTGCCGAGGCGCGCCGCAACGTCACACCGGACGTCTCGGCGACCCACCCCTACTACGTGAATCTCACGCGCTCTCTTTTTCGCCTTTCTTCTCCCAGCGTTTCAACTGCATCGCTTCGAGCGCAGCCACAGTTTCGGCCTGTTTTTTGCTGCGGCCGCTACCCTGCCCAAGGACAATTCCCTCCCAAACGACTTGCGAGACGAACGTCTTTTCATGTTCAGGTCCGCTCTGCGAAACTAATTCATACATTGGACTGTTCGGTGAAATGCTTTGTAACAACTCCTGAAGATCGCCTTTGGGATTGATGTCCACCGGTTTTTCCGCCAGCGCGTCGAGATCCGCGCGAGTCTGCGTCAAAATAAACTTCTTGGCCACCTCCAGACCGCCGTCTAGGTAAAGGGCACCGATCAGCGCTTCGAATGCGTCGGCCAATGTAGATGTTCGCTCCCGACCACCGCTGGCTTCTTCACCGCGCCCCATCAAAATGTAACGTCCGAGATCGAGTGTGACGGCATGCATCTTCAATGCTTCGCGAGAAACCAACCGCGAACGTAATTTCGTGAGTTGTCCTTCGGCTTCGAGTCGAAAATTGCGAAATAGATATTCGGTAATAACCAGCTGGAGAACTGCGTCGCCCAGAAACTCCAAGCGCTGGTAATCAAAATGATAACGTTGCGCCTCATGGCCTACGCTGGGGTGCGTCAGTGCTTCCGCCAGCAACAGCGAATTGCGGAATTTGTAGTCGATGCGTTCTTCGAGCGGTGTCACATCCCTGTCATTCTCAGCGAGCTTCCAGAATACTATGTTTCGCGCGCGGAGGGCAAGCCTCGGGAGCACACAACCTGTTGCAAGACAGCCTGGCCGACGAGGCCGTCCGGCTTAGCGGCTTTGATAAACCTCGAGCGAGGTCACTACATCCAGGGCTCGCTGCAAGACTGGGTCGTGCGGCGGTGGCTTTTCCGGCGATTTACCCCGGCGCTGCTGCGCTGCCTCTACTGCTTCCACCTCGGGATTGGTTCCAGCCAACAGCGCCGCTTCATTCATGTGCGGCCGACCCGTTTCGTAGACAAATTGGGCCATCCCTTTTTCACTGCTCAATTGAAAAATCTCCCGCTTGCCTGGCATTAACATGTCGACAGGTAAATCCGGTTTCACGCCCTCCGAAAATAATGAGCGCCCGTCGGGCGAAATCATTTCAGCAACGGCAAGACGCAGAACTTTCCCATTCGGCAACGACAAGTCGGAGTATTCGGCCGCGCGACCGGCAGTGGGTTGTCCGATAACCAAAGCCTTGTCATGAAACCGCAATGCAGCGGCGATGGCTTCTGCTGCGCCGGCCGTGTCGCCATCGGCGAGCACCATGACCAAACCGTGAAACGCTGGATCACGTTCAGAATGAAACACGCGATCCTGACGTCCCGCGGGTTTGCGCAATGTAAATATGGTTTTTCCTCTGGGAGAAAACCGCTTCGCAAATTCGGCGGCCAATCCAAAATCACTTGTCGACCCCGTAGCGCGAAGATCGACGATCACCGCGTTCACGTTTTTCGCCCCGAAAACGCTGAGACTTTTGTCCAGGGCCTGAAGATTGGCGCTATTCAATGAGCCGAGGCGCAGGTAAGCGATGTGTCCTGCGATAATCTCGCTGTAGAAGGTGGTTGGCGCGACGGTGGGGCTGTTCTCCTTACCGGGCAAGAGCGCTATACCGCGCGGCAGCCGCACCATCAGACCTTCGACAGTTGCCCGATTCAACTCCGTCTCAGTGATTGCGTCGGGATCTACGAAATTGCTTTTCAGCAGCGTGGTGACCGCCTGTAGATCGGCCGGACCCAACGAATTGACCACGTCTTCCGTAGTAGGACTGGCCGACGGCGATGCCGATGGCAGCGCAGCCGATTTCGAGGTGGCCTGCGGTGCCGTGCCCGATTGCGACTGCGCAGCGAAGTTCTCCACGAAGATGAAGATCGCAAAGGTGGCCAGCAAAAATCGACGGATCACGACAAGCTCTCGATGTTAGTCGCAACAGCATTCAGAGCAATGTCGCGCCTGTACTGACACTTCTCGAACTGAATCCGGGAGACGGCGTCGTACACCCGGTCCCGTGCGTCTTCGATAGTTGAACCGAGCGCAGTGACCGCGAGGACACGGCCTCCCGCAGTCCGGATTTCGCCGGACTCGCGCTTTGTTCCTGCGTGAAAAATTTGAACTCCTTCGACCTTTGCTGCTTCCGCGAGCCCCGAAATTGGTTTTCCAGTTTCGTACTTACCAGGATAACCAGCGGACGCCAGCACGACCGTCACCGCGACCCGGGTATCCCATTCGATGGCGCACGTATCGATCTTTCCGTCAATCGTTGCTTCCAATAGGGGCAGCAGATCCGATTTCATTCGGGGCAACAATGCCTGGGTTTCCGGATCCCCAAAACGACAATTAAACTCCAGCACACGCGGGCCTTCGCTGGTCATCATCAGGCCGGGGTAAAGAAGGCCGCGGAACCTGATTCCTTCTTGCAGAAGACCGTGCAGAAACGGCCGCATGATTTCGGTTTCGAATTGCGATTGCAATCTGCTGTTCCAATTATTGGCGGGACTGAAGGCCCCCATACCGCCTGTGTTTGGCCCCTGATCGCCATCAAACGCACGCTTGTGATCGCGGGCCGATTGCAACAGCAGGTAATTGTTTCCGTCAACGAGTGCGTGCACCGAGCATTCCGTCCCGCGTAACAATTCCTCGATGACGATGTGGCGGCCTGCCTCGCCGAAGCGGCGTTGATTCATCATTTCATCGATGGTCAATCGTGCTGTGGCGGTGTCGCCGGCAATGATCACTCCTTTGCCCAGCGCCAAGCCGTCCGCTTTGATTACCATGGGAAATTTTAGCCGCTCGCAGTAACGAAGCGCTTCGTTGCTGTCGGAAAATGTGCTGGCTTCGGCTGTGGGAATTTTTTGCGCGCGCATCAGCTCTTTTGCAAAGATTTTAGACGCTTCGACGCGGGCGGCGGATTTCGTCGGACCGAATACGCGCAATTCTTCAGCCGCAAACAGATCCACAATTCCCGCGGCAAGCGGATCGTCCGGACCGACCATCGTTAAATCGACACGATTTTCTTTCGCGAACCGCATGAGTGCATCCAAATCACTCGCGGAGATTGCGACATTCTCGCCAATTTCGGCAGTGCCCGCGTTTCCCGGTGCGCAGAAAATGCGCCGCGCATGGGGAGATTGCCGCAATTTCCATGCAAGAGCATGTTCGCGGCCGCCGCTGCCAACGACTAAAATTTTCATCAATCAAACAATCGCAGCGGCACTGTAGAGGCAGCCGCGTTGGCTGCAAAGCACTCGAAATACCAGGCAATAGCCTGCCGCTGCAGTCAACGCCTGATCAGGGCGATTCTGCGGGCAGGATCGGCAATTCTAATTTCTCGGTGTGGCGAATGACCGTGAGAGCGGCGCTGACCCCAATTTGTTGGCCGACCAAAATCTTGTGCAGATCGTGCACACTCCCGATGGGTTGGCCATTGAACGCAATAATCAGATCGCCCTCGCGCAATGCCGCGCGTTCGGCAGGACTGTTCTTCTCCACTGACACGACGAGTACACCGGTTTCGAGCGGCAAATCATAAAATCGAACCACGCGGCGATGCAGCGGCACATTTTGACCGGCGACACCAATGTAGCTGCGTCGGATCTTTCCATCGCGAATTAACCATCCGGCGACAAGTCTGGCTGTGTTGCTCGCAATGGCAAAGCAGATGCCTTGGGCCGGGCGAATCATTGCCGTGTTCACGCCGATTACTTCCCCTGCGGAGTTAATCAGGGGCCCGCCGGAATTGCCCGGATTCAGTGCCGCGTCCGTCTGAATGATATTGTCGATCAAACGGCCCGATTGCGAATGCATCGAGCGACCGAGCGCGCTGATCACGCCACAGGTTACGCTCGCTTGGAAACCGAAGGGATTTCCAATCGCGATCGCCAGCTGGCCTACCCGCAAGGTTTCGGAATCCGCCAGGCGAACATGAATTAGTTGGGGTGCATCGATCCGAATCACTGCCAGGTCGGTTTCTGGATCATCGCCAATGAGCTGTGCCGCGTAATCGGTTCCGCCCGAAAGATTCACCACAATGCGAATTGCGCCATGGACGACGTGGCTGTTGGTCAAAATGAAACCGTCGGGTGTAATCACAAATCCCGAGCCGTTTCCCGCGACCTCGCGCGGCTGATTTTTGCCCCGTTGTTGCACTTCGATATTCACCACAGATGGCGCGACACGCTCAACCGCGCTCACGACCGTGCGCGAGTACCCGTCTAAAAGCGCCGCGTCAGCGGCCCCTGTTGACGTCTCCTGACGCGAGGGGCGTTCCGAGTTTGCGTCGTTAAAAAAAAGTTCAACTCGCGCAGCCCGTTCGAAATTCGCCGTTATCATAGAATCGAAATTTCGACTGACCAATCCGTTCGTCAACTACAGGTCGATCTAAGGTATACACACCATTTAGAATGTTGCTCTCGAATCGTGCTTGGATTACAAGAAGGCGTGGCTAAAACGCCTTCTCCTCCGTCGGTCTTGGAGCCGCAATGTCCGTCACGACTTGTGCTCGACCGTATTGCCGACAAATGGACGGCGCTCGTGATTCAGATCCTTGCTCGCGGAACAATGCGTTATGCCGAACTGCAACGCGCGATCGGCGGAATTTCGCAGAAAATGCTTACTCAAACGTTGCGCAGTCTGGAGCGCGACGGCTTGGTCCGCCGCAATGTCCATCCGGTCGTGCCGCCGAAAGTGGAATATTCACTGACAAGATTGGGTCGGACCCTGATTGAACCGTTGCACGCGCTTTGTCGCTGGTCGGAAAAACATCTGGCTGAACTTCAGGCGAATCGCGCGCGGGCAGGAGCCGCGACAAGCATTCGAGCTGATTGACGTTTGTTATCCTCGCCCGCAATCACTGCCTCCAACCGACTAGAGTGTCAGGCAATCCAGATCAAACCACACGAAGAGATCGAAGTAGTCCGCTAACTGCCAGAAGAAACAGACTACTGAAAAGCCATATCGTGCCGGCCAATTCTTTGCGGCTCCGCCCAGTTGCGAGGCGCAGGCTTTCAGTTCCTGTTCGAAAAACTGAGCCATACGGGCGCGCACTTTGGTGGTGAGCCGAAGTTTGTCCTTGCCAGCATTGTTATTGTCGTCTGGCTTTGATCTGCCACTTGGTTTATCCGGGTCGCCGCCCAGGAAAAGCAGAATCGAACGGCGCAGCTCGGTGGGATTGTTTTGCAGATCATCGAAGAAATAACTGCGGAAGTGTTCCGGACGAACGTAGCGCTTCCAACGCGCGACGATCTTGCTGGGATGCGAGCGGACCAGCACTCCCGGATTCAGCAGGTTCCGAATCACTTCCTCGGGATCGGTAGCGTCAAAGCGAGTGATCATCCCAAGGCGCACACCCATCGATAGCTGTGACCATGCTCTCTCCACAGGGTCCCGAGCTATAAAAATCACCTTCAGGTTTGAAAAACGACTTACGACCCGCTCAACAACTTCGTCATTCAGCATCGAGTATGCCGGTGTGATATCACCGGAGAGTAACGAGTCCTTCGCGGCGAATAGAGCGGCATAACTCTCCAGGTCGAGATAGGATCGCGCGCTTAGGTGCCTGATGCCTTCAAGAAACCTACGATCGCGGTCATTCCGTGGGCGTGCAGAAGCTATTGCTGCAATCCTGCTCAGTTCGTCAAAATAATGAAGTTCCTTTACTGGGGGCATCCAGAAATCGGGATGCGGCTCGAGTTGCCGATAAAGCCATGAGGTCCCGCCTTTCTGAGCTCCGACACACAAGAAATCCGGGCACGCCTCACCGTTGGAACAGTGATGTTTTTCTCCATTGCGGTCGCCGCCGACGCGAGGTTTGAATGGCAGGGTCCAACGCATATCGCATTATTTTCTATCCCGCGCTCAAAAGGCAAGAATAGGAACCTGGATCAGAGGCACCCGTCAAACCAAAGATGCAGATCAAGATCATAGGTCAGCAGAGAAAAAACAAAAAGAAACGAGAAACCATATCGCGCCGGCCAGTCTCTCGCTGGTCCACCCAATTTTGCCGCGCACACTTTTAGCTCTTCTTCAAAGAACTGAGCCAGTCGCGAACGCACTTTGTCTGTAAACCGAAGCTTTTCCATTCCGGCCTTGCTATTGTAATCCGCCGTCAGTCGGCCGCTTGGCTTGTTCGGGTCGGCATGTAGGAACTCGAGGATGGAACGACGGAGCCCGGCGGGGTCCCTCTGCAGGTCATCAAAAAAGTAGATCCGAAAGAGGTGCGGATGAACATAGCGTTGCCAGCGGGCTGCAATCACACTCGGGTACGAGCGCAACAGCATCCCTCGGCGGCGCAAATTCCGAATTACTTCGTCCATATCAGTTACGTCAAACGGCTGCATCTGGCGAGAACGCACCTCCATGGACATGTGCGACCAGGCCCTCTCGACTGGATCACGGGCCAGAAAAATAACCTTTAATTTTGGGAAATATCCGACGACTCGCTGAATGATCTTACCGCTCAGTGTTGAGTAGCCTGGCGAAATATCACCGGAGAGGAGCGACCCCTTAGGCTCGAACAAACGAGCATAATTATTCAGATCGATATGGGGTCGGGCGCTCAGGCTTTCTAATCTCTTGAGAAAGCGAAGATCACGCTCGTCTCTCGGACGCGCGGGATTTGCGAGCGCAGGCCTGCCGAGTTGATCGAAATAATGCAGTTCCTTTGTAGGAGGCATCCAGAAATCGGGATGGCTAGCGAGTTGTTGATACAGCCATCCCGTTCCCGTTTTTTGGGGACCGACACAAATGAAATCGGGCTGGGCATCCCCCGTCGAAGAGGGATAGTTTTCCTCAGCGTGGTCGTCAGCTACGCGAGATTTGGATGACCAGGTCCAACGCACCTATTCATTATCTTCTTTCCTGCGCGCAAAAAGCAAGAACAGGAACCGGCTATGCCGCGTGTCGACCAAGAAGCGGGTTAAGGTTTTCGCCTGTCTCTAACTTTTGCAGAGCTTAACTGATCAATTGGTCTGCAGGTGACTTGCGCTGCCCTTTGTGAATCGGAAGGTTGCAAGGAATGGACGACAGTCTCCATCATCGGATTTTTCTTCTTTCACCTGCTTACGCCGGCGGTGAACGCGCACGGATGATTCTGAACGATGGCGCGCAATTCGAACTCGCCCGAAAATTGCGAGGCAGAAAGGGCGCTCCGATCGCGGAGGTATTTACTTTTCTTAGCGGCCTCTATTTTCGCGGCAAAGTTGCGTATGCGATGGCATTTGC
>DATLPS010000045.1:0-6049 GCA_035535575.1 Candidatus Limnocylindria bacterium
ACCCTCTGGAAAAGTCGTCGTCACGATGCCGCCGTCCCCAAAGGAAGTATCGAGCGATCCGTTCGAGTTGTAGCGGACCACTTTGAAATTGCCCAGAAAGGTAAAAAGCGGAAAGGCGCCGCCCGCGACCACAATTTTGCCATCAGGTTGGATGACTACCGATGAAGCCACCGCGGCCAGACCGGGAAAATCTGTTTGTACTTTGCCGCCGGCGCCGAAAGTTTTGTCCAGGGTGCCATCCGGATTGTATCGAGCAACAGCGAAGTCCTCAGTTGAAAAATCATTGTCTTGATAGGTTGTACCTACCACGACTAACTTGCCATCGGCTTGGATCGCCACGGCGTTGGCGATGTCGGTGCTGTGATCGAAATCGGTCAGCACTTTGCCGTCGGTCCCGAATGTCGGATCAAGGTCTCCATCGACTGCTGGCACCGTCCGTCCACTGACGACAAAGGCCAATGTTATTGCCGTCGCACAGATCGCATAGAAGTAAGCGTTGAATCGGCAAGGTTTAAAGCTCATTTGCATGAGTCTCTCTTTGTTTATTAAGACCTCATAACGCGAGGGTTCGTTGCATCAAGCAGAGTATCGTAACGACCCTGTTACCATTGCGAAATGGCCTTGGCGATGAGCGTGCAAGGCAAGAGCCGATTTTTTATACGGGTGTAGCCTGGATACACGGCCAATCGCCGAGGCGCGATTTAATGCTGGACATGATGAGCGGAGTTTTCCTGTTTTAACTCGCTTGGGCGGCTTTTTGCGGACTAAGATTCGGCCGTAGCGGTAGTCACGTTCTGCGCTTTACGCGACATCAAGGCTTCCATAGGCACCAAGATTGTCCTCTCATTGGCAATCTCTAAAAGTGGGTTGTCTTTGGTGAGCAGCTCAGAGATCTCGGAGCAGAGCCCGTAGGGCCTTTCCCCGGTCTGCGCCAGCCCGAGTATGGTTTTGTAAAGATCGCGAGAAAATTCTCTGCGTTCTTTTTCACTTAGTATTTGGTTCATATTTGTTTGGCACGCATTGGGCGCGCCGAAAATTGATTTGAATCGCCTCGTGGCCCGAAGGCGAGCGATGCAATGCTCGTAGTCATCGCTAAGGTCCACCACTGCTTCGAAAAATGCTTTAAGTTCCTCCTCGAGTTCCGGCGACAGATACCGTGGTAATCGGGATTTGAATTCAAGCCAAGTCATGGGGTTGCAGAGAGATGCTTGTAGTTGTGGCTACGGTTCTGCTCGATCGCGCGCTTCGCGGTGGGGATCGAGTCGTACCTGTAAAAGCACCCGGCTTCGGATTCGAAGTCGGGCATGATTAATCCTCGCCGCTGATATTTTGCGAGCGCAGGCCTGGATATGCCGACTCGGCGCGCGAAACCCGCCGCGCTGATAATTTTCTCGGGGATTCTATCCGGGTCCATTTTTTTGCAACCGGCCCGGATGTCAACTTTGCAGCATCGCAACCGTTGCTACGACATCCGAGGAGCAGAGCAATTCTAACGTGCGCTGGCGCTCCATTGACACGCTAGGCAGGACGAAGGCTTTGGGCGGGAGCGCGCTCGTGGCGGGCGCGGCCCAAAGATTGGGTTCACATTGATATCGAGGGATTGATTGAACTATTGCCCACCCGTTCAGAAACTACGCCGCAAACTGAACAATCTTCTTTGAACGTTTCGGCGTGATTGCGAACCACGCTTTCGCGTCATGCTCGTCCGCGAGTTCGCGGTAGTTGCTGAACAACTTTGCGGGACTATTGCCAAGCTCCAGCGCCGTCCTGGCAGCGTCGGCAGTGACGGCAAGGCGATATGACGCGTAACTGTGCCGCAGGCAATTAATCGGCCACGGATCAACTCCGTTCTTTTTTGCCCAGCTAACTGCTCTCATGTCGTCTTTGGCCTTGAACAAGCGGCCGCTGGAGCGGTGGTACGGTCGCAGATACTCAGCGAGATTCGGCAGGATCGGGACCAGGCGCCGCGTGGCCGTCTTAGCTTTATCAGCTGCGACCGTGATATGACCACGCACGAAATTAAAATCTTTCCATTCGAGCCGGAGAAGTTCAGCCGCGCGGATGCCGGAAAAACCGGCCAGCGCGAGATACAAGGCGATCTTGCCTTTAGCTTTCGCCATCAGCTTCGCCATTTGCGGCGGACTAAGGATTTCAATCTTCTTTCCGCGATCTTTCACCTTATCGACGAGGTCCGCTTCCGTTTGCTTTTCTCTCGGCAGATAGCCGTGTTTCCGCGCGTAGTGAAACAGCGTAACAACCGATGCGCGATAGTTGTTCCTGGATCGTGGTCCGACCTTCAGACTCGCAAGCCACTGTTCGATTAATCGCGCCGTGATGCTGCCGATGTTTGTGCGGAAAGTCGATGCGAACCGATTCAACTGCCGGCGCAGAGTCTGCACATGACGGAGGCTCGCGCCGTGGATCTTCTTGTCTTCCAAGAGTTGAGCTACGACCTCAGGGATGAGCTTTTGAGGGCACTCCGCAGGCTTGCGCAGCGAGAGATATTCCTGGATTGCGACGTGAAGCGGAATCGACGTGGGCTTTAGCAGTTCAAGCGCGTGCAGATAAGTTGAGCGATCAGCATTTGTTAGTTTCAATGCGTCGCGTTCACCGCGCTCGATTTGAACAGCGATCTCGTTCGCGCGCGCCTTTGCTTTAGCCAGGCTTCCAAATGTTTCGCGCTTCCGTTGGCCGTCCGCACGATAAGCAACCTTGAACTGTTCGTAGCCCGATTTTCCCTTCCAATGATAGATTTTAACGACCGTGTTGCCGACTTTAACTGTTGTCATATTTAGGACTATTTAGGACAAATGGCCTGCACGTCAATGCATTATCTTGCATGATTGCTAGAGGGAAATACCTATAAGGCGAGGCAAAACGATGCGGGTTCAAGTCCCGCCCCGAGCAGGACTTCATGCTTAGCCGATGCGCTGAGGTCAACGGGTTCCAGCTTGTTAGCAATTAGACTTTTCGCGCTGTTTCTCTTCCGATAATCTTCGCTGCTATATGGAAGCGCTTTATCTTGTCGGCCTCGCAGTGCTCGCGGTCTTCGCGTTCGTGCTGGCGGTGGTTCTTTTTAACTTTTTCGGTCTCTGGCTCCGGGCACGGATCGCAAATGCGCCGGTGAGTCTTGGCAAAATGGTCGGGATGCGGCTGCGTAAGGTGCCGGTCGGTTTGATTGTGGACAATCGCATCACCGCGGTGAAAGCTGGTATCGATGTTCGGAGCGATCCGCTGGAAGCGCATTATCTCGCGGGCGGCGACGTTGGGCATGTTGTCCTTGCCCTAATCGCCGCTGATAAGGCAGGCATCACGCTCGATTTCAACCGGGCCTGTGCCATCGATCTCGCTACGAAAGGCACCGGCAAGACAGTCTTAGAAGCCGTGCGCACGAGCATTAATCCAAAAGTGATTGACGCGCCTAACCCGTCGATGGGTCGCACGACGATTGACGGTGTCGCACAGGACGGAATTGGTGTGAAAGTCAAAGCACGTGTGACCGTGCGCTCGCATCTCGATCGATTTGTCGGTGGCGCGACTGAAGAAACAATCATCGCGCGCGTGGGCGAAGGTATTGTCAGCGCGATAGGCTCTGCGCATTCCTACAAGGAAGTTCTGGAGAATCCGGATCGCATTTCCAAGACAGTTTTGGCCAAAGGGCTGGACAGCAATACGGCGTTTGAAATTCTTTCAATCGACATCGCCGATGTGGATGTCGGCGACAACATCGGGGCAAAATTGCAGACCGAACAGGCCGAAGCAGACAAACGCGTCGCGCAAGCAAAAGCCGAGGTGCGCCGCGCCGCAGCTGTGGCTGTGGAGCAGGAAATGCGCGCCAAAACTCAGGAAATGCGCGCCAAAGTGGTCGAGGCCGAAGCGCTCGTTCCCCAGGCAATGGCAGACGCGTTTCGGTCGGGAAATTTGGGGATTATGGATTATGTGCGGATGAAAAATGTTCAGGCCGACACCTCGATGCGCGAATCGATCGCAGGCGGAGACAAGCCGCGAACGGACGGCACGTGATTCAGTGGTCGGTGATCAGACTGGAAGCAAGAGGTGAGAAGCTGAGACATATGTGAGTTCACCCTTCAACGCTTCAACGATCTAACCAATGCTCGCAGTTCATCTCGAAAATCTGCTTTTCCTTTTGCTTCTAGTAGTCGCCGGCTTGTTCCAGTTGCTGGGGAGAGCGGCCCGCAAAACAAGGAGCGATGAGCAAACAAAATCGACGCCGAAACCTCGGCCCACAGCACCGAGGCCGATTCCGCGCGCACCCATAGAGTCTGACCAAGAACGCATTCGCAAGTTCTTGGAAGCGCTTGGAAATCCTCCCGAGTCACCGCCGCCATCGCCCGTTGCGCCTCGTCCACCTTATCGCAAGCCGCTGGTGCTCCCGCGCGTCCGACCGATGGCATCGCCGCTTCCTCCGCTGGTCACGCGACCACCCGACATACCACACGAAATGCAAATTCCTGCTGAAACGGTCGCACCGGCGGTAGAGCAGCGGCAGATGCGTTCAGCTCTGGCGGAACCGCTGTTTCAAGTTCATGAAGCGAAGGCACTGTCTGAACCCGCTGCAGTCGTTAGTGCCGCGACTCTGTCCGAAGCTAGAACACAACCGCAGACTGCCGCACCGCAAATTATCGATGTAAAAACGTTGCTGACATCGCCGCTTGGTCTTCGTGGCGCGATGGTCGTTCGCGAAATTCTCGGGCAGCCGCGCGGGCTGCGGATGCAAATGGAATTTGGCGACGCGATTTTGTGATCCTGCGCTTCAACAACTTGTTGTTTCAACGTGCTTGGCAGAGTTGAGCTTCTGCGCGCAGGCCGTATCGTTCCCGTTCCTTTTAAAATCGCCGGCGTGGCGGAATTGGCAGACGCGCTGGACTCAAAATCCAGTGGCCGCAAGGCCGTGTGGGTTCGAGCCCCTCCGCCGGCATTCTTTCGTTGAATGTTGGACGTTGAGTGTTGGGCGTTCGACGTTTGCGGCTGTAAGTTCATTTGTGTGCTGCCGAGACAAAGTGAGAGATGCCTCCCGCCTCCGCAAGCAGCTACGGCGTGGCAGGCGACTCCGCTCGACATGACAATCCTGGCAAGGTCGTGTGGGTTTTGAGCGCCTCCTCCGACAAGCCGTCTCACTCCGTCTTTTACGAGAAAGAATTAACCAGGTATCGCACGAGCAGACTTTACATTCGACCAACGGCAAACAGCTGCGGCGGGCCGCATATCCACCGTTTATGCTTGTATAGAGGAGAGAGAACCACAATGTTCTCTCGTGAGCGGGAAGGCTGGCGAGCAGGGTGGAGGCGAACCGCGTGAGTTTGTAACTACCCGCTGGAGCCTCATCTTTTCCGCCGCCAACGGAAGCGAGGAGCAAAAGGCGCGCGACGCGCTCGCCGAGCTTTGCCGAACTTATTGGCGGCCCATTTTCTCGTTTGTGCGGGCACGCGGCTATTCGATTGAGGATGCACAGGACCTCACTCAGGATTTTTTTGTGATAATGCTGGAGCACGACTGGCTGCAGCACGCCGATCGTAATCGCGGCCGGTTCCGTTCGCTCTTGCTGAGGTCGCTCCAAAATTTTCTCATTAACGCCGCGGAGAAAACTCATGCTCACAAACGCGGCGGCGGCGTGGAATTTATTTCCTGGGACGATTGGATGGCGGAAGCGCCGTCGCAATTATCCATCCCGGTTCAAGCACTCGACTCCTTGCCGCCGGAGCGCATCTTCGACCTCACTTGGGCGACGACTGTTGTGGAACACGCGTTTCAACGGCTGCGGGAAGAATGCGAGATCAAAGGCAAGCTCTGGCTTTTCCAAGCACTAAGCTCCTATCTTACAGACGAACGCGATGAACTGTCATATGCTAACCTATCTGCAGAACTGGGAATGGCAGAAACGGCCGTGAAAAAACAGCTGCACAACATGCGTCAGCGTTACCGCAGTCTGCTGCGCGATGAAGTCTCGCAAACCGTCGAGGATCCTGCCGACGTGGATGATGAGATCCGTTACCTGTGTGCGTCACTCGCAACAGGAACCGAGTAATTC
>DATLPS010000046.1:0-4222 GCA_035535575.1 Candidatus Limnocylindria bacterium
AACCGCTGGCCGCTCCAATGCGTAACTTTCCAATGACTTCGACACGTCCATTTCAGATTAAGCTCGCCCTCGCCAGCGGTGGCTGATCTTGTTTTCGTTAGATGGCCTGTCACTGCTTCGAAATCGCGGGCTTGCCGCGAAGGACATACTTCTGGACCTTGCCGGTGGCTGTTTTCGGCAGCTCGGCCTGTCGGCGACGTTAAATCGTTAAAAGCGTTACATCGTTACAACGTTGTAAAAGCACCAGCCGTTGGAGTTATCACTGTTTGGAAATGGCCGGCTGCTTTCCTCGAAGGACATACTTCTGGACCTTGCCCGTCGCTGTTTTTGGCAGCTCGGGTACGAAGTGAATTTTCTGCGGCGCCTTGAAGTGCGCCAGATGATCACGAGCGTAATTGCGCAGCTCGGTTTCCGTCGCGGTCGCGCCTGCTTTTAAGACGACAAATGCGTGGGGCGCCTCGCCCCAGCGCTCGTCCGGCATTCCGACGATTGCCACCTCTTGAACGGCCGGATGTCGCAGCAAGGCGCCTTCGACTTCCACCGACGAAATATTTTCGCCACCGCTAATAATAACATCTTTTAATCGATCCCGAATTTCCACGTAGCCATCGGGGTGAACGGCGGCGGCATCGCCGGTATGAAACCAGCCGCCTCGCATAGCCTCGTCTGTCGCTTCGGCATCTTTATAATAGCCTTTCATAACAACATTCCCGCGAACGATGATTTCACCAATCGCCTCACCATCGTGCGGAATATCGTGTTCTTCTTCATCCACAACCCGCAGTTCACCTGACGTGAGCAGTTCTACTCCCTGGCACGCTTTAATGACGGAGCGCTCAGCGCACAAAAGCTTTTCGTGTTCAGGTCGTGATTCGCAGATCGTAATGAAAGGCGATGTCTCGGTTAGCCCGTAGGCTTGGGTAATCACCCATCCGAGTTCCCCTTCAATTCGCTCGATCGTTGTCGCCGCCGGAGGAGCTCCTGCAGTCAAAACGCGCACGCCGCGGCGTGCTTCGCGTCTGAGTTTTCCCGGATCATGGGCAATGCCGATTAACACCGTTGGCGCGGCGCAAAGCATACTCACGGACTCCTGTTTAATTTTCTCGAAAACAGCACTCGGCTGAACTTTTCTCAGGCAGATGTGCGTCGCGCCTATCGCGGTGACAATCCAGACAAAGGTCCAGCCGTTGGCGTGAAACATCGGCAGAGTCCAAAGATAGCGATCCGTCAGCGTCATCGGGTGATGAAGGAGTGTGCCGACTATGTTGATGTAGGCGTTGCGGTGCGTGATCATCACTCCCTTCGGCCTTGAAGTAGTGCCACTGGTGTAATTAATGGTCAGCAGGTCGGTTTCAAGAATGGTCGGTCGGCCAAATTTTTTCGGCGATGCTGCAATCAATGTCTCGTAATCCAACCACCCTGGCTTGCTTCCGCCGAGCGCGACGAAAGCGGATACGTCTGGGATTTTCGATCGAATACCATCGACCCGTTCAAGGTAATCGATGTCCGCACAGACGACGCGCGCGCCGCTGTGTTGAATCAAATACGCAAAATCGTCGGCGGTCAGCCGATAGTTCAGAGGGACCAGAACGGCACCGATCTGCGGCACGGCGTAAAACGATTCCAGCTGCGCATGGGTATTGGGGGCGATGTAAGCGACGCGGTCGCCTTGTTTCACACCGAGCGCCTGCAACGCCGCCGACCACGCGTCGCATCGGTCGAAAAATTGCTCGTAACTTAGCCGTAGATCGCCATCCACGACGGCTTCGCGCTCGGGGTAAAGCTTACGACTTCGACGCGCGAACTCGAGCGGAGTTAATGGGGTCTCCATAGCACCGAACTTCTCCAGGCGATGATCGCGCCAATCGTAACCGTGATGACCAGGCCGATGCCAAATTCGTCGATGATAAATTTCGTCGGTCCGGTGTCTTTGGTTAGGGGAGTTAGGATTGATTGAATGAAAAGATTATGGCTCGCGTGAAGAATCGCGGCTGGCCAAAGACTTCGCGCGCGCAGCGTCAGCCAAGCCATAATAAAACTGTCGCTCACGACCGAGATGGTAAAGCAGGTCGCACTATACCAGGCCGGTGCGCCCGCATTGTAATTTGCAAAGAGAAGGACCGGAAAATGATAAAACGCCCACATCAATCCGCTGATCAATCCGATTCCGGAAAAGCCGACCACTTTCGCCAGCTCCGGAACCAGAAATCCGCGCCAACCGATTTCTTCGCCGAGCGCGCGTGAAAGTTTGCCGACCATTCCGAGCGTGGCCGTGATGAGCACAAAAAGAGCGAGCGTGAGCGCCGGCGGAAAATTCTGCCAACCGAAATCTGCGGCCACTTTCGGCAAGATCGACATGTTGAAACCGCCAAGACCGGTGATCCACGTAATCAGATAAACCGGCAGCGCGTAACCGATCGGAATGAGGTATCCGAGCCACGCGTATCGCGCGTTGCCCCACCGCCATGGAAGATCGCGAATACTTTCCTTGAATAGTTTTTTCGTGGCGAACGCAGCGAGCCCCGGACTCCACATCGCGCCGGTGACGTAGAGAAGATTGCCCGCATCCATCTTGCCGGCATGCAAAACGAACGCGCCGCAAACCGAACTAAAGAGCATCGTCAGCGCATAAAAGCAGACAATCTTCTTCCACACGCGCGCTTTCGGTTCGCTCATTGCCGGTTGTTGTATCGTAACTATCTTATTGAAGGTGCGCGGATCGAATCATGAGTAATCATTGATTTCGGTTTTGCCCGACGAAGTTCCCGAGCGGGTCGATTAAATTGCTCGGTGCCGCGGCGAGCCTGACGTAAAGATCGTTCGATGAAGTTGACATGTCCGCAAATCGGAAAGGGTGATCAAAGCCAGTTGATAGTTGAGTGTTGAGAGCTGATCGCGGCAACATATTTTACTGAGATGAGACGAAGAACGTTTTTGGGGGCGATTTCTGCAAGTGCTGCTGGCGTTTTGACGGGAGGGTTCTACGAAGGAAGAAGGATGAATTATGAAGTAGGAAGGGAAATTCAATGGATAACGATGTAACACGGCGAACATTTCTGGGGGCACTTTCCGCAAGTGCAGCTGGCGTTCTGACAGGCGGGTTCCAGAGAATTCTCGCGGCGGCGAGCGCGAGCACCCACCTGCGCTTGGCTACGGCGGGGCAGGCGAGCAGCAGCGGGGAAACATGTTTGTTGGGTGGGGATCTGTTGGTCAACCGGCTCGGCTTTGGGGCGATGCGCCTGACAGGCGAGGGGATCTGGGGTTGGCCGCCTGATCGCGAGAACGCGAAGAAAGTTTTGCGGCGCGCCGTGGAGCTGGGCGTCAATTTCATCGACACCGCCGATGCTTACGGTCCGGAAACGAACGAGCTGCTCATCGCGGAAGCGTTGTATCCTTATCCGAAAGGACTCGTCATTGCGACCAAAGGCGGTCAGACCCGGCCTGGTCCGGGACAATGGGAACAGGACGGCCGGCCGGAATATTTAGCACAATGCGTCGATAAAAGTCTCAAGCGCTTGAAGCTCGAACGGATCGATCTGTGGCAATTGCATCGGATCGATCGCAAGGTGCCGGTTGAAGAATCCTTAGGCGCAATCAAAAAAGCCCAGGATGCAGGAAAAATCCGGCACGTTGGATTATCGGAAGTGACGGTGACGGAAATCGAACAGGCGAAAAAGGTCGTGCCGATTGTCAGCATCCAGAACCGATACAACATCACCGACCGCGAGTCGGAGGCCGCGCTCAACTACTGCGATAAAGAAAAGATGGGATTCATTCCGTGGGCGCCGATCGGCGGGAGCGGGAGCCGTTCCTTGAGCAAGTCCGGCAATCCATTGGAAGCCGAAGCGAAGCGTCACAACGTCAGCGTCGTCCAACTCGCGCTCGCGTGGTTGCTGCAAAAATCACCGGTCATGTTGCCGATCCCGGGCACATCGTCGCTCGCGCATCTCGAGGAGAACATGGCCGCGGAGAAACTCCAGCTCAGTCCGGACGAGTGGAAGAGGATCGAGGCGCTGGCGGCTCGCGCCTGAGTGATCGGTGATCGGTGAACGGTGATCAGAAGCAAACGCCGAACGTCCAACGCCCAACGTCCAACGTCGAACGCAGATATCATTTCGTTGAGTGTTGAGAGCTGGAAGACAACCATCTTGGTTGTCTCGGATGACGAGCGTCTCGCCTGTCGATCTTAGAGCAAGAAACAAGCGGGACACTTGTTTGCCGA
>DATLPS010000047.1:0-7171 GCA_035535575.1 Candidatus Limnocylindria bacterium
GAAACCTAGGGTGCGACGTGTTGCGGCTCCGGCAGATAGAAAAAGAGAATCCCGAGAATCACATAGACCGAGAGAAGTTGGACGCCTTCGATCCAGTTCGTCTCGCCGTCTCCGCTGATCTGAAACAGGATGTAAACCGAGGCTACGACCGCGACAACTTCCGGCATCGTGAATTCGAGGTCCATCGGCCGCCCGAAAAGATAGGAGAGAAAAATCAGCACGGGAGCGACGAAAAGCGCGATTTGCAGACTTGAGCCGATCGCAATGCCAATGGTCAAGTCCATCTTGTTTTTCATCGCCATCAGGATGGCAGTCGAGTGCTCGGCCGCGTTACCCACAATCGCCACCACGATCACACCGACAAATACCTCGGTCACGCCGACGGAGTCTCGGACATTTTCGATCGTGCCGACGAGAAACTCCGAGAGCAGGGCGACCAGGGCGGTAGCGATGAGCAAGATCGTAATGGCCTTGCCGCGCGACCATTGCCTGCCTCTTTCTTCCACATCTTCCTCAGCGCCTTGGAAGAAATATTTGTGAGTCCGGAGCGAGAAACCGAGCATGCAGAAATAGGTAAGGAACAAGACAACGGCGATGGCTAATGAGAGCTTCTGCTCGACCAGCGGGTTCCAGCCGCGAGGACTGGCATCGGCGGCGAGGTGAAATACCGTCGGGATGATGAGACCGATCGCGGCCAGCGAGAGCGAGATGACGAAAGTGCGCGCTGCGGTGCCGTTGAAACGCTGTTCCTTATATTTAGTGCCGCCAAATAGAATGGAGAGGCCGAGCACCAGCAGCACGTTACCGATGATCGATCCCGTAATGGAGGCTTTCACCACATTGGTCAGACCTTTGGAAAGGGCGATGCCGGCGATGATCAGCTCCGCGGCGTTCCCGAAAGTGGCGTTGAGCAATCCTCCCACGCCTACCCCGACACGGGCGGCGAGCGCTTCGGTCGCGCGCCCGATCCAGCCCGCGACCGGAATGATGCCGAGAGCGGAGCAAACGAAGAGCGCAGTCGGACTGATACCGCCGGGCCAGAAGCGCAGAAGAATCGCCAACAGAACGAAGATAAGAAGCCAGTCAAGGGACGGTTTGAGTTTCAGAAGTCTGGGAATTTCGCGCCTTGCCTCAGCTAATCAACCCGTCGATCTTCCGCCAGTCTAAAAACACGATGCACAAATAGTCCGCATCGTAAGCCGCTCGGGACGCGCCGTAGCTTTCAGCGAAGGAGGGTTATTGCGACCCCAGTCTACTCAAGATCTGCTGAACGGCATTTGATCCATCCCAAGCCTCTGCGCGCCTGGGGAGCTATTTCCCGAATCGGTGCTATACTTATAGATGTCCAAACGGTCTGCTATCTCTTTCACGCGTCGCGTACCCGACAACATAACCGAAGAACTGGTGGACGTGCTTTCCTCCAAAGCCTCATTTGAATTTAAACCCTTGTTCGACATTATCCTGCTCAATCTCCGCGAGCGAAACCTTGCCGGTGGAGGTGAAGAGATGCTGCGCTTGCGCGTTTATGAAAAACTTCAAGGTTTAGTCGGCCAAGGCGCGGTCAATCGAACGGGCACGGGGATCACGAAAAAATATAAGGGCGTCCTCCGGCGCCTGCAGACGCTCAACGCCGAGATGAAAGTTTTGCGCGCCAACTGGAATCAGAGAGCGCTCATCAAGGCTGCCGCAGCCAACTAATCGCTAGCCTCTGATTCCAGGGAGCATCCCGCGACTGCGGGACTAGCCTGTCAGTTTCGACTGCCAGGCCGAAATTCCCCTGTCCACGCACTTCGATCTGAGAGCTCTGATTGGAACTCGACGACATTTTTGGACACCACTGGGTAGCGCACACGCCTCGCGGATCGTCTAACTCAGCGCCGGTCTTAAGGATGCAAAATAATCTTCCCGTCCGCGTGTCCACCGGCGGAGAGTTGATGCGCCTTCTTCACTTCCGCAAGCGGCAACACCGTCGCCACGCGCATCTTCAATTTCCCGCTCTCGACCAGACGATTGATCTCCGCGAGCTGGTCAGGCTTTGGCATCATCTGCACCATCGCCACTGTCACGCCGAACTCCTTCGCCTTTTCTGCTGACGGCGGACTGACCGTGCTCACCAGGAAACCGCCGCGCTTTACGGTTTGAAACGCGCGGTCCTGCGTGTCGCCGCCCACGGTGTCGAACACCACATCCACATCGCGCACTTTATCTTCGAATTTCGCTTGCTTGTAATCGATGAACTCATCCGCTCCGAGTTTTCTCACAAACTCCTCGTTCCGGCCCGACCCTATTCCGATCACGTGCGCGTTTTTGTTTTTCGCCAGCTGCACCGCCATCGAACCGACCGCGCCCGACGCGCCTGTGATCAGGATGCGTTGCCCACTCGCGAGCTTGCCGTGATCGAAAATGCCCTGCCACGCCGTCAACGCTGCGACTGGCACCGACGCCGCGGTGTCGAACTCGATCCGCTTCGGCTTCCGAACGAACTCGCTCGCCGGCGCCGCCACATACTCGGCATAACCGCCACTGTGCGCGCTGAGATAACCATAAACCTCATCACCCACTGCAAAATCGCTACTGCCAGTCTGGCTCGGACTGCCGGTCCGGCTCGGACCCTGATCGCCGACCGCCTCCACCGTCCCGGCCACCTCGCAGCCGAGAATCAACGGCGGCTTCAACCCGAACATCTCACCTAATCCGTCGCGAATTTTCCAATCAACCGGATTCACTGCCGCCGCGTTCACCTTCACCAGCACTTCGTTCTCTCCCGGCCGCGGCCGTTCCACTTCCACGAGTTCCACTACGTCTTCATTTCCATAACGCTCGATCCGCACTGCTTTCATGATTTTTCCTCCTGTTCCTGGCTCAATTTGGCCTCCTCAAACACGATTCCAGTTTCGCCGATGGTCAAACGACAATTCCACGACAAGCCTCAGCGCAAAGGCGGACCAAATCCGAAGGAGCTCTATCGGCCACGGCGTCGCCGTCGCTGCCAGAATCGGCGCAGTGCGAAAACGACTACGCTCAGCAACGCGAGCGCCGCAAACAGAAGCGCCAGAAGGTTGTGAATGGGATTGGTAAGAATGTAATTCGGGTATCGCGCGTAGAAGCCGTTGAAGCGTTCAAACGCGGCTGGCAACGCGGTTAAATCTTCTCTCGCCAACTCGAGCCGATGCTCATTGGGATGGTAGTGAGATCCGAATCGGTAGGCGTGTCCTGCTGTGTTCAATTCGATGTGTCCGCCCAGGATGTGGGTAAGCGGCCGCGTCTTCAGAAAGTCGACAACTCGCAGGGCGCTTTCGCGGTAAGCGGCGACATCTTGAATCAGTAATCGGCCTGGCATCAGAAAATCTCCCGAAAAAAGAATCCCGGTTTTGTTGTCGTAAAAAGCCAGGTGCGTCTGGTTATGTCCGGGCGTGGGAATTACGTCCACAGTTCGGCCACCTAAATCCAGATGGGCAATCCCGTTGGGCCAATTAGTGAACCCGAAGAACGCTCGAACTCCGTCTAAATCTATGGGCACGATCTGGACCGATGGTAGCGACGCAAACTGAGGATCGCCGGCGCGATGATCCAGATGTCTGTGGGTATGCGCCACCAGGAGTGGAAGCTTCTTGTCATCATTATCCGGCAAGAGTTCCAAGATCGTTTTCGCCAGTGGCATCTTTTGCGGATCAGCGATCGCTCCGGTGTCGATCAAAAGCGCCTTATCTGATCCGACGAGGAGATAGATGAAGTTACCTTCAAAACTCGCGCACGGACTTTGGCGCAGGATGAAAGTTTGCGGCTCGTAGGCATGGACCTGCAAGGGAGGTTGGGACGACGCTGCGCAATCCTCGGCACCCATGTTCCATTGCGCCGGCAGGGAACCTCGCACAGGCTCGGACGACGCCGGCGCAACGCATGACAGCATGATCGCCAGCGACAGCAGCGCCCTGGTTGATGTTGACTGGAAAGCTTCGCGGATGCGCCAGAACATGGTTGATCCGCTTAATGCAACGGTTTGGACATGAAAATTGCCGTGCCCGCTTCTTCTTGCAGCGCGTAGCGCACAAAACCGGCCGCCTGATACATTCGCAGAGCCTGGTGATTATTGTCCATCACCTCTAGCGTCAACTTGCAGCAACCGAGCTCCCGGGCCTTCTTCTCTACGGCCTCCAGCAAACCCCGTCCGACGCCTTTGCCGCGAGATGCCGGTAGAACCACGAAATCGTGAATGTTGATAAGCGGCTTGGCCGCGAACGTCGAGAAACCGATAAAGCATACGGCCGCTCCGACAGGATTGTCTTCATTAAATGCCAGGAAGATCAGTGTCGTCGGATGCTCCTGCAATCCGCGGATCAGCCGGGCCCGAACATCGGAGTCAAGTGGCTCACCATTTCCCATGGCGTCTCTTGAATAGGCATCAACCATCGCCAGCACCGCCTCCTGGTGCCGGGACAAATTCAAGTCTGCTTCAACGATTCGAATCGGCATCGGCGTATCACCTGACCAAAAGAAAACGGATACCAGTTGGATGTTGAAGCTGGATGATGCTTTCTCTTACTTTCATTGTTGCGGATGGAAACAACATCTCGCGCGCTCGAAAATGCAAGAGCATGCGACGATAGATTGCGCGAGAGAAAAGCTGCGATTCTTGCCGCATCATAAGCCGCTTATGATGCATGTTTGGATCGACGAATGACGGAAGCCCAAAAACAGCTTCGCGAATATTTCGCCGCAATCGGAAAGCGCGGCGGGCGTATCAGCCGGCGCGAGCTGACCAAATCCCACGCGCGACAGATGGTCGCGATCCGCGAGATGAAACGCGCGGCGATAAAGGCTAGCGTTCGTTAGGACGAACTTTACGGCTAGACGGGGACACGCTTGGGAGGGAGGCCGGGCACCGAGATCGGGGATCGAGGCAAAGCATGGCCACCGCGCAATCGCAAACTCCTCAAGCTCACCTGACCTGATCCCTCGTGATAGCTCATCTATCGTAAGCGGGCTCTCGACGCGCTGTAGCTTTCAGCGAAGGAGGTTACGATGCGTGAATTGTCGGGCTTAGCCGTCCTCGGCATAATCTGATCTATCATAAGCGGCTTATGGTAGATGAATGAGCCAGTGATGGCTTGAGGTTTGTCGCACGCGCGTGTGTTGCGCAATCACGACCGCGGAAAGCGCGGAGCGGTAGGGCGTGACCGCAGCCTGCTCGCCATGGCGAGGGCGCGCCGGAGAGGAACTGAGATCGAGACGTATGAGAAAATCACAGGCTGAGCCGACAACAGCGAAAATCGGTTAGCACCACCGAAGCTGCACCTTTGCCAGTCGTTACTTGGATAACGAATTCTTGACCCGCGTGAGTGCGTGGTTAATCGCCGCGAAGAATTGGCGAACTGTTTCTGGATCGCTGGGCTCCTTCGCGTCCCAATTGATGACAAATGCAAAATAGACCCAAAGTCCGGAGAAGAAGATCGCTCCGGCAATTGACCTCGCATGAGAACCCGCTGTGTCGGCATTACCGCTCTTGGCGTAGGCGCTTACGCCCACGGGTAGCGGAATAAGATAAATGAAGTCGCACAACGTAAGGATGCGCCGAAATTCATTCAATGTCTGCTCGTGCTGGAAGAACTCGCCCTGCAACGCGCGGGAGTAGTAGGAGACCAAATCGTCCGCCGAAGACGCAAGCGTCTGCGCGTCATTTAAAAAAGGATGGACGAACGGCCGGTTGGCTATCTTAAGCAGTTCCTTCCAGGTAATGCTCTTGTAATTCTTTGCGCCGAACAGGTAGGCGGCGAAAGTACGAGTGCTGTCCGGTACCAGCGTTTGCTTCAGTCCTTGCTTAGCAAGAAAGTTGCGCACGTTATGCAACCCGACCAGTTTGAACACCATGTCGGTGGCAGTGTTGTCGCTGCGCAAGATCATCGCTTCCAGAGTCGTGCGCTCAGAGATCACCCCGGTAAGATGCGGCGCATTAAAGATAGGACTGCCGAACGACCAAACAGTGGAATCAATAGCAAGTTCCTTCTTCTCAAGTTTGTCCACTATTTCGGGGGAGTCTGCCTGTCGCAGCGCTTCACAAAGCACAACGGTTTTAACTGCACTCGCGAAAAACAACCGTTTATCCGAGTTAAGTTGGGCGACGAACCCAGGCTTTCCATCTGTCGACGGCGCGAAGATCTTGATGGCCTTCTCGCCCGGTAAACCTACGAACTGCGCGATAATCTCCTCAGGCGTTGCCATCTCATCTGGCGACGCAGTCGCAGTTGCGGCCAGAGGAATGTTAGCTAAAGCGGCGGTAGCAGCTGCCGACTTCAAAAATTTCCGTCTTGATTGGTTCATGGTTGTCCCCCCGCGTCTGTAAGTGAAATCAGGCTTGCCTCCGTCCAACCATAGTTTTAGCCCGCTCAGGAATCTCCGCACAAGGCCTTTATGGATCGGGTTTCGACAAAGACTCCGGCCGCAGGTCAGGTGCCTGTGATCTCCAATTCAATCATCAAACGATATTTTGGTGGCTACGGCGATCAGCACGCACCGGACGAGCACGGCATGTTGCCGCGGAGAACTGGAGAGCACACGCCTCGCGTGTTGGTGTAGCCTGCCCTAGCAAACCGAATGGGTGCGCTCGCGAAAACGGCTAGCTTGCATCATAAGCGGCTTATGATGCATGCTTGCGGACCATAATGACCGCAGTCCAAAACAAAGTCCGCGAATATCTGGCCGAGATCGGCAAGCGCGGCGGGCTCGTCAGCCGTCGCGAGCTGACCAAATCGCACGCGAAAAAGAGGGTTGCGATCCGCGAAGCCAAACGCGCGGCGCTTAAATCGGGGAGGCCGTGACCGCCGCGCGACCGCAAGCTACTGAAACTTTCCTAAGAAGGATCGAATCTATCGTAAGCGGCTTATGATGGATGAATGAGCCAGTGATGGCTTTGAGCTTTGCCGCGCGCGAGCGCATCGCGCAGTTTTGTCTGCACCTCGCATCGTCATCGGCGCAAACCGACGCGACCGCAAAAACGCAAAATAATCAGGCTGCAACGGATGCGAAGCAACGGCCAGGTTTTCTAACCAGATCTTGGACTCGCCCTGGGGAACGCAGGAAAAATATATCTGTGCGAATCTGCGAATCGAGCTGAGGGATCAGCGAGATAGAAGGTAAAGCTGCGAGGGTAGCAGCGAGCGACTTGGGAAACGAG
>DATLPS010000048.1:0-37259 GCA_035535575.1 Candidatus Limnocylindria bacterium
CTTTTTGTTCCCGATCTTCGAACCCACTGGAGACAGTCCCGAATTGCGCGACGGTTCGCAAATTCTAGCCACTTCGCTACGCGAAGCGCCTTCCCGACAGCCACACACGCCCGCGGAGTCGCCGCCTACAGCTCAAACCCCGCAGCCAGTTGCTCGCGCTGTCTTTGCAATTCTTCCGGCACCACGCCGCCTAACGAATCGAAAAATTCTTTGTGTGCAGCGATCTCTTTTTGCCATTCCTCATGATCGAGGCCAAGGAGTTCGTCAACGGCATTGTGATCGATGTCGAGCTCGGCAAGGTCGAGATCATGCGGGCTGGGCAGCCAGCCGATTGGCGATTTGAGTGCGCCCCCGCTTCCTTCGGACCGGTCGATGATCCATTTGAGCACGCGCATGTTTTCACCGAAACCGGGCCAAAGGAATTTTCCGTCCGCGCCTTTGCGGAACCAATTCACGTTGAAAATCAGCGGCGGATTGGTGAGCCGCTTTCCGATGTCCAGCCAGTGCTGGAAATAATCGCCAATGTTGTATCCGCAGAAGGGGAGCATGGCCATTGGGTCGCGCCGCACACGCCCCACGGCACCGGTGGCGGCTGCGGTGGTTTCCGACGCCATCGTCGAGCCTAAATATACGCCGTGGTCCCAATCGAACGCTTGATAAACCAGCGGCACGGTATCGCTGCGGCGGCCACCGAAAATGATTGCGCTGATCGGCACGCCTTCACCTTTCTCGACGTCGGGGTCGAGCGCCGGATTGTTGCGCATCGGCGTCGTGAACCGGCTATTCGGGTGCGCGGCTTTTTCGTTCGATTGCGGTGTCCAGTCGTTTCCGCGCCAGTCAATAGCATGTGCGGGCGGTTCGCCATCTTTGCCTTCCCACCATACGTCACCGTCGTCGGTGAGCGCCACGTTGGTATAAATTGTGTCGTGCGCGATCGATCCCATCGCGTTTGGATTCGATTTATAGCTCGTTCCGGGCACGACACCGAAATAGCCGTTCTCCGGATTGATTGCGTAGAGCCGGCCATCGCGAACCTGCATCCATGCGATGTCATCGCCAACGGTTGTAATCTTCCAGCCTTTGAAATGCTCCGGCGGAATCAGCATGGCGAAATTGGTTTTGCCGCACGCACTGGGGAAAGCAGCGGCGACATAGTGTTTTCTTCCTTCTGGCGATTCCACGCCGAGGATCAGCATGTGCTCGGCGAGCCAGCCTTGTTTGCACGCCAGGTAGGAACCAATCCGCAATGCAAGACACTTTTTACTCAGCAAAACGTTGCCGCCATAACCGGAGCCGACGGAGATGATCGCGTTATCCTGCGGAAAATGACAGATGAAGCGGCGCTCAGGACTAACGTCCAGCAGCGAATGGACGCCGCGGTTCCACTCCGCGTTTGGATCATTGCCGAGCCGTTTCACGGCGACCTCGCCCATCCGCGTCATGATCCGCATGTTGAGCACGACATATTTTGAATCGGTAATCTCGAAGCCGACTTTGGTCAGCGGCGAATCCGGTGGACCCATGATGTAGGGAATCACAAACAGAGTGCGCCCGCGCATGGCGCCTTTCAAAAGACCGCGGAGTTTCGTGTACGTTTCTGCCGGCTCAGACCAATTGTTCGTTGGACCGGCTTCTTTTTTCGTCGGGGTGCAGATGAACGTGAATTGCTCGACTCGCGCCACGTCATTTGGGTTGGAGCGATGCAAATACGACCGCGGAACTTTCTTCTGACCTAGTCTGATCAGGACATCTTGCTTGAGCGATTCAGCGATCAAGAACTCGTTTTCCCGATCCGAGCCGTTGCACCAGAAAATGTTTTCCGGTTCTGTAAGGCTCGCGATTTCATGCACCCAATCCAGCACCGCTTGATTGGTCGGCTTTGCGTCACCGATTCCAGCTGGCGGAAATTTGGCTGGCCCGACATTTTTCATAAGCAAGAATGTCCATCTTAATCACGAATGGATGGGTTCGCCACGTTCAATCGCTTGGAACGTTTCCCGATGCACAGACTTAACGTTTAACGAATCATGAATCACGCTTGCGCAGACGTAATGCGCGGCATTAATTGAAAGCATGTTCGGGGTCACCACCTCCGATGATTATCGGCCGGTTGCGTGGATGGGTCGCTATCCGGTCGATGTGACCACGATGCTCGTCGGGGTGCACGTCGCGACCGCGATTCTCACTGCGATTCTCGTCGCGATCGGGGCGCATTCCATTTTAGGCTACTTACTATTCGATAGTGCGGCGGTTTGGTCCGGCCAAATCTGGCGTCTTTTCACCTACGCGTTCGTACATGCGCCGTCCGCGCTGCTGTGGTTTGCGGTCGAGATGTACATGCTGTTCGTGTTCGGGCGGGAAGTGGAGCGCTTTATTGGAAGACGCGCTTACGTCGCACTGTATCTTATTTTGCTGGTCACGCCTGCGGTGCTGCTCACCATCTGGGGACTCTGGCAGCGTTCGGTACTGTCCCTTCCTTCGGGTTCGTCAGCGCTGCACTTTGGAATTTTTGTTGCCTTCGCCACGATCTACCCGCGCGCTGAGTTGTTTCTGCGGATCATGACCAAATGGGTTGTACTGATTCTTGCCGCCGTTTACACGCTTCAACTGCTCGCCTATCACGCCTGGAGCGACCTGGTGGTCGTTTGGACAAGCATCGCCGCGGCATTCCTTTTCATTGAATGGACTGGCGCTGGTCCAGAACTCGCATGGTGGGACGCCTTGAAAGCGCGCCTCGGTCCCAAGCCAAAGTTTCACATTGTGCCGAAAACGTCACCGCGACGTTCAACAGAGCCGGATGACGTTTACGCGTCCATCGATACGATTCTTGACAAGATTTCAAAATTCGGAATTGGAAGCTTAACCGCGAGCGAGCGTCGGCAACTGGACCGCGAGCGCGAGCGGCTGCTAAAGAAATCCGAATAAACGGAATTTTTTTAACTCACGAAACACACGAACCAGGCGAAACGAAGAAACAGAGAGAGAATCGATCTCTCTGAAGTTTCGTGTCTTTTCGTGTGTTTGGTGGCTTTTCTTTTAGGTGAAGCGGGACTCGATGATCTCGCAGAAAACGTGCAGCAAGAGCTGGTGCGCCTCCTGAATCCGCGCAGTTGAATCGCTGCGCACCAAAAGATCAATATCGGCCATGCCGATAGTTGATCCGCCGTCGCGGCCGAGGAGCGCGATCGTTTTCAGTTCGCGCGCTTTCGCTTCCTCCAAGGCGCGAACGATGTTTTTCGATTCGCCCGAGGTAGTCAGGCAAATGAGCACATCTCCCGGCTGACCAAACGCCGCCACTTGGCGTGCGAAAATTTCATTGAAGCCGTAATCGTTTGCGGCCGCAGTCAGCAATCCGCCATCGCTCGAAAGGCAAATCGCCGGCTGCGCGCGACGATCCTTGACGAAACGCACTACGAGCTCGGTCGCAAAATGTGCCGCATCAGCAGCGCTCCCACCGTTCCCGCAAACGAGCAATTTGTTTCCCGCGCGCAAACACTCCTCGATCAGGTCGGCAGCCTTTGCGACTAGCGACTCAAGTTTTTTGAGTGACTCAAGTGTCCGGGTCGAATCGTCAATCGCCCGGTCAAAGATTAAGGAGATATCACTCATGAAATTACACCCTGTGCGACAAAGAAATGGTGCGCGATAGAGGGTTCGAACCTCTGACCCCTACCGTGTCAAGGTAGTGCTCTACCACTGAGCTAACCGCGCATGAATCAGAAGTGATAAGTGATCGGTGATCAGTGATCAGTCAAGACCCACCGCTGACCACCGTTCAATGATCACAGATCACTCATGTCGCGCTACTTCATCACTGGACAACTCGGACGCGCCGAACGACTGTTGCGGCCTCGTGAGTGCACTATTTTTCAAGCGCTTCCTGAAGCGTCCATTTCAGATCGCATCGATCGTTCCCAGCTCTAAAGCGATGGTGGAACGGGTGGCTAGTAAGATGGATTTCAGCCAACCTCGGGTGATTGCCGAATACGGTCCGGGTGAAGGCGTGCACTCGCGCGAGATCGCGCGACGAATGAGTTCCGATTCGCATTTGCTTCTGTTCGAGCTGGATCCGGCCTTCGCGCGCGATTTGGAACGGCAATTCGCAGGTGATCGACGCGTTAATGTTATTCACGCGGACGCCGCCACTCTACCAGATGAGCTGAAGCGGCGCGGCTTCGCCCAGTGCGATTACATCCTTTCGGGTATTCCATTCAGCATTCTCAAGATTGAAAAGAAACGGGCGCTTCTTCAGAAGACCCATGACGCGCTCGCGGCGGGTGGCAGTTTCATCATCTACCAAGTCACTAATGAGTTGAAGCAGCACGCAACGCTGTTTGAGCACGGCGAATCGGAATATTTCCTGCAAAATATCCCGCCGATGTTCATCACTGTTTTCCATAAATCGCCATCGCCGCATGCCCGCGGACGACGGACTCCTGTCCGGAAAAGTGTTTCCAGACTGGTTGGCGTTGGAGCAGACGGTTCTGCATGACCGAGAAGCCGACGCGGATCGAAAAAGATTCGATGGGCGAGATGTCGCTTCCGGGAGACGCACTGCATGGTGCCTCAACGCATCGCGCGGTGCTCAATTTTCCGGTGAGCGGCTATCGGTTTTCGCGACCATTCATTCGCGCGTTGGGTCTGATCAAATGGGCAGCGGCGCAGGCAAATCACGATCTGGGATTGCTGGACGCAGAGCGAGCGGCGTTGATCGTGCAGGCGGCCGAAGAAGTCGCGGAGGGAAAACTCGACGACCATTTTCCGCTCGATATTTTTCAGACCGGGTCCGGCACCAGCACAAACACGAATGCAAACGAAGTGATCGCTAACCGGTGCGCGCAGCTTGCGGGAAAAGCGATCGGGTCGCGCGAGCATGTTCATCCAAACGATCACGTCAACATGGGACAATCCAGCAACGACGTGATTCCGTCGGCCATTCACATCAGCGCCGCCGAAGAGTTGAAGAATCGTCTGATCCCGACCCTGGAAAAATTGCACGGCGCGCTTGAAACCAAGGCGAGAGAATTCTGGGACATCGTCAAGATCGGTCGGACACATTTAATGGACGCAACGCCCATCCGCCTAGGTCAGGAATTTTCCGGCTACGCGGAGCAAGTTGCTTACGCCAAACAGCGCGCGCAAAAATCGATCGAGGTCTTGCGTGAGCTGGCGCTTGGCGGAACGGCAGTCGGCACGGGACTGAACCGGCATTTCGATCTTCCGAAAAAAATGTTGCGGCACCTGGAGCAGCGCACCGGCATCGAGTTTTACGAGGCAAAAAATCATTTCGAAGCGCAGGGCGGGAAGGATTCAGTTGTCGAAGCGAGCGGTCACCTTAAAACAATCGCGGTCAGCCTGTTTAAGATCGCCAACGACATTCGCTGGCTCGGCAGCGGTCCGCGCGGCGGCATTGGCGAGATCCAGCTTCCCGCTACGCAACCTGGTAGTTCGATCATGCCGGGAAAAGTGAATCCGGTCATGTGCGAATCGCTGATGATGGTGTGTGCACAGGTGATCGGCAACGACACGACCATTACCTGGGCCGGCGCGAACGGAAATTTTGAGCTCAACGTCATGATGCCTGTGATGGCGCACGATCTTCTCGAATCGATCCGGCTGCTGGCAAACGTGGTCGACGTTTTCAGTGAGAAATGCGTGCGCGGTATCGTGGCAAACGAACAGCGCTGTCGCGAGTTGGTGGAGCTTTCCCCGGCAATGGTGACCAGTCTCGCGCCAAAGATTGGTTACGATCGCGCCGCCGAAATTGCAAAGGAGAGTGCGAAAACCGGACGCACGGTTCGCGAAATTGCACGGGAGAAAAAGGTTTTGCCGGAAAAGGAACTCGAGCGCGCGTTGAACCCGCTCGAAATGACCGAGCCGGGCGGAACTGGCGCAGAGTGACCTGCCTGGCACTCGCGGTGGCGTGCTGCGATAAAACGATCGACGTGACCTTTGGAGCTTTCAAAGCGGCGACATGTCGCCGCACTCCAAAATGCTGCTAAGCTCGATCTATGGTTGCGAAGCTCGAAGGGCCGCAGTTTTCAGGCGGAGCCAACATTGCGATTAAGTGTCCCAGCCACACCTATGAACAAACGGTTGCGTTCTATCGTGATACGCTGGGGTTGCCTTTACTCGAGGAGGAAAAGGACGGCTGCATATTCCAATTCGGCCCGAACCGGCTTTGGATCGATAGCGTGCCGAACCTGAGCCATCCAGATATCTGGTTGGAATTGGAAACTAATGATACCGAGGCAGCCGCGTCATTCTTGAAAGTGCACGGCATCGCAAGACGCGACGAAGTCGAGCAATTAACTCAGGATTTTAACGGCTTCTTCATCTCCGCGCCAAATGGCGTCATCCATCTCGTGGTTGGTCCCGAGGAAGGGTAAGGCAGAGTGGGCTGAAAATATTCCCGCGAATCACGCCGATTGATCGCTGGCAACACGTCTGCGCCAGCGTCCCACCCATGTGCTCCATCCGTAGAAACCGAGCGGCTCTAACGAACCTAGCGCGACTAGTGCATCTACATCGGCCCGGCTCGGGGTAATCTTTTCGTTGGAATCCGCGCCGTAATAATCGTCAATCACCATCCAACAATCGTCGGTAAACGTGTTGCGGTAGCACTCGATATCGCGCCGTTTAGCGGCATCAGCGTCCAAGATTAAAAGACCAATTTTATCCGGGGCCAATCTTTCATGGACTGCTCGGATTGTTGCCGCGTCAAAGGAACGACCCTTGATAAGAGTAACCATTTCCGAAATGTGCTGCCGGGCGAGATTTCGTTCCAAGTCGCGCAAGATATTCCGCGTGCCAAGCCGCTTGTGTTTCACGCTTCCGCCAGGTTCGATTGTGATCAGCTTCTTGTTGTGACCTGAATCACGCACGCCGAACGCCGCGGCAATGGTTGCGCCACCGACGAAGGCACCGATCTCGAGAATGTGTCCAGAGCAAATCTTTGCGAAGTGATAAATGAGAATCAGCACATCCAGATGCAACATGGAATATTTATTGCGGATTTTCAGCAGCTCGGAGTGAATCGGCTCGTGCCGATATTCCATCAGGGTGTGCATGAGGCTGAGGCTGTCGCTGTAACCCGTCTCGTCCTCCTCTTCGTTCTCGTCTTCGAATGCTTCTTCGGGCGGTTCTTCCCGAACGCGCGAGGACGAGGACGAATCAAACAGGGCGACGAGCTTCGTGAGTATCGAAGCAATGCGGAGCAGCATTTCCTTGCCTTCCTCGATCTCCTGTTTCGTACAGGCGCTTTTCGCGACCAGCGCATCCAAGCAAGCTGCGCATTCAGTCACTGAACCGCGTGCATCATCGAAAAACTTTGCTCGCGTTTGCCGCCGGCGCCGTCCATTGCCTTCAGCTGTATTTAGCAACGAGGAGAGACTGGCCCGGTCAAGTTGATCCGAAACTTCAGCGATTCGAGCATCGGTCGGACGTTGCTTGATCTTTGCCAGTAGTCCCGTCACCCATTCGATAAAACGAAGCTCCAGCTGATAAACATCAAGCTTGTCGTGATCAAAATATGTCCTCATTCTTTAACTCCTACTCGTACTCGTCCTCCTCCTCGTCCTCGATGTTTCCGCCGATTCGTTCGAGGACGGGGACGAGAATGAGGACGATGCCGAGCACCGCGGACAATGTCGACCCATCATGACGAGGTCGCGGTCCATGCCATCGATCTGCGCGACGCCAGGTAAAAATCCCCAGCGCTCGAAGCCGAGACGCTCAAACAATTTCAAACTCGGTTCGTTATGCCCAAAGATCAGACCGACCAGAGCTGTGACGCCCAGTGATGGCGCGCGGGCGATTGCCTCCTCCAACAATCGCTGCCCTACGCCGCGACGTCGGAATTTTTCGTCGACGTAAACACTGATCTCGGCCGTACCGCGATAGGCACAGCGCGGCAGGAATTTTTTGAAATCGAGCCAGCCAATCACGCTGCCACCTGATTCCGCGACCCAGAACGGATATTGTTCCGGCGAATGTTCGCGGAACGACGGCAAACGCGCTTCGACCGAGGTGGGCTCAAGCTCGGCTGTGACCATGCGCGTTGGTACAGTGGCGTTGTAAATCTCGACAATCGCCGGCAGGTCGGCCTCAACAGCATCGCGGATGATCATTTCGTACGAAATATATTTTCGCACTGCCAGGACAAGTAACTCAGCGCAGTCGGTTTTCGGTTCACGGCTTACGTTTCTTAACGGGGCTTCGCTTAGCGGCGGGTGGACTCGTGGGCGTGAGCGTGGAATTAGCTGGCGCGGTCGCTACTGGGCTGGCAGTGGGAAATGCAAACGTCGGCGACGCCGTGGACGAAGAAGACGGTGTCGCAGACGGGAGCAAAGGAGTGGGAGTCGGACTGGGAGTTGGTGAAGGCAAGATGATATTTTCCCAGTGATGCAACGGTACGCTTGCACCGCCAATCTCTTTCACCAGCGTTTCGCAGCGCGCCTGAAGTTTTTCCAAATCCGGTGGACCAGCTTCCTTTTCTGCCGTTCCAGGAAAGATCACGTAGCTCACCTTCAGATCGCTCACCGGCCGATTATACGGCGTCGCAAGCGCATTAATCTCTTTTGCGATGCGCAGTGACGCCTCTCCGACTTTATTGTTCGGCCCGACATCGCCGACGATAGCTGGATAAATTGAATCTCCGAAAATGACGAGCGCATAATCGCCGGGCTTAACCGGGTCACCACTGTGCGTAAATGCGCCAGGCACTACGATAAAAGGGTCGGTCGCGCCGATGAGAAAGCTGTATTTTTTCAGCGTGCCGACTTCGGCACGCAATTCGGCAATGGTATTACGCAGCTCGCGCTTGCGCACAGGAGTTGTACTTGCAAGTGCATACTCATCTTCTGCGTGTTTCAAGGCTGCTTCGATCGGGGCGAGATACGGATTAGGCGCGGCCGTTTTCTTTAGCCAGCGATAGCTGGTTGACGGTTTGAAATTAGTCGGGGCGCCCGTTCCAGCGGGCAGCCGATCAGCATCAGAGCCGTCCGCGTCCACGTCCATATCTGCCTGAAGCAGGAGCGCTTTTCGATGCGTTTGGGGGTGCTGCATTTGCAGAACAGTTTGGCAATCGAAAAAGTTATGGCGTGACAGAAGCAGATCCAGACGCGTGAGGTTTTCGCGCAGCATTCTGACTTTTGTGTCATAAAGCTGAGCGTAAAGCGGCGAAACCGGCTCGGCAGGCAACATCGATGCCAAGCCGGGCAATAACGTTGGTAAATTCGGACTGACCTTGGCCAGCTCCTCGATCGTTTTGTTCGGCAAAGGCACGCGTGCTTGTAGTCTCAGATCGAGCGCGTAGCTGTCCGGCTGGGTGCGCTCGGTCGCGGCATCGGCACCCGGAATCGTCTCGACCGTCGAGTGAAGTGTAATTCCGTTAAATAGCTTGCCAGTGTCCAATTTTCCTGTGATCACCGGCGGCCGTGTCGCCGTCGGTTCCGGCGTTGGCGTGGATGGTAGCTCAGTAGGCACGACGCGTTGCAGTCGCTCGAGCGAGATCCAGCGGTAAACAATCGCGGCGAAAAGTGCGCCGAAAATGACGAGCACCAGCCGCCGCCATGTCCGAAGGCGAATTCTTCCCACGCGATTACTTTTTTACCCAGGCGACGATGACCGCAATGATGCCGATCACGCTGAGGACCGACATCATTCCCGCAGGCATCACTCTTCCGGTTCGCAGAAATTTGGGAACGAACTGTGCAGCAAGCAAAAGCGATACAACAAGCGCAGTCGCCAACCCAATCGCGCGATGTTCGGGCAACAGAAACGCAGCTACGAGCAATAACACCCCAGTAATTGAGCCAGCAATGATCGACGCCATGCTGCCTGCTTTTACATATCCGACAATCCCGCCAGCGATTGTCAAAGCGCCGAAAACAATAAAATAAATTTTTGTTGCTTCCATTGATTTGCGGCTGGCGCATTCGTAAGCCAACAGCTCTGCGCTGTCCAGTCGCCTTGTAGCCGGGGTCGGACCCCGGCTTAATCATAGAACCCAAGCTTCGCACACCGGGATCACCGATCCCGCCTACAACAAACATTGGCTGGCGTCATTGTAGAATTCGATCTGCCGCCCCCCAAGCCGACGTATTACGCGCCAGCCGTGACTCTTCGCAAACTCACTGATCTCCGCGTCCGACATTTCTCGAAGAACTCGCAGCTCCGCAGGCTGGGTGACGACGTACTCAGATTGCTGTGATAGTACTTTCGCAGTTTTTGCGGCCAGAGCTGCCAGATCCGGGTGCATGAAGTTGCCTGTTTAGCGATCTATTGCACGGCTTGCGTTTGGCGAATTTCTCTTTGCCGGCAGCGGTGGCGGGCGCTTCGGTTTCCGATTCAACCGCGGTCCAAGAGAGCGATGCGCTTTACGGCTCGGCGAAGGTCCGCGTGCGTTTGGTTTTTCCATGTTGATCTAAGCGGTCGTAGAAGCGTTTGTGTCAAAGCCTAAACCTGGCCTGTAACCACGAACGCTGCTACAACAATCGCGGCTCACTGGCGCGGCCGCACCGGGCGGCTAGATTCTGCAAATGGATTCGGAAACGATCGAGCTACGCGGGCATATTATCGATTCTCTGATTTTGCCAAAAGTGTTGGATCAAATCCTGACCCACGGCGCGAACTTCAAGATTACTGAGATCAACATCGGCAAAAAACGGGCGGACCAAAGTTTTGCTCGAATTGAGGTGTCTGCTGAGACAGGCGAGGCGCTTGATGAGCTGATCCTGCGTCTTCGCCAGCAGGGCGCCGAGGTGATGGAGCGCGCAAATGCGCAAGTCGCCGTCGCCCCAGCTGACGGAGTTTTTCCGCGCGATTTTTACGTGACAACGAATCAGCAAACGTTCGTGCGCTTCGACGGCAAGGAGATCGAAGTGCGCCCCGCAATCATCAACAGCGCAATTGCGCTTGATCGAAAAAACAGCACTGCACGAGCCGTTAAGTTTTTCGATGTCAATCAGGGCGATGAGATCGTTGTTGGGCATCAGGGGGTCCGCGTTGTGCCGGTCCAGCGTGCGGCCACGCATACTGACCTTTTTCAGTTCATTAACACCACAGTTGACGCCGACGAACCAAAGTCGGCGATCATTCGCGGAATCGGTGACGAATTGCGACGCGCGCGCGCAGCGGAAGGGAAAATCGCAATTGTCGTCGGACCAGCAATCGTACGGACCGGCGCCGACCGGCATTTGCTCCGACTGATTGAAGCCGGGTATGTCGACCGTCTTTTTGCCGGACACTTGTTTGCGGCCTACGACGTGGAGCGCGCGTTGTTCGGGACGTCGTTGGGAATGAATCCAGACCTTGCCTTCGCGCGAGGCGGACACGAGAACTATCTGCGGGCCATTAACACAATTCGCGAAGCGGGCGGGATCGCCGAGGCGGTGCAGCAAAAGATCCTGACCGGCGGCATTCTCCACGCATGCGTCCATCATGAAGTTGATATCGTGCTCACGGGTGGAATTCGGGACGAGGGACCGATGCCCGGCGTAACAACGGACATGATCGAAGCTCAAAAAACCATGCGAACGAAGCTCGCTGACGTGACCCATGTAATATTGCTCGCGACAGTCCGGCATTCGCTCGCAGTCGCCAGCATGTTGGCGACTGATGTAAAAACGGTTTGTGTCGATATTGATCCTCCGGCCGTGGAAAGAGCGATCGAACACCAGCCCTTGCAGTCAATCGGCCTCGTCACAGACGTAGAACCATTTCTTCGTGAGCTCGCCGATTGTCTCGGTGAATCCGGAGCTCGCGGCTAGATTGCCACCCCATGCGCGAGCTGCTTCTTTGTCCACCGGATTATTACGGGATCGAATATGAGATCAATCCGTGGATGAGCCGCGCCCGCGGCGCCGAGGCGGCGCTCGCAAAAAACCAATGGGAACAATTACACGCGACTCTCTCAACATTGGATTGCAAGGTTCATTTGATTGCACCCCGGGCGGGACTGCCAGATATGGTTTTCACGGCCAACGCCGGACTCACCGTTGACCACAACTTCATTCCCAGCAATTTCCGCCACAAAGAACGCGCAGGTGAGCAGCCGTTTTTCGCTGAATGGATGAAACAACGCGGTTACCAGGTGAATTGGCTGCCGGAAAATCTTTATTTCGAGGGCGAAGGCGATGCGCTCTTCGGCGGTGACGTGCTCTTTTGCGGTTACAAATTTCGCTCCGATATTCAATCGCATCGCGCCGTTGCAGACATGCTTGGCTGCCTCGTTATCTCGGTGGAACTGGTTGATCCGCGCTTTTATCACCTCGATACCTGCTTTTGCCCCCTACCTGACGGCGGGGCGTTTTGGTCCCCATTGGCGTTCGATGAGTACGGCCAGCGCGCAATCCGCGAACATGTCACCGATTTGATCGACGTCGCACCCGAAGAGGCGATGCACTTTTCGTGTAATGCTGTCGTTATTGAGCACGACATTGTGCTGCCCGAAGGCGCGCCGCAGCTCGTGACCAAGCTGCAAGATCGCGGTTACCCCTGCCACGAGTTGCCGATGAGCGAATTCATCAAAGCCGGCGGCGCCTGCAAATGTCTGACCATGTTCATGCCACAAAGAGAGGCAGTTGATGGTAGGGACGGACCGCAGGACCATCTGTGAAGTTCGGTGCGCGCGGCGATCGCGCCCTACCGTTCACGTCTTGCTCGAAGCGCCTCTTCGATTTTTCCGAGCGGCAAGCAATTCATCACTTCCTCTTTGGTGAGCCAGCCTTTGCGCGCGATCCCAATGCCGAACCACAAATCCTGCAAACGCTCGGTGCGATGAGCGTCGGGGTTGATTACACATTTAACACCTTTTTGTTTGGCCAACGGCCACCAGCGCCAGGCTAAGTCGAGCCGCTTTGGCGCCGCGTTGAGCTCAATCCATGTGCCGGTGCGCGCCGCCATGTCGAGGATCGCGGGGATATCGATCTGGTAGGGCTCGCGTTTTAACAACAGTCGGCCGGTGGGATGCGCGAGCATCGTAACAAACCGGTTCTCCATCGCGCGGATCACGCGCGCTGTCATTTCCGCTTCGCTCAAATTGAACACGGAATGCACCGACGCGATGACGTAATCGAGCTGTGACAGGACTTCATCAGGCAAATCGAGCGATCCATCCCGCAAAATATCGCATTCAACTCCGGCAAACACACGAAAGCCATGCAGCTTTTTGTTCAACCTTCGAATCTCTACGATCTGCGAGGACAGTTTTGTTTCGTCGATCCCGTGTGCCTGGATCGAGCTGCGGCTGTGATCCGCGATGCCGAGATACTCCAATCCCAGCGCCTGCGCAGCTTCGGCCATTTCTTCGATCGAGTTGTGTCCGTCGCTCGCAATGGTGTGACAATGAAATGTGCCGCGTAAGTTTTCCTTCTCTATCAACTTCGGCAGAGAATGTTTTTCGGCAGCTTGGAATTCGCCCCAATTTTCGCGCAGTTCCGGCGGGATAAAATCGAGATCGACAGCCTTATAAAGTTGGGCTTCATCGTGCACTTCGGGAATCTTCTTCACCGGTTTTTTCTCTCTCGCTTTCGAACCGACTGGAATCGGGGCAAGGCGATACTCGTTCAGCGTCCAGCCCCTCTGAAGCGCGCGACTGCGCAGCTCGATGTTGTGTTCCTTGTTTCCCGTAAAGTAAGCGAGCGCGAATGGATATTCTACGGTGCTCACGACCCGCAGATCACACTGCACTCCGGAACCGAGCCGCACACTCGACTTCGTCGGTCCTTGCGCGATGACTGATTCGACCAAAGGATGCGAAACGAAGAATTTCATGATTGCTTCGGATTGGTTTGTCGCCACCAACAAATCCAGATCGTGCAAAATCTCCTTTCGGCGCCGATAGCTGCCGGCAATATCCACCTGTAACGCGCTGGTATGCGCTGCCAGATCGGCGCGTAACGTTTCTGCTTCAGCCGCCACTTGCCCGAATTGGAACGACCCAGCATGCGCCGCGCGTTTTGCGATTGCATCGCAGAGCTTTTGCTGCGTGGCTTGTCCAAAACCCGGCAATTCAGCGACGCGGCCGTTCTCACACGCTTTCTGCAATTGTTCGATCGAGCTGATCCCGAGTTTATCGTGAAGAGCTTTTATTTTCTTAGCCCCAAGCCCGGACAATGAGAACAATTCCAGAATTCCCGACGGAAATTCCGCAGTCAATTCTTCGAGGTATTTCAGCGATCCGGTACTAGCCAGTTCCTTGATCTTCAGCGCGATGCTTTTTCCGATTCCCGGAATTTTGGCTACAGCTTCTTCATCCTGAAAATTGGAAATGTTGCCGCCAAACGTTTCAATCGCGCGAGCTGCATTAGTGTAAGCTCGGATCTTGAACGGGTTCTCTCCCTTCAATTCCAGCAGCATCGCAATCCGCTCCAAAACGCCCGCGATTTGCTCCTTGGTCATCACCAAAAACCGTTAACCGGAATTGCGCTGCCGTCGACGAACAAGCGCTGGCGGGACTCTGACGCGAGTCCGCGCACAATTGCATCACATCCGACCACGCCGCTGATAGAATTTGTACCGATCGATAATCGACTCGACATACTTTCGCGTTCCGGGAAAATCGATGTTTTGAACGAACTTCCCCACCGATATCTCAGTCTCGCCGTTTCCGCTCCAGCGCTGGGCGCGACTGGCGCCTGCGTTGTACTCTGCGAGCGCGAAAGGGAGCGGATCGGGCTCATGTTTCCAGTGTTCGACCGCGCGATGCAAATACCATGTGCCCGCCTCCAGATTCGTTTTCGGATCGAAAAGCTGATCGACATAGAAATCGGCGATCTTATTTTCATGGGCCCATTCGTTGGCCGCTCTTTCGCTCACTTGCATGAGCCCGCGCTCGCCATGGCTGCCATGTTTTTTCGGATCGAATCGGCTTTCACGCCACACGACCGCTTTCACCAGCATGGGATCGAGGTGATGTTCGGTGGCTACGGCTCGAATGAGACGGTCGTATTGTCGAAATCGCGCTGGGCTCATCCATTCGTAAAAGGTGTAAATCGGGTCTCCCGATAACAGTGCGAAGTAAGCAAACGCTGCAGCAAGCGCCAGCATTACGCACAGGGCCAGTTTCAAAAAGAATCGTATCACTTCGGCGTCAAATCTCGTGCTCCTGCCCGCCGGGGCAATTAAATTACCCGCAAGTCTCCATGGCAAAAGCCAATTACGTTCGTGTTATCATTGATCGGGCGATCCATCGCGAACTCGATTATGCCGTTCCCGAAAGCCTGACCGAACGAGTCGGGGTCGGTTCGCGGATACGCGTGCCGTTTCGCGAGAAGTCAGCGCTCGCCACAGTCGTCGCACTTCCAGAACACAGCGATGCGAAAGGTATCCGGCCGATCGAAGCAATTATCGGCGAAGCACCAGTCTTGAGCGAGCAGTTGCTCGAACTGTCGCGCTGGATTGGCACGTATTACTGCTGCCCGATCGAAACCGTGATGCGCAGCATGTTGCCGCAAGTGATCCGACGCGCAGAAGTCGGATGGAAGAAACAGTTGTTCATTCAGCCTGCACGTAAAATTGACAAGGATGAGCTCGACAAATTGCGAAGGCGAGCGCCGCGGCAGGCGGAACTTGTCGAAGCGATCTCGAAACTGAAAACGCCGATGCGCGCGGTGGAGCTTCTGCGGCAAACATCGCTCGATAACCAGACGTTGCGCGCGTTGGTTAAACGCGGGCTCGTGGAGGTGCGTGAGGAAGCTGTGGTTCGTGACCCGCATGCGGATGAGCAGTTCATCGCAACTTCGAATCTCGTTTTAAACCTAGAGCAATCGACGGCGCTGAAAGAAATCACGCAAGCGCTCGATTCGCCTGAGAACGCGAGGCCAATTTTGGTTCACGGCGTGACTGGTTCCGGCAAAACGGAAATTTATTTGCAGGCAATCCGAGGAACGCTTGATCGCGGACGCACCGCCATCGTTCTCGTCCCCGAGATTTCGCTAACCCCGCAGACAGTCGAACGTTTCAAGGGCCGGTTTGCCCACGGGCAGGACGCTGTTGCGGTGTTGCACAGCCATTTATCCGAAGGCGAACGGCATGATGAATGGCACAAAATTCATTCTGGCCGCGCCCGCATCGTGATCGGCGCGCGCAGCGCGGTGTTCGCGCCACTAAAAAATCTCGGACTGATCGTTGTCGATGAAGAACACGAAACGACCTACAAACAGGAGGAAGCACCTCGCTATCATGCCCGTGACGTCGCAGTTGTGCGCGCGAAGATCGAGAAATGCGTAGTGGTTCTGGGAAGCGCCACACCATCACTCGAGAGCTATCACAACGCTGCGATTGGAAAGTATCAGCTCGTGAATCTTACCCAGCGTGTGGATGAAAAGCAGATGCCGCTGATTCGCATTGTCGATCTTCGTCAGGAACGACGGAAAGAAAAAAAAGCCGCGATTCTGTCAGAAAAATTGTCGCAGGCGATTGCCGATCGCCTAGAAAAACGCGAGCAGACGATTTTGTTTCTCAACCGCCGCGGCTTTTCCACGTCGCTGCTTTGCAGCAATTGCGGCGAGGCGCGCAATTGTCCGAATTGCAGTGTAGCGCTCACATTTCACCGCTATCCGGCGGTGGCCGGGCGATTGAGCTGTCATTTATGCGGACACACCGCCGCCGTCCCAAAGAAATGTCCGGCGTGCGGAAAAGACGCGCTCATTTACGCAGGGTTCGGCACAGAGAAGGTCGAGTCAACCGTGGCGCAAATCTTCCCAAAAGCAGTGGTGCGTCGCATGGACGCCGATTCGATGACGCGCAAGGACTCGTACCGCGAAACTTTAAGAAATTTTCGCACCGGCAAGATCGACATTCTTGTCGGCACCCAAATGATCGCAAAAGGTCTGCATTTTCCGAACGTCACGCTTGTCGGAATCATCAACGCCGATCTCGCACTGCATCTGCCCGACTTTCGCGCGGGCGAACGCACCTTCCAGCTTCTCACTCAGGTCGCCGGACGCGCCGGACGCGGCGAAACGTCCGGCGAAGTTTTCGTGCAAACTTACACGCCGTTTAGTCCCTCGATTCAGTTTGCCCGGCATCATGATTTCGCGGGCTATTTCCAACAGGAACTCGAATTTCGCGAGCGCTGCGATTTCCCGCCGTTCAAACACGCGATCCTGATCACGGTCCGTTCCGCACATGAAGGTCGCGCAAAATTATCAGCCGAAACGTTGAGGCGCCGTTTGAAAGAAGCGCTGCCTGAGGAATTCATCTTGGGTGATGCAACGCCTGCGCCGCTGGAAAAACTACAAGGTCAGTTCCGTTTTCACATCCTGATGCGCGGCGAAGCCATCATGCGCCTCAGCCGCCTCGTTCGGGAAACACTCGACAAACTCCCATTCCCCGAAGACGTCACCGTCACCATCGACGTCGATCCGTATCAGTTACTGTAGGTTGGGCAATATACGGCCATATTCCGAGGCTTTACCGCGCATCTCGAAGTAGTGGTACGCTTCGAGTGCGACTTCGCTGATGGCGCGCTCGGCGGCTTTCTCGTCGCGGTCGTAAGCGGTCATCACACTGATAGCGAACGGCCGGTTCTGCGGATAAACGATACCTGAATCATTCCGCACAGCTTCCAACTCCCCAGGCTTGTTAGCGGCTCGGACGCCGTCGGGCAGGTAGCGTGGTATATAACTGTCCTTCTTTGTCGATAGCTGTTTGATGAACGCCGCAGTAGTTTCCTTGTTTAGCACTTTCGATTTGTAGATAGCTTCAAGTAGCCGAACCATTTCCTGCGGAGTGGCAACATTTTCATCGCCGCGTCGAGCGGCTGCGATGTCCATCATTTTTCGACGCAACATAGTTTTCGACAATCCCAGACCGCGCAGCATTGCGTTTACCTTGTCTCTGCCTACGCGGTCGTAAAGTATATTGGCAGCGGCGTTATCGCTCACGGCGACCATGAATTGAGCGAGGTCGCGGTTTGTTACGCGCGTCACACGGGGAGTGAGACCAGCCATGATCCGGCTGTCTTCGACCAAATCTTTGGGATCGAAGGTGTAAATGTCATTCAACTTCGCTTTCCCTTTAGCTCCAGTGCGAGCTTCCTCGTCCTGATGGTACAATTCCAGCAGAATCGCCACTTTGATCGAGCTCGCAGCGGGAAAAACGCGATCGGCATTCTGCAAAAGAATCCGACCATCCGTGAGATCAAGAATTGCTACGCCCATTACGCCATCGAGCCGCGCAGATATTTCTTCAACCCGCATCTCGAGCTTTTTCCACAGCACATCGCTGCCGGTGTCGTGCGGAATCGCCTCGGATTTCTGTTGGGCCAAAGCACTCGTGGCCAGTGCGAGCGCAACAAAGAATGCGAGCAACCTCAGAAATTTCGCCTCGCTCTTCCGATGGCAATCGCCATCGAAAGTTTCTTGACCGCGATTTGCGGATTTCGAAAATTTTGGGCTTCGCATTCTCAGCAATTCATCTCATGAAAAAACTGTTCCTCGCAATTCTTTCGCTGGCGCCACTGACGCCGTTTTGCGCGCAATCACAACAAGGTAGTGGCACGCTAGCCGGGTTTCTTTCCAAACAAGGCCTTGCCGGTGCAAAACTGGAGCGACGCTTTGGCAATCATTTGTTTGTTCCTGTCTCCATCAACAATCGGACAGCTGCGCTGATGATCGACACTGGATCGCCTAACACAGCCATTGACGCCAACAGCGTAAATACATTTGGTCTGACTGTGGAAAAGACTGGCGCGAACGTGGGTGGTTTGTTTGGCCGGAGCTGGGAACGCTTTGGCACCAGCAAAGTAAAAAGCATCGCAATGGGCAATTGCACGCTGACAAACGTACCGGTGGCGATCGCAGATTTTTCCGGGTTCAACCGAGACCGCAGTGGTCCCGCTACAGGATCGCATATTGCCGATTCCAAGGCTCTGGCACATATCAATGGACTCTTTGGCGCAAACGAAATGGTGAAGTTCGGGATGATCGTCGATTGCACTCGCCAGATGCTCTATGTGAATCCAAACGGACGCAGTTCCGCGGTGAGCCAAAATCTTGCTGGTTTCCTGGCGGACCGCGGATTTACGAGAATCCCAATACGGCTCAATGCTAACCATCATTTCGACGTTGAAGGAGCGCTCAATGGACATGCGACTCGATTCATCGTGGATACTGGCTCAGCGAATACACTCATCGACACGCAAGTGGCAGTGCGATCTGGCGCTGGTGTCACCGCTTTGGCTGGGTTCGGCTCTGCTGGCGCTGGCGGCTCGGTTGAAGGAGTAAATCGCACAGGCGTGAAAGAGCTGGCGATCGGCAATTTCAAACTTGCGAATACCGAGGTGGTAGTAGCTCATGTGTCGGGTGACATACTGCTCTCGAAATCTGCGGCCGAATCGAATGCGGGTGTTCTGGGTGCCGAGTATCTTTCATCAAATTTTGCAGTTATTGATATGGGCGGCATGGCGCTCTACCTCCGCCACCCCGATATTCGCTGAGAACGGCCCGGTTCTGCTCAACACAAATGATTGAAGGCGGCGCGAGCGGGCTCACTATTCGGCTTCGACAATGCCACTGCGCGTTTAGCGCTTGACCATTTTCGGAACAGTCGCTTTGGCGAGGCTCGTGAATGCGGCGACTGCGCTGTTTGCTGCTGAATCGCTGAGTCGCAGCAGGCCGATATCCACCCCGAGCTTCTTCCCCTGCAAACGGATGGCCCTCAATTTCAGATTTTCTCGGCCGCGCAATGCGATCTTTGGCATCAAGGCGGCGGCTCGCAATGGACCAAGTGAGCGCAGAAGAGTTTCAATAGCATTGATCTCAGCAATCACGTGGGGACGGACCTGATGCTTTCGACAAATTTCATCCGTCATCCTGCGCATCACAAACGTGTCCGGCAGCTGGAGCAGGCGTTGCTGGTGCAACTTTGAAAAATGAACCATCCGCCGATTCGCCCATGGGTGCTTTTGGGCAACGATCAAGGTGAATTCATCGGTGCAGAGACGTTCGTAGCGCAAGTTTGGAGAGTGGCGGGTCAGAAAACCCAGGCCAACGTCCATCCGGCCTTCTTCGAGTGCGGTCTCGATTTCGGTGGAAGAGATTTCTTCAACCGTGATGCTGATCGCTGGATGATCGGCGGTAAAAGAGCCGAGGAGTTGCGGGACGAGCGGCACATTCAGCACCGGGATAACACCCAAATGCAATGCGCCGCGTAATTCTCCAGGTTCGCTGTGCAGTTCCTGGAGAAAATTCTCCAACTGATGAAGGACCGCGCGGGCGTGCTCTTGGAAAATTAGACCCCGTGGGGTAAGCAAAATCCGCTTCCCACGACGCTGAAACAGCGGCACGCGAAGACCCGCTTCCAAATCCCGCATTTGCTGTGACACACTCGGTTGCGAAATTCCGAGCCGATCAGCCGCCCGGCTGAAGCTCCCTGCCTCGGCGACCGCAAGAAAATAGCGGAGGTGGCGGATGTCCAAAGGCTCCGTCATGGAAAAGGAATATTGTGTGGCGAGCCCCCCAAATGCAATCAGGAGCTTGACCCCGAAAGCGTTCGAGGTTGATTGCGGGCCAAGATTCTGCTTCCATAGGCAAAACTTATCGGGCTATTTTCAAAACCTCTGAAAGGAAGACATTGACTTCAAAGCTTATCACCGCCCTTTCGCTGGCCGTTCTGCTGATGGCGGGCTGCAATAGAAAGTCCGGTTCCACCGTTCGGAATTCAAACAAAGTCCGTGTCGGTTACATCGGTCTGACCTGCGAGGCCCCGATTTACGCCGCTTACGAGAAGGGGTTTTTCAGGGAAGAGGGACTCGAGCCCGAACTGGTGAAATGCAATTGGGCAACTTATAAAGACGCACTGGCGCTTGGCAGCTACGACATAACTCACCATCTCGTGATGTACTTCCTCAAGCCGATCGAACAGGGTTTAGATGTACGATTTCTCGCCGGAATCCACCGCGGATGTCTGCGCGTCCAGGCGGGCGTGAAAACGAATATTCATACGATTGAGGATCTGAAGGGAAAGCGAATCGGTGTGCCAGGAATGGGCACGCCCCCCTTCGTTTTCGCAAATCGTGTCTTCGGAACGCACGGGATCGATGCCGGGAAAGATATCACTTGGAAAGTTTATCCGGCAGGTGAATTAGGTCTGGCGATCGACAAAGGCGAAGTGGACGCCGTCTGCAACGCTGAACCAATCGGGAGCCTGCTAATTGCGGAGGGGAAAGTAAGAAACATCGCCGATCAGATAATGGATGCGCCTTACAAAGACGAGTATTGCTGCGAGGTGATTGCGAATGGCAAATGGGTGGACGCCAATCCCGACACCGCGGCCAGAGCAACGCGTGCTCTCTTGAAAGGCGCCAAATGGGTCGAAACCAATCCGAGGGCTGCTGCGGTCATGGCGGTGGAGAAAAAATATCTCGCCTCGACGCCCGAATTAAACACTGCTGCCCTCGCGCGATTGCGCTATATACCAAGCGTCCACATGGCTGAGGAGTCGGTTCACACTGCCGGCCGGGAGATGAAAGTCGCCAAAATGCTTTCTCCTGAGACCGATACTGAAGCGCTCGCCAAACGCGCCTTCATGCATCTCGACGGCGTTACCGACGAATGGATTAAGACCTTGGAGGTAGAAAAGGTCGCCGGAGGACAGGTTTCACCCGACGACGACATCCGGCTAATCGCGGAGTTAGTCCGGCAAGACACGGGAGATTCGTGCTGCCGAAGAAAAATGTTCGATCAGCCGGACCAAGACCCTCCGAATCTGGCCGACCCTGACGCTCCGTGCCGCGAGACAAATGCGATGGCTGCTAAGCAGTAACCCCAGCCGCCGCGCGAACGCAGTTAACTTTCGTGCGAACACAGCTGAAGAATAGCGGCGGGGATCGGCTTGAGGGCAAATCGCCATTGCCTTGGCCGATGCAGCTGGCTGTTCCTGTCGCAAGTTTAATTACATTCGGAATTCACTTGCTGTTTTCAAAGAAGGCGCCGCCGCTCGAGACACATTCGTACATGTTGCTGTTTTGGGAAATTGTCGGCGTCTCGATTGTGCTCGCAATCGCGCAACGTTTCTGGACTACGTTATGCCAATGGATGCGGCACATGTGGCCCATTTTTACGGCCGCAATCCTGCTAATTGGTGTTTGGGACGTGATCACGTTGGGATTTCACTTGCTTCCGCTGCCGTACTTTCCGGGACCCGCTACGGTGTTACGTAGTTTGATCAGCGATCGCGCGCTTTTGCTCGATAGCACCTGGCACTCGCTCGCCTTGCTCTTGAGCGGGTACACGCTCGGCGTGATCGTCGGACTTGTCAGCGGGGTGTGCATCGGCTGGTCGACTTCGGTGCGCTATTGGGGAATGCCGCTGCTCAAAGTTGTGGGGCCGATTCCAGCCACAGCATGGATCCCTCTTGCGATGGTAGTGTCGCCTTCGGGAATCGTCTCCGCGGCCGGATTAATCGCGCTCGCGGTTTGGTTCCCGGTCACCATGTTAACCGCGTCCGGCATTTCCAATACTCGCGCGTCCTACCTTGACGTTGCTCGCACTCTCGGTGCCGGACGCACTTATCTTATTTTTCGGGTGGCCATTCCGGCAGCGGTTCCGAACATTTTTATAGGTTTGTTCATGGGACTCGGCGCGTCTTTTCTCACGTTAGTGGTGGCGGAATCCGTCGGGGTGAAATCCGGGCTTGGCTGGTACGTGAGCTGGGCGCAAGGCTGGGCTGAATACGGCAAAGTCTATGCCGCACTTGTCATTATGGCGGCGTTCTTCTCGACCGTCATGACGTTGCTGTTCAAACTGCGCGATCGAGTACTTGTTTGGCAGAAGGGAACGATCAAATGGTAATGACGAATGTCGCAGCCGCGTCAGCGCTTCGCGTTCACAATATGCGCAAAAGTTTTGAGGTCCCGGACGCGCCGGGCACAACTCGCCTCGTGCTCGACGCCATTTCGTTTTCTATCGCCGCTGGCGAGCTCGTGTCGCTAGTCGGACCGAGCGGTTGCGGAAAATCCACATTGCTTCGACTCATCGCCGGTCTCGATGTTCCTGATGCCGGCGAACTAATGGTAGGCGAACAGAGAATTGTTGGGCCGAGCGCCGAGCGCGGTCTTGTTTTTCAAGATCCAAATCTGTTTCCGTGGTTAACCGTACGTCGCAATATCGAAGCGGGCCTGGTTGCACGCGGCGTTCTCCACGAAAAGCGCCACGAAGTAGATGATTTCATGCGCTTGGTCGGCTTGGAAGCGTTCGCCAGCGCCTATCCCCATCATCTATCGGGCGGCATGTCGCAGCGCGTCGCACTCGCACGCGCGCTGATTAACCATCCCAAAGTGCTTCTGCTCGATGAACCACTCGGCGCGCTCGACGCTTTTACCCGCATGCGCATGCAGGATGAAGTATTGCGCCTGTGGGAAAATCGCCGCACCACGATACTTCTCGTCACCCATGACATCGATGAAGCGATCTACATGAGCGATCGTATCCTCATCATGACCCCGGCGCCCGGGCGCATCGATCGCAAGATCGACATCGACCTTGCGCGTCCGCGCGATCGCACCAGCGAGTCATTCCTCTGCCTGCGCAGCGAGATTCTCGAACATCTGCACTTGACCGGCAAGATTGCCGCTGATCCTTCACCCTAACGATCCCGTCTCGATTTGTTCGAGATCGCGCGCGGCACGCGCGATATCGACAAGCAATTCAATTCGCCGATCGCATGCTGGTGATGATCAATCGTCCGGCAACCATTCAGAAGATCGTAAATGTCGATCTTCCCCGGCCGCGCGACTTGGATTCGCCCGGCTACCTACAAAGCGCGATCGAATCGCGTAATGGGCATGCGCCTGCGTGTCGGCGAGACCGCCGCAGCTTGATCAATCCGAAATCGAAATTGAGATGAGCCGGCAGTCAAATTCGAACCGACGACCTGCTGATTACAAACCCCGCGAGGAATCGGGAGTTTGTCATAGTTTCATAGGTGGGTTAGGGACTTCGGCGGCCCTTCGCAACCTTCAATATCCCCCGAAATCCGACGATAATGGCAGTATTTGGCAGTATCCCAAGACATGCGACGCTAAGGCTGGGGTGAGTAGACTGGCCACATGAGCTGTTGGGAATTCAACAACTGCTCTTCCAACGTGAACTGATAGAGACCTCCCATCGGCGAAGCGAGCACAGTTAAGGTGGAGCGCAGCGCAGCGACCAAGACCTTTACGGCGCGCAGCGAGTGATAAAATCGAAGCGAGTTCATGTATGATGAGTTTGCGCTACGCTTGTTCAAGCCCGGCGACAGTGAAATTCAATTGCACGCGCGATCATCTGAGCCCCGGTTTCCGAGAGGTAGTGTGGGGCCGGAACAACTGAGAGCACGCGAGGCGGGTGCAGATGATCACTCACTCCAAACCGCAAACTGGGAGTCAGTGCTGGGGAAGTTCGCGGCGGAAGCATAGTCTCCCGCGGCACAGCCTTATCAAAGCGGCGCGCGCAACAAATCGTCTGAATTGAAGCGCGAACGAAAGCGCGTCGTTATTTTGGTGACGGAAGGTAAGCGCCGTCGTAGGCCAAGCCGCTCGAGCCTTCCCCGCGCCCGATGCGCGCCCGACGGGCAATCCAGCGGAGATATCGTCCGGTGGCATCGCGCGCCAAAGCCGGAACGCGCCGCACTTGCACACCTTCGCGCGGGATTTCTTCGTCCCGAATGGTGAGCGGCGTGTGGTCGAGGAGGACGCCTAAGGACAGGTCTTCGTCGGCCATCGTGCCTTTGCGCAAAGCGATCGTGCCGATGCCAGTGGCGATGGGGACCATCGGAATCCAATGTCGCGGAACTTGCGTCTGGAGGAGGTATTGCAGTTCAGCCTTGTCCAACACGTTCTCCACCTTGTTGAAAGGACGTTCTTCGTCACGCCGCGAACGCGGATCGCCGCTGCGGCTTTGCACGACACGTTCCACGGCCCACGCCATGTTCGCCATTTCATCGCGGAGAAAAAGCACTTCTTCGAGCGCACGACCTTCGAGCGTACCGAGTGCCGTCGGCGCCACGAGCAAACCGGGTACTGTCCTGCTCTCGGCGCCCCGCACCGACATTTCAAACATACAAAAGCTCCCGGCAAGATTCGCGTTCTCTGCCCGCGGGATTGTCATCCGCTCGCCGAAGGTATCCGTATAGGCGACCTCGGTAACAGTGGTGAGAGAGCCGGCGGCCACGTTCACCGGCACGACCAGCCAGTCGTTCCCGTAGATCATGCCGAACTCGGCCACGCAGAGACGTGCGAGATCATGCGGCTGCGCGTCGAGCCGGCCGAGGTTTACCTGGCCGTCTTCAAACTGCCAGTAGCGATCTGAGGGCATGCCGACGAAGCGCAACGGCGTCGCCATGACATTAAGCTCGCCTTCACCAGCCGCGACGTCTTCTTCCTCGTTGAGGAAAAGTCGGGCCTCAGGATCCACGTCGAAGGTGAACCAGTCAATCTCGCCACCTTCGTGCAAGGGTGCCCGCAACACGCGTTGATCCTCGCCCCGACCGGCGCGCACACTGAAGTGATACTCAAGGCGCTCGGGAATCCAGGAGTCATCAGCCGATTCGCGCGGGATTCGCAAAACATTCGCGCGAAACCACTCCAGCCAAACACTGGCCGCATCTCGCGCCTTGGCAGTCGCACCGGCGAGCCAGGAAGGGGCACCGCCTTCGAGCTGTTCCGCCGCGGCCACTCCATCTGGTGTGGCGGTCGCGATCAATCGAAAATTCGACGGCACCGACTTCGGATGTTTTTCGACCGGCAAAGGACACGCGGCAACTAGATCCGCGCGTCCGTCGAAGCCGGCATCGCCAAGCAACTCGACGAGATACGCGCCGGCTTCGGCGCGCTGGCGCAGGCCGATTTCCTTGATCGGCGGCTCACTCTCCACCAACGGATCGAGTGGCACTCCCGAGGTGATGGCGCGCGCGGGACGATCGCTTACCGGGTCGCCAGGCTGCCAGGCCGTGACCGGCAGCTCAGTCGTTTTCACGTGCACTATTAACGGAGTCCCGACATCTTCGCCCTCGAATTCCGCCAACTGCCACTGCCGCGCGAGAAGCCAAAGCGGGTCGTGGATGCGGGCTTCCAAGCCGGGCTCGGGGTCACCGGAAATGGACTGCGGTTCGAGTCGAGTCCAGGCGAGAGACTCGAGGAAAACTGCCTCAAAGGACCGATCGATCTCGTTAACTCTGACGAATTCGCCCCCGCCGCTCATGGTTGCTCCTTTACATAAGCGAGAGCCGCTTGCAGGTCTGCGTGGTCACGGAGAAAACGTGGATCGATCGACTTCTCTCCCTGCAAAGAGACATTCCGGGCGTAGAGCGCGGGGAGCACTCCGGCGACCCCAAACGTCTTTTCATAATGGACGCCGCGCATCTTCGCGAGATCAAACGTTTCGCGCAGCAATGCGACCACCGTCTCGGTAGTCCAGCGCCGGCCATCCGGCGAAATGGCGAGCAGGATCGCTTGCGGGGCACAGGCGGAAGCAGCGGCCGCGTTGAGAGTGAGACCAGTGGTACGGCGCTCCGCAATGGGCGCCTTCTTTTCCTTGCCGACCTTTGCTCGCAGCGGCACGGAGTCGCTCCATTGATCGAGCGTCAAAGCCACGATCGGCTGTGCCGGATCGAATTCGTTAGGCGAGTCAAAGACGATATTTGTCACCGGCTCCCGCGGAGTGGGTTGCGCGATATCCCACGCCCCACCGGTCCAGGGAGCGGCTTCGGCGCAGAGTTGCGCCACCCGCCAAGTGGCGTGCCGCGCAAGCGCGTCGCCGAGCAGGAGCGCTTCGCTCACTCGCGAAACGGTCTCGCGCACCGAACCGATGTCGCGAAGAAACCGGCGGATTTCAGCACGCGGTGGCTTTGTCGCGGGCGGAGCGGCTAGCGAGAAAGCGAAGAGATCACCCTCCGCTGGTGGATCGATTGCGGGGATCATCCAGAATCCATCGCCGAAGATCGCCTGACTGACGGTTTCGGCTGCCGCCAGATCGAAATTCCCGGCGAGCGCGTCATCGGCTAATTGGAGACGTCGTTGGGCGTCGGCGGAGGCGACTTTGGCGAGCGCGGCGAAGTTTTCGCCTTCGATCATCGGCTGCACCACGCCATACGCGCCCAGCCCTTCCAGAGCGATGGCAACTTCCACTGGGTCGAGCACGACACCCTCCCCCGGGGCTAGCGCATCGGCAAGCGCCTGCTGCCGCGCGGCCAGACCGCCGCGCGCAGTTTCGGCGCGCCCTTTGACAGCGTCGAGAGCGGCGGCGGAAACCGTACGCACGATTGGATCGTTCGGGCGACCGAGATCGCTCGGTCGTGCCGGTCGCGCGCTCACGAGCACAGCGCGCCAGGCCGCCGCGAGCTCGCGCGCGTCCTCGAAAGCTTGGTCGAGCGATGTTTCTATCGCCAATTGCGTCAAGGCCGCGCGCACTCGCTGTTCGAGCCGGCGTCGATCGGCCGATTCGTAAATCACATCGAGCGCGCAGAGGCCGGTGTCGGCAAAAGTCAATTCACCCGCGACCACGATTTCATCCGGTGGGCCAAGACGCGCGGCGGCCCAAGCCTCGAGCGCCGGTTCCGCGAGCGCGCGTGGGCGGGCTGAATTCCATGACGGTCCTGGGCCAGGCGCAACGAGCAACAGTCGATGCGTAAAAGGAACTCCTTGCGTAGGAGTGCGAATGATCTCCGGGTCCGGAGGCGGGCTGTCGCCACTGCTCGCAGCATTGAGCGCGGCGGAGGCGCGGGCGGTGTTGCCCCGAATGATCTGATGGACGGACTCCGCAAGCAGCAGATCAGCCGTCGCGTCGCAGTCGGCTTCCATTTCGCGGATGAGAGTTTCAGTTTTCGCCCAAATGCCCGCCCACTCGGCGTCGTTGAAAGTCGGCCAATCGCCCGGGTTAATGAAGTCATTACTGGCCGGCGGATTACGCAACGCCAACTCGATCTCGCGACGCGCGGCGTCGCCGCTGTTGTAGCGGTCGAGCAGACGCACGCCGTCGAGGACATTATTTGCGGCGATCGTTTCCTGCGCTTCGGCCTGCACGGTGTCATGCCGGTCAGTGAGGTTGCCGCCGATGAGTGGCGCGAGACCGCGCAAGGTTAGGATGAAACGATCGAGATGCTCTTCGTGCAGCCGGCGTTCAAGGCGATAGCCAAGGATCGCGCCGAGCGGCTGGCCCTGCCGCATGCCGTCGGCGAGGTGCAAGGCGGCGCGAACGCGGGCGCTTGAGAGATCGATCGCGAAGGCGCCGGTCGGATCTGGTCCAGTGTTGTGGGAAAGATGCGCGCTCCGCAGCACGCCCGCAGTCTTGGCATGATCAAGAGTCGGCCCATGAATGTAACCGCCGTTGTTTTGCCCGCGCCGGCCGCGTTCGAGATTCTCGACCCAACCAAACGCTCCGATCGTGAGGCCATTCGGTTTGGCGGCGCGTAAAGCCACCCGCCGTCGCTCGACGAAAGCGGTCAGCCAGGCATCGAGCCGATGCGAAGCGAGGTCGAGTGTTTCGCCGAAAAGAATTTGTCGTTCCTCGATGGTCGTGCCTTGCAAAGCCTTAAGCGCTTCGCGCACTTCAGCCTGCCGCGCGCTCGTGCGCGCCCACATGCCCAAACCGAAGCCGGCGAGATCGGCGCGCGCCTCCCCGATCGTGCTCGACGAAGCAAGTTCCGCAAAGGAGATCGGGTGGGAGACAAGCGGCGCATATTGCCCCAACTTTGCCTTCCCCGATTCGCCGACGACACCGGCGATTGCATCGGCTGCGGCGTGGAGCTCGGCCGGCGACGCTGTCCCCGCGCGTGCGGATAAGGCAGTCAACTGCTCGCGCTGCGCCGCGGGGATGGTGCTCGCAAGCTTAACCGCTTCCGAAAAATGCGCCTTCGGCGTGGCACTATCGATCTCGCTCTTGGCGGACTCCCACGAAAGTTCGAGCAGCGCCTGCAGAATACTGCGGACGGTGGGCGTCCTTTCGTTCAAGAGCGCATCGATGAATGCCGGATCGCTTTGGTGAACCATCGGGAAGGGCAAAGAGTGTCCCGGACCCGATTCGAGCGAGCCGAGGGAGCGGAAAGACCGTTCCAGACCAGCGACGGCGTAGATTAATTTGTGGAGTGCCGCCTCTTCCGGTCCGACGCTTCGCGTGAGCGGCACGAGGTGGGTCGCGTCATCGGAAACGACGGTCCGCACGCGCAGGCCTGCCGCGGTCGCAGTCGTGCCGAGAATGTCGAGGAATGTTTGATCCGCAGTCACGCTGCCACCGACTCGCGGGAGTTCCTCCGCGGCAGCGGCCCAAAGTACCCGCAGACGTTGGAGGATCGGCAGCAGCCCGGATTGCAATTGGTCACCTGCGTCCTTTTTCCAGCTGTTCTCATTCAGCGATGAGACGGGCAGGATTCCGTACGGCTGATTGCCCACCCGGATGGCGGGGAGCGGGCCGCGGCCGCGCACCGAGTTGCGAAAGAAATCCCGCGCCGCCTCGCGCCCCTCATCAGGAATGACGAACTTGCGATCGAGGATATCAGGCTCGGCAAGTCGCTCGAGAAATTTGCCCCAACTCGGAGCCCACAGCGCGGTGTTCATGGCGCGCGCGAGCGGTTGCTCGCGCTCGGTGGAATGCAGGATGCCGTCGAAAGTCGCCGGGGCGACGCCGAGCGCGGCCGCGAGAATTTCCGCGTTGCTCCCCGGCGCGGGCGGAGCGCCGGTCGGGTTGGGAAGGCGAGTGGGCTCAGCGTGGCTCTGCCAGGCAGAGCGGTTTTTCTCCGTGTTGTTACTCGGCGTTCCCTGCGGGACAAAAGCGAGGCCACGCCCGAAGCGATGCGCGTGAAGCAAGTCTTCAAGGGCTCGGGCGCTTTCGGCCTGCGCGAGGCTCGCCCGCACGCCGACGACATAGAGGCGATCGATCCGCGCGCCGGGCTGCCGCAGGGGAAGCGTGATGGCAAGCCCAGCCTCGAGCGCACGATTGTAATCGAACATCCATTCGCCCCCCGGTAGCGCTTTCACGTCGTTCACGTCGATGAATTCCGAGCCGTCATCGGCGAGAATACCAACGACGATCTCGGGAGCGATGACGGCGCCGACGGCGGCGTTGCGCGATTGGCTTTGCTCGGCAATGGCAACGAAGCGATCCGGCAGCAATCGTGCGACAGCGGCTCGGCGCGAGCGGGGTTCGATGTCGGGGAACTCAGGCGCCACGCCTTGCTCCCATGCCGCGAAATTCGTCGGAGTGAGCGCGAACGCGACCCAGGCGGCACGGTCTTCGTGCACCGTTGCCGTGAGAGTAGTCCAGGCGGCATCGGCGGCTTCGTGGCTGGCGGCTGCCGCGGCCCAATAGGCGACCCCCGCAGCGATCTCTTCTTTGCTCAGGCCGCGATCGAGTTGATCGACGTGGATGTCGTCGGGAAAAATGCGGATGCGCAATGCGGCGCCATCCTCGGTGTAGCGAGTTTCGAGGCGTACCGGCAAAAGCACAAGCGGCACCGTGGGATCGGCATCGCATGGATCGAGACGGTCCCCCAGACGACCGAGGATTTCACGGACTCGCTCCTCCGCGCCGATAATTTCTTCGGCGTGATCACGCCGGCGCTCCTCGGCGTTTTTGATTTTTTTCCGGACCGCCTTGGCAGATTCGCGATCGCCCCGCGCTTCCAATTCTCTGGCGCTGTTTTCCAGCTCCGCAATCTCGGCGTTCACACTCGTCAGGGCGCTGCGCAGGCTGGCCTGCTGTTTCTGCGCGGCTTTGGTCTCGCGTTGCACGGAACGAAGAAATTTGAGATCGCCAGTGGCCATGTCAGGAAATTGGATCGAGCATTTTCTTGCCGTCGAAGGCCGCGCGAAACGGATTTTGGAGAAGAGCGCGCGCGACCATCGCGCTATTCGCCGGCGGCCATGGCATCGTCTCGCCGCCGGTCTCTTTGATCGCAACCGGGCGGCCGTCGAGCGCGGTGCTGAAGAGCAGGAAACGCTTATCGGCAGTGAGGACAACGTCGTCCCAATCGAATTTGTTGCGGTCCTCGATGGACGGAGGCTTCTTTTCATCCGGCTCGTCGAGACCAAAGCGTGGTGCGGTCGGATGTTCGGAAATGACGAACCACCAGCCGCCGGCTTTGACTTGATCGACGGTGAGATCGAACCCGACCAGCACATAATCAGGCGCGAGATGGCCGTGAAAAAAAATGTGCCCGCTCTTCGCCGACGGTGCAGCCGGATCCACAAAAGTCGGCGGCTTGCTCCCGGGCTCCTGGAGCATCGCCGAGACGATCGCGTCTGGATAACGGTGGAAAAGCTCGGCGCGGATGACGAGAACTACGTGATCCTTGCTGCCGCCCGAGAGGTGCAAACCGAGCGGCGTCTTCGCGAAGCGATGGATCGGTGTGGCCAGCTCGTCGGCGTTATCGATCCAAAAGCGCTTGAAGTAGGTGCCGCGCTGATCGGTCGGATACTCGCGCCAGAGCAACTCGCGGCCGAATTCATCGCTCATGCCGATGAGGAATGCTTCGGTGAATGCGGCATTGGTCGAGAGCAGCGTCAGGAAGTCGGTCGCCGCGATCGTGCCGAGGCCGGGAACGAGCCAATCCCGGTCGTATTCGCCGAGCGCCTCATACATGGGTCGCCTGATCTCAGGCGCATACATGATTGGCTGCACGAGGCCATCTCCGAACCAAGCAGGATCGAGCCATCTTGGGAAAACACCGATCCGCGCGGCGGCGTAACGTGAGACCGTAACTTTCGGTTCGATTGCAGCGAGCAGGCTGACGCGCGCAATCGCCGGCGCCGGACGTTCGGGCGGAGCGGGGAGATCGATCAGGCTCGCACCCTGGAAGATTTCTGAAAGACGATCGGCGAGCTGGCTGGTCGAAATTTTTTGCGCGCCCGCCAGGGAAAGCTCGATCGCGGTGGTGGTGTTGGTCCGCAGTCGCGCATTGGCCACGGGCCGCGCGCGCGCTGGAGTAACAGCGAGTGAAGCGCGTTGCGCCGAACCAAAAACGAAGCCGCCCGGCACGAGGCGCCCGGGAGCGATTTGTGTGATCGGTGGTGCGGCGGGCGGGAGCGCGCGCGTAATGCGCCGCGTTAGGACGCCGGCGCGGCGCGCGACTTTGGGCGTCGCAGTCGAGGCGAGACCAGCGAGCAAATTGCCGATCGCCTCCGCCCGGTCCGGGTCGCGCCTGGCGCGCACAGGCATCGCTTCTTCCAGAATGCGGAGCGCGCGCTCGGCCTGGACTTTTCCAAGGTCGACCGTGCCTTTCGCAAAGCGCCAGCTCGCGCGCGGGGCCAACACTTGATCCGCGACCGACGGCTGCTCACGCAAAGGCGCGAGACGTTCACGCAATGCCGCGTGCGCTCGATCCGGCGCGACCTCAAGCACGCGGGAGATCGCGTCAGCCGGAATCGCCCGGAGCGATTGTTCGGAAAGACCGCTAATGCCATCCGGCTCTAGCGCGAGCCGGCGAAAGTCCCTAAAGACGCCGTCGCGTGCGACGATCGATTGCAGGGCAACACCGTCGCGCAGGCGCCGCGCGATCGGGCCGCTCGCGCGCGCCGCGCGGCGAAAAGCGCCGCTCAGTGCGGAAGGCGGCACGCGGCTGCGCGCAACGTCTCCCGCAATAGTGAGACCGGCGCCACCGAGCTGGATTTTTCCCTGCAAGCCGCGCGTGACTTGCGCGAGCGTACCGATGGGCAGTGTCGCGAGCTTGCGGTGCAGCGCCTCGCCGATGAAGCGCGCGTATTGCATGAGACGCAGCGCGCGATTTGCCTCATCCACTTTCCCCACTTGCGCCCACGCAGCTTGCATGAGCGCCTCCTGGTCCTTCTGCACTACGCGAGTGCCGAGGCCGGCGACGATGCGCTGCATGGGGTTCGAGTTCAACTGCTCGAACCAATCCGCGTCGCCCACATTTACGCGCCGCTCGCCGCGCTGGAATTGTGCGTAAATCCGGGGACCGACGCGCGGCAACTTTTCCTCTGAAAACGCCGAATCGCCTGCGACTTCGGCGGGATGATTGAGCTTCTCGCACAGTTCGCCGCGCTTCTCGAGCGACCATTGCTCACTCTCCGATGGCGATCCGTCGGGCGCTTTATGGGTTGAAAAAAGGGCGCACTTCAAGACTTGCATCCGGCCCGGCTCCTCGGGCGCAAGTTCCTTGATTTCACCGCCCGGAATGTGGGTGTCGATGATGCGACGTCCGATTTCCCATGGCGCGGGAATGGGCTGGATTTTACTGGCGAGACTCTCGAAGTCGCCGTGAAGACCGACTGTAAAACTCCACTGATCGTAAAACGGCAGAATGATCTCTTCGTTGTCGTCCCCTGCGATCCGTTCCCATGCGCGATCGAGTGTCCCGCCGGGAAGGCCGAGCCCGGTTTGGACACCGCAATTGTAAGCCGGCACCAGGCACGCGACGTAACTGACGTTTTCCCGGCCTTCCACGATCAAGCGCCGTGGGCAAAGGATGCGCGAGAGATTTACCGGGCCGTACTGCGAGGTGAGACGATCCGGGACGCTCGGCGCGCCCTCCTTGTTTCCGATAATTTGCGCGTGCGCGAAGGCCCACGATTCCGTGAGTGGTTGCAGCTCCCCTTTACGAGTGAGAACGCGGCCCGGAAGTCCGGGCGACGATGGCCCGAGGAAACGCGCATGACGCGCTTCGATTACGACGAGCACGAGCCATGGATCGAGCCGGCCATTGTTCGCTCCCTTGGGTTCAACCGGCGTGAAGAGCCACGGCAGCTCCGGGCGGTCGAACTCAATATGCGCAAGAAAAGTTTCCTCCGCATCAATCGCGCCCGGCCGGGGATAGCGCCGGATAATTTGGGCCGCTTCAAGACCAAGGATGTCGCCCGGGCCGCGCAAAGTCAGGTCCTTCGATACGGTCTGGCTTCCGCCTTTGTCGTCCCGAACCGTCACGCTCACCCCGGTTGTGGCGCGCAATTTTCCCACCGCAGGATTCCTGACCGTCGCGGCCAGGCCGCTGCGCACCCACGGCAGGAAGGTGTATTCGCCGAGCTGGATGTTCTCGGGCTGGTAAGCGATCGACGGCGCTTGTGCGAAAGCGTCCTTGACGAAGAGGGTGGTTTTCATGCAACGCCCAAGGCCAGGAGTTCGACTTCCGCGGAAGCTGCATCGCGCACTTCGGTGGCGGCGGTAAAAGTCATCGCCTCGGCGAAACCATCGACCGCCGCGAGGTCCGTGCGTTTCCGCACCTCGCGCAGGCTGGAGTCGCGCAACTCGATCGGTTCAGGATCTCCGATGTACGGATTGCGGTTAACCCGATTTGCGACCGAAACGGCATTTGTGCGCAGTGACAAGCTCGTCAGCCGGTCGCTGAAGATCGCCGCGTGCGGGAAGATGCTACCAGCAAGTTTCTCCTCCAGCGGGAAGCCGGTGTCCCACTCGTAGGCGACACTGGTCGCCGGGCCACTCATCGGCGCCTCAGTTGCGGCAAGACGCATTCCCGCAGGCATGGTGACGAAGGCCGGAGTCGAGAGTTGAGCTTCATCCGAGAGCTGCTGGAAGTGGCCGGGGGCAAATTGATCGAGGGCCGTCGAAGCCACGCTCGCGGGTTCGCTCTGCACCATCGGCGTGTCGAGGCTCACCCGGTTCGCGGTCAACCTGGCGGAGCCGATGCGATCGAGCTTCGTCTCCAGCGGCACCAGCAATTGCTTGACCTCGAGCATCCCGAGGGGGTGGACGAGCAGTGGTGTTTCTTCGTCACGGATGAAGCGCGCGAGCATGTCCGTGCCAACGGGTAATTGCGGCGTCCAGGCGCGATCCTCGCCGAGCGCGTCGGCTACGATTTTTAATGGCGAAAGCTGCGGTTGAGGGGTTACATCGGGTTCGCCCCACTCGAACGGCCCAATGTCGAAATGCACCGTCGGGATAAACCAGACATCGATCGTGGCGCTGCCATGAATGTACCACGGCGTCGTGCCTTTGAGCGTGCCGTGGAAATCGACGTTAGCGAAATCGTGGCCGAAGGCCGAGATCGCAAACCCGGCGTCGATCTGCACCTCGAAGTAAAAGCGTGGCGCCCATTTTAAAAGCGCGTCGACAGTTATCCAGGCCGAGCCTTCCGCCACTCCCACGTCAGCGTGCAAATGGTAGCCGCCGCCCAATTGAACCGAGTTCGCGGTGATCGCGAAGTAGGCGTCAACGTAAATTTCCAGCCACTTCGCAGGCGATTGGTTGATCCGGATCCGTCGCATCGAAGCGAGCTCGGAAGGCGCGGGGAAGCCGGGGAAAAAGCCGCCAGCCGAGAGCGCAAAGTCCGCGCCGCCCGCCCAACGAATGAAAAGGCCGAGATCGCCGCTCAGCGGCATGCTCGCGAGCTTCGAGTTGTTGAGCCCGACGAGGAAGAGGATCGATTCCGACGTGAACTCGCCGTAAACTTCCGCGCGCAAATCCACGATGCGCAGCTTCTCGTCCACGAGGGCCGAAGGAACGCCGACTTGCACGGCGCCGAGGAGGATTATCTTTGGATCGGGGAGGCCGAGCATGATCCCGACTTTGGCGATGACAAAACCGGCCTGCGAACCCCAGCCAAGCTCGGCGAGCGGGCCGACTGCGAACGAGCCTTCCTCTGCCGGAAAGACCGCGCGCACTTTGTCCAGGATCGTCTTCGCCGCGTCGATCGGTTTTTCGGGAAAGAGCAAAGTCGCGGCGGTGCCGTCGCGGATGCCTTTACGCAACTCATCAGTGGCAATGCGGCGATTGAGGGCGACCAAGCCGCCCAGCCCGTTAAGGGTGAAGCCGAAACTCAGCTCAATGACTGGCGCGAAATGGATCGCGAGCAGGGTGACGAACGAGAAGGGCTCGGTCACGAGCATGGCAATCGCCGTGATCCGAATTTCGCCGACTTTGAGATCGAGGATGCCGCTGTATTCCTTGTCGATGCGCTGAATGAAGCCGCCGCCCGAAACAATCCCCGCGTCGATCCGCACACCCAAGCCGGTCGGGAGACGCGGTTCGATCGAGAGACGATCGGCGCCGCCATCCTGCCAGCGAACGGTGATGCCGGCGCCTTCGACGACCGCGCCGAGAACGCCGCCGATTTTTCCGGCGATCGTGCCAGTGATCTCGAGCCGATCCTTCGCCTCACCTTCGTCGCCCGGCAGCCCGATCGCGAATTCCCGCAACTCGACACCCGGCGTGGAAAAGCGCACCGGCAAAGTGAGCTTCCGGTTCTTGCCTTCGCCGAAAGACAAACCGCGATCCGAGTCGAGCGTGATAAGTGACGACTCTGCTGTCGGATCCGCTCCGCCGGGAATGACTTTCTCGACCATTTTATCCGAGCGCAATCCGGCCGAGAGCTTGGTATTCAGCTTCACCCCAACAACCGCGTCCTTCTCGTAGCTGAGGAACGCGAACAACTCCGTCTGTTCGATGCTCAAAGGCCCGAAAGTTTTTTTGGCGGCTTTCGCGAAGGAGACCTTGAGAAGCCTTTGCGCGCGATCAAAGGTCACGAGATTGGCCAATCCTTGCGACGCGTTGTTGACGTCGAGAAGCTGCTTCGCCACATCGTCGAAGGCGGTTTTCGTCCCCGCGCCAATACTACGGAAAGGGCGTTTCCACGGCTCGGTCATGCCAGCGATCGCCTCCTTGATCGCTGGTTGCACGACGTTGTTTTTGTCGCGCGAAATTTTGTCCGCGATAATGAGCAATGCTTCATCGACGGCTTTGAGAACGAAGGCCAGCTCGGTCGCGGCGCGGGCCGCCGCTTCGATGGTGAATGGGTCGGTGCCAAGCTCGACTGCCATCTTGGCGATCGCCTCCTTCGCGTCCTTGATTTGTTTTTCGATCGCATCGACGACCGGTTGGACGCTCGCTTTCGCGTCCTTGATGTCCTGCTTCAGCGTCTCGAAGCGGCTTTTCGTGTCCGGTGTCTGCGCCACCGGATCGTTCGCCAGCGCGGCTACAAAAGAGCCGGTGTCTTTGAAGGCATCACCGACGAACCCAGCCGCGCGGGTATGGCCAAAAGCGAGCGTGCCTTTGACAAGGGCGGTCCAAATGTCCGTCGCCATGATAAACCTTCAACCTTAGCCACCGGGGAGAAGCTCTCTCGTCTATCAAGACGCGAAGACGCGTTCAAGCGAATAATAAAGATATTCCCGCGCCTTCAACTGCTTCGCGAGCCGCTCGACGTACGGTTTTGCGATCGACTCTTTTGCGAAGAACTTTTTCCGCGCACCTTCGATGCGTTGTAGACGCGGCGGCACGCGCACCATCCAAGGAGCGCTTGGTGTGTAGTTCGTTTTAACGACTTTCAGAATGGCGCGCCTAAACATTCTGCACCTCCTTTCTGGCATGGAT